>CALLZZ010000306.1 GCA_937858235.1 uncultured Clostridia bacterium
TCGCCTATTCAAGTATTTCTTCACGAAGTGGCGCACTTGACTTGACAATTCATCTTTAGTAAAAGGGAGCACCGTAGAATTGAAATAGTGAGCTTATCATAAGTAAACGCGGTATCTTCAGGACTGAGCCACGCTTGCGGTTTGTACCATGAGAACATATTTCGTCAATAGAAAAAGAAAAATGCGCCAGAACAAACAAAACATGAATCTACATGCGCACATCCCAAAGATATAGGAGATGAGGGGAATATGTTATGAATGCAAAACGACGCTTAATCTTGATTTTAATAGGTCCCGCCATTTTTGCCTTGACAGTCCTACTGCTCTCAAATACACTTACTACTCTTGGTGCGCAGGCAGTTGGTGCCTCGTCCTGGACAATCTTTTGGTGGATTACACGTCCTGTTAACATTACAGTTGCGGCGCTTATACCTGCCATCGCCAACGATTTTCTGAATATGGTGCCGATGGCAGACGTAATCTCACAGTACTAGAGTGACAGTATCATTCTGGTATTCGGGTCAGGTCTTATCACATTACCTTGGGCGTTAATTGGTTTGGATTGTCGCCTAGCCCTGAAAGTGTTCTCTCTTGTTGATCCCTCGATGAAGTCACAGATTATTGCCTGGCTTCTCGTCAGTGCGCTTCTTACCACGTGTTTTCCAGACGTTGCGGTCTGCGCCATGCTTGCCACGATTGCTGTCTCGATGCTGACAGTGGCAGGCTGTGATGATATTTCATCGGTCACACCCGCTGTACCTATTTTGCTGGTAATTGGCTGGGGCGTAAGCCCTAGGCGGGGCGGGGACGCTGCTTGGCGGTGCTATGAACCTCACTGCGACCTCTGCTTTAGAGGAGTATACCGGACACAGAGTTCATGCACGTTGACTGGGTTACCCATCTCGTTCCCTATTTCATCATCGCAATAATCGTTCTCCTGTTCTGCATGCTGTTGATGCCGATGTGATTCAACAGTGTGAATTCGTTTTTGTGGAATTGAAGTATGCCCTCCTCTTGTAGCAGACCCAGTTCTTTTGACATAGCGCTGCGGTTAACAGAAAGATAGTCTGCCAACTGTTGTCTGTTGTAGGGAATGGTGAAGGAGGCACTGCCCTGTTTTAAGGACTCCTCTGAAAGGTAGGAAAGTAGTTTTTCGCGGGTAGTTCGCTGTGCTAAATGTGTGAGCGTTCGGTTGAGTTGTAGGTTCTTCTGAGCGACAGCAGAAAGGAGATTGCGAATCAACCGTGCGTGAAAGGAACAGTCAGAGGGGCAAATAGTTAAAATGCGCATGACATCCAGAAACAGCACTGTAGTGCCTTCATCTGTCATGACGCTAACGTCCATCGGCTGATCCTGTGCGCAAGCATATTCCTCAGCAAAGAGTTCTCCTGGACCTAACTTAGCTAAAACATTACAGTTGCCCCCAAGATCCTCTTTTAAAATGGTAACGCTTCCTTCCAAAACAATTCCGATGGAATGTGCCGTTTCTCCTGCGTGCAAAAGATAGTCGTGCTTGGCATAGCGGCGGTAGTGAGGAGATTGGCAGTCCAAAATAGCAGTCAACTCCATATCAGAAAGCCCCTGAAACAGGAGCGTTTTTTTTAAAATAGGAAGATATTCTTTCATATTTACGTTCCTTCTCGTTGGATAAACAACGGATTATCTTTATTTATTGTAGTATAATCAGGTTACAAAAGTAAGAAAGCTTGTTGGGAGGTTAAGAGCCATGTTGAGAAGAATCATTCAGATTGACGAAGCCAAGTGCAATGGCTGTGGAGCCTGCGCTGAGGCGTGTCACGAAGGCGCTATTGCGATGGTCGATGGAAAGGCGATCCTTCAGCGGGAAGATTATTGCGATGGTTTGGGAGACTGTTTGCCGGTCTGTCCTACAGATGCCATCTCTTTTGTAGAAAGAGAGGTGGAGAGTAGTTTGGAAGAAACCGTTCCGCTGCCCTGTGGATGCCCGGGTACTCAGAGCAAAGTGATCCAGCACAGCGAAAAAGAACTGGGCACCAAAGAATGCAGAGACAGCAGTCTTTCTCAATGGCCGGTACAAATTCGATTGGTGCCGGTACAGGCACCATACTTTAACGGAGCGAATCTGTTAATCGCAGCTGATTGCAGCGCTTATGCCTACGGTGATTTTCACAATCGATTCATCCGGAATCGGGTGACGTTAATTGGATGTCCTAAATTAGACGCTGTGGAGTACACTGAAAAACTGACTGAAATCATTCGAAACAATCCGATTAAAAGTGTTACCATTGTGCGCATGGAGGTGCCCTGCTGTGGTGGATTGGAACGGGCAGTCGTTGCGGCACTGAAAAGCAGCGAGAAATTCCTACCCTGGCAAGTAGTGACGATTACAACTGACGGAAGAATCAAGGAAAGCTAAAGATGTGCTTCTGGCTGCCATCCCCTTGCTGAATGTGATAAACTATCTGGTAGAAGCTTATCACATTGGTTCAATTTTGATACCATAGGCGAAAACAGTGAGAACATACGGGGAAGGACATATGAAGCTGACAGTTTTGGCGGACAACAACACCTATATTGATCAGTATTATGGTGGAGAACCAGCAGTAAGCTATTATATCGAAGATGCGGGGCAGAGGAATCTCTTTTCGATCAAAGGATGCATCAGAAAAATGGCGGATGGGAAGTGGATGGCTCCGCGTTAGTGTGTCAAACAGATCAAGGGTTGTTTCCTATCACTGGATACTCACATAGTGGTATCTGCAATATGATCTCGTATGCACAGGAAGTGTGCGGTGAAAGGCACGTGTTGGGTGTAATCGGGGGATTTCATCTGTTTGAAGTGGATGAACGCCTGGAAAACAATTGAATTCTTCCAGCAACATAGGTGTTGGATTGAATCTGGAGCTATAGGTAGAAGATGAAATAAAAGGTAGGCACAGGAAACTGTGTCTGCCTTTTATAATAGGATTTATTGAAACAACAACTTTTAAAACTCAGTTTGAATCGGATCAACGCCATAAGCCTCGCCCATAACAGCCAGCGCATCCGAAAGACTGTGCGCAGAGATGAGCAGGGAGATATCTACTTCAGAGGTTGTGACCAAGATGACTTGAATACCTGCGTCAGCTAACAGCGTAAAGACCTTTGCAGCAACGCCGGGAGTATTCACCATGTTTTCATCGTACAGGGCAACCTTGCAGTTTCCTGGTAGGATTTCCGGCTTTACATCGGAATTTTTACTTCTGATTTCGCCCAAGACAGAAAGTGCAGTGCCCAGGGCGCGATCAGAAAGGGAAAAACTGAGACGAATGGCACCACCCTGCGGTGCGGTTTGAGAGATCATATCCACATTGACGTTGCCGTCAGACATTGCGGACAGGATGCCTGCTACCGCGCTGCTGTCACAGGGCAGGGAAGAGAGTGTTACCAGGGTGATGTCGTGAGCGTAGGTGATTTTGGTGATTCCGTTATTCATAGTTTATCGTTCCTCTTTATTCTTTTACCAGCTGAGACATGTCATACATGCCGGGTGCCTGCACCGAAGCCAGGAATTTTGCTGCTTTTATGGCACCACTTGCAAAGATTTCACGGGACTGCGCGGAATGCCGGATCTCAATGAGTTCATCGTGGCCGGCGAAAATAATCTCGTGTTCCCCAACAATGGTACCGCCGCGAACGGAACTGATTCCGATTTCATTTTTCGTCCGTGCCAATCTGCGTTCATGGCGTCCAAAATTGTATTCTGCCTCGTAGTCCAGAGCAGACGCTGCGGCATCAGCAATCATCAGCGCGGTACCGCTGGGAGCATCTACTTTTCGATTATGATGCTTTTCCACAATTTCGATGTCAGAGCCTGCACCTAGAATGGAGGCGGCCTTTTTGACCAGTTCCAACAGAACATTGATGCCTAGAGACATGTTAGCGCTGCGGAAAACAGGGATTACCTTAGAGGCTTCCTCAATTTGAGCCAGCTGCTCGAGAGAGAAGCCAGTGGTAGCAATAACAACCGGTAATTTCCGATCTAGGCAGAAGGCTAGCAGTGCGTCTAACGCTTTGGGATTGCTGAAGTCAATGATAACATCAGCGCCACAAGTAAAATTAGCAGGGTTTGTAAAAACAGGGTATTCCACCGCCGTTTGATGGGTGCCGAAACCAGCAACGATGGTTACTTCCGGATCTTCTGCACACATTGCCTGCACAACCTGCCCCATCTTTCCGTTACAGCCGGAATTGATTATCTTTAGCATAGTAAACTCCTTACTGATCAGGCCTTAGCAGCAGGGTTCTTAACCTCTAGCCCGGCGTTCAGCAGAGCCTTACAGAGAACTTCCTTATGTGCGTCAGACATGTCACACAGAGGCATGCGCAGTCCGCCGATGTCAAGACCCATCATGTTCAGAGCAACCTTAGCGGGGATTGGGTTAACTTCCATAAACAGTGCGTCTACCAGACCGATGGTGCCGACTTGCAGCTGAGCCGCTTCTGCGAACTTGCCGTCCAAGCACAGGTGGGTCATTTCAACCATCAGTTCTGGCTTGATATTGGAGACAACGGAGATAACGCCCTTTCCACCCAGAGACATCAGCGGTACCACCTGATCGTCATTGCCGGACCAGATATTGATGTTGTCGCCACAGAGTTGGAGGGTGTGCATTGCCAGACCGAAGTCACCGGAGGCTTCCTTGATGCCGTTAATCATAGGATGCTTGCTCAGTTCGTAATAGGTCTCAGCCGTAAATTTCGTGCCCGTTCTGGAGGGGACGTTGTACATAATAATGGGGGTATGGACGCGATCTGCGATGTAAGTGTAGTGCTTGATTAGGCCGGTTTGGGTAGCCTTATTATAATAAGGTGTTACGATCAGCAGACCGTCTACACCGCAGGATTCAGCATACAGAGACAGATCCAAGGCAGTACGAGTGCAGTTGCTGCCGGTGCCGGCGATCACCTTTACCCGATGATCAACCTTCTTAACACCGTATTCGATGGCGGACTTATGTTCTTCAATGGTCTGTGTAGATGCCTCACCAGTGGTGCCGCAGATGCAGATGGCATCCGTTCCACCGGCGATCTGACGTTCGATGAGTTCGCCCAGCTTATCAAAATTGATTCCGTTTTCGGTAAAGGGGGTGACGATAGCGACACACGCGCCGGTAAAGATAGGAGTCTTCATAGTACAATCAATCCTTTCAGTACGAGTCAGTTGAAATTGAAAAATGCGATCGTTCCGGATTATTCTATCTATTCTTTATTTATAAGGAATATAACCTTCTGCCACCAGGAATTCTGCCAGCAGCACGCTTCCGCCGGCTGCGCCGCGGAGGGTATTGTGAGACAGGCCTACGAATTTGTAATCATACTGGGAGTCGGAACGAAGACGCCCCAGAGAAATTGCCATGCCGCCTTCCAGATCACGCTGCAGACGGGTCTGAGGATAACTGGGATCTTCAAAATAATGCAGGAACTGCTTAGGGGCAGAGGGGAGATCCAACTCTTGAGCACGCCCTTTATAGTTCTGCCAGAGTGCCTTGATTTCATCCACGGAAGTTTTCTGATCCAGAGACACAAAGACTGCTGCCATATGTCCGTTGGATACGGGAACGCGGAGGCACTGTGCTGTGATGTTGGGAGTGGTAGCGGGAACGATAACACCATTCTCGATGGTACCCCACATCTTCATGGGTTCCTGTTCAGATTTTTCTTCTTCTCCGCCGATATAGGGGATCACGTTATCCATCATTTCGGGCCAGGTTTCAAAGTTTTTACCAGCTCCGGAAATGGCCTGATAGGTGCAAACCAGCGCTTTGTTCACGCCGAATTTCTCGCGCAGCGGATGCAGTGCAGGAACATAGCTCTGGAGAGAACAGTTAGACTTAACTGCGATGAAGCCACGCTGGGTGCCCAGACGCTGTTTCTGATATTCGATGACCTTGATGTGTTCGGGATTGATCTCGGGCACTACCATAGGTACATCGGGGGTAAAGCGGTGAGCAGAGTTGTTAGAGACAACAGGGCATTCCTTTTGAGCGATTCGTTCTTCCAGAGTGCGGGTAGCCTCTTTATCCATATCAACGGCACAGAATGTGAAGTCGATTTCACTGACGAACGCATCCAACTGTGCGTCGATGTCAAAAATGACCAGATTCTTTGCCTCTTCCGGAATCGGGGTATCCATCTTCCAACGCTTGCTCACTGCGGCTTCGTAGGTTTTACCGGCACTGCGGGCGCTCGCCGCGATTGCGGTCAGCTGGAACCAAGGGTGATTCTCCATCAACGTGATAAAACGTTGACCAACCATGCCGGTGCAGCCTACAACGCCAACTTTGTATTTCTTCATCTTAACTACCTCCAAAAACATCACCATATATATACTATGCAGCCAAAAAGATTTCTGCTCAGTGCCAAAAATAAAAAATGAATCAGCAGTTGAAAAACTGACTGATTCCGTACTATAATGTCAAGGTGGGTATAATCCTATGACAATATATGAACAAGAAGCAGACAGCGCAACACCTAGATTTTTCTAGATGACAGTCGAGGGGCTGTTAACCCGACGCCCAGGACAATACTGTTCCGGATCAGTACTCCTTCGGCGGCACACCCTTTCCCCATGGCGTGAACAGATTCCGGGATCTTGTCCATGAATACTATTGCGTGCCGCGCCTCTATCCTGCATTTGTGTTTGTTGCATTCATGGTAGCACAGTTTTTCTGTCACGTCAAGTGCGAAAAGGAGGTTTTTTGAGAAAAATGCAACAAAAGAAAAAGTAAATTGCAAAAATAATTACACAAAATCACCTGACACTTGTATGGTAGGATAGATTATAACGAAAAAAGGACGGAACAGCAACAATGAAAACCAGTGACTTTAATTATGACCTTCCACAGGAGTTGATTGCACAGACCCCACTGCAGCGGCGGGACGGTTCTCGGCTCATGACTTTAAATCGAAGCAGCGGAGCTGTTGAGCACTACCACTTTTATGAGCTGCCCAGTTTTCTGCGGGAGGGAGATTGTCTGGTTTTGAACAATTCCAGAGTCTTGCCGGCCCGATTGATAGGGCGTCGTGAGACCTGTGGGGCAGCGGAAGTACTGCTGCTGACGGATCGGGGAGAGAACGTTTGGGAATGCCTGGTGCGCCCGGGAAAGAAGCTGCGTCAGGGAGCTGAGGTGTTCTTTGGTGACGGACAACTCGTAGCCCAGGTACAAGAGGTGCTTCCGGATGGAAATCGGCTGATTCACTTCCGCTATGAAGGGATTTTTCTAGAGATTTTGGAGCAGCTGGGGAAAATGCCACTGCCACCCTATATTAAGGAAGAGCTTCAAGATGGGGAACGGTATCAGACTGTCTATTCCAAGGTGACCGGCTCTGCCGCAGCGCCTACTGCAGGGCTACATTTTACGCCGGAGCTTTTGGAGAAAATCCAGGAAGAAGGGGTGCAACTAGCCTATGTAACCCTGCATGTAGGGTTAGGCACCTTTCGTCCGGTAAAAGAGGATGAGGTTGAAGCCCACGACATGCACTCGGAGTACTGTGTCATCCCGACAGAAACGGCTGATATTATTAACGAGACAAAAAAGCGGGGTGGTCGTGTTATCTGCGTTGGGACTACCTCCTGCCGAACCATTGAATCGTTTGCGAAAGAGGATGGAACCGTTGTGCCACAATCCGGCTGGACCAATATCTATATCTATCCAGGGTATCGGTTCAAATGCCTGGACGCACTGATCACCAATTTCCATCTGCCGGAGTCCACTTTGATTATGCTTGTGTCTGCGCTGGCAGGAAGAGAGCATACCTTGGCAGCATATCGTGAGGCGGTGAAGGAACGGTATCGGTTCTTCAGCTTTGGAGATGCCATGTTGATTGAGTAAAGGAAGGAAATTGGAAGAGATATGTTTCAAGTAATCACACAACAGGGGAAAGCAAGACGCGGAACCTTTACCTGTGCCCACGGCAAGGTAGAAACTCCGGTATTTATGAATGTGGGAACACAGGGCGCCATTAAGGGCGCTGTGTCTGCGGAGGATTTAAAACAGATTCATTGTCAGGTAGAACTGTCCAATACCTATCACCTGCACGTTCGGCCGGGAGATGATGTGGTAAAGGCTATGGGTGGCCTCCATAAATTCATGCAGTGGGACGGCACCATTTTAACTGACAGTGGTGGATTTCAGGTTTTCTCTTTGGCAAAGCTCAGAAATATTAAGGAGGAAGGGGTTACCTTCCAGTGTCATGTGGACGGAAGGAAAATCTTTATGGGACCGGAGGAGTCCATGCAGATTCAAGCTAACCTGGGATCAGATATTGCTATGGCATTTGATGAGTGCGTAGAGAATCCGGCTACCCATGCTTATGCCAAACTTTCCTGTGAACGAACACTGCGTTGGCTAGAGCGCTGTATTGAGGCCAGAAAAGGCCTGATGCAGGAACCGGACTGTGTCAATCCGGAGCAGATGCTTTTTGGGATCAATCAAGGGAGCATTTTTCCGGATCTCCGGATCTGGCACGCGCAGGAAATTGCGAAGCTGCCCTGTGACGGATTTGCCATCGGCGGCTTAGCAGTCGGGGAGCCGGCAGAAACCATGTATGAAATCATTGATGCGGTTGAGCCGTATCTGCCCGCGGATAAGCCTCGTTATCTCATGGGGGTCGGTACGCCGTGGAATATTATAGAGGGCGTTTACCGGGGCGTTGACTTTTTTGACTGCGTTATGCCGGCAAGAAATGCCCGACACGGCAAGCTCTATACTTGGAAGGGCACCATTAACATCAAAAATGAGAAATACAAATTGGATCCCAGGCCGCTGGATGAAACCTGCCAGTGTCCGGTTTGCCGTAAGTATTCCAGAGCTTATCTGCGGCATCTGGTCAAGGCGGAAGAGATGTTAGCCATGCGCTTGGCGGTCATTCACAACCTATGGTTTTACAATGAACTGATGTCCAGAATTCGGCAGGAGATTGAACAGGAAACCTTTCATGCGTTCCGGGAAACCTATGTAGAACGATTGATGACCAGACTATAAAAAATTTAAAAGAGGCTTGTCATTACAGGAAACAAACGGTATAATGAAGTTTGAACTGTCTGGATGCAGGAAAGCATCCCAAATAACGGAGGTACGTTGCTTTGACTTATTCTATTATATTGATTGTTGTTATGATCGCGATTTTCTACTTTATGCTCATCCGTCCGGAGAACAAGAAGAAAAAAGCGGCAGAAGAACTACGGAACAGCCTGTCTGTTGGCGATGAAGTAACCACAATTGGTGGGATCATCGGTACCATCTGTGCTGTAAAAGACATGAGTGTGGTACTCGAAACGGGTGCAGACCGTGTTCGGATTGAAATGACCAAATGGTCCATCGGGACCAAGGGCGCTCAGGCTGGCAACGGTGCAGATGCAGCAGCTAAGAACGAAAAGAAAAAGTAAACATCTTTGCGTCTGAAATGCAACCTCTCATCATAGGATGGTACAAACCTATGACGGGAGGTTGTTGTTTTGAACCAGAAGGAAAAAAAGTCGGAAACCCAGTTAGTTCAGGTAGTGAGTTCTTTGATGTCAGGGGTTATTCTGGCCTTTGGGATTAGCATACTGCTCTTATTCCTTGCCGCCCATCTGGTGGCATCCGGGACGTTAGGCGAAACCGTTGCACTCAATGCAGAAGTAGTTGCCTCTGGGATCGGCTGCTTTTGCGGCGGTCTTTATGCGGCGCTGAGTTGTCGAAAGCGAATGCTGCTTCTTGGCGTGACAACCGGTATCATCTACTATGTTGCGTGGGTGATAATTGGGTTCGTGTGCTATTCCAGCGTGGAAGCTCTGGCCGGAGTGCGGAACCTAATTGCAGCAGTGATTGGTGGCGGA
The DNA here is from genome assembly GCA_937858235.1 of uncultured Clostridia bacterium. Classification (GTDB taxonomy): domain Bacteria; phylum Bacillota; class Clostridia; order Oscillospirales; family Oscillospiraceae; genus Onthomonas. The sequence goes on from CALLZZ010000306.1 coordinate 9,842, forward strand.
ATGGCTGGATTTATCTGTGCAGGACTGCATACAAAAAGAAAATAATTGCATTCAAAGAAAGGGTATGATATAATGTTCAAAAATAATCCGAGGAGGAGAGTTTCTTGAAGCATATTAAAACGCTCAATGGCGCCACCCTGAAGAACAGCGTTGCTCATGGCGGCTGCGGCGAATGCCAGACCTCTTGCCAGTCTGCATGTAAAACATCCTGTACTGTGGCAAATCAGAAATGTGAACAGAGCAAGTAATTTTACTATTACTGTGGCATAGAGAAGACTTCCCGCCTGGAGCGATTACGGTAGCCAGGTGCAGGAAGTTTTCTTTTGCCTGTTTTTGCAGAGATACAATGTCGATTTTTACCGAAAGTAGTCAAAACTAACAAGTGGAGAGGGAATAATTATGATTCATACATTTCAAGCCCTAGGATGCTACATCGCAATGGATGTTGACAGTGGTGCGGTTCACGTTTTGGACCGAATGAGCTACGACCTGCTGAACTGCGTGGAACCACCTGTGAGTGAGCGTTGTCCAGATGAGATTCTGACCCGTTTATCACAATACCCCCGTGAGGCTCTGGAGGAATGCTGGCAGGAGATTCGTGAACTGGCGGAGCAGAAGCTGTTGTTTGAGCAGGAAGACTATATCAATCCTCAGTGGGCTGTGGTCAAGAATACACCCATCAAGGCGTTGTGCCTGAATGTGGCTCACGATTGCAACCTGCGCTGTAAGTACTGCTTTGCCTCCACAGGTGGATACGGAACGCAGCGTAAAATCATGTCCCCAGAAACCGCCAAACGTGCCATTGATTTCGTGATCGAAAAGTCTGGAAAGCGCCGTAACATAGAAGTGGATTTCTTTGGCGGTGAACCTCTGATGGCGATGGATACCGTGAAAGAGACTATTGCATATGCGCGGTCTATCGAAGAGAGATACGACAAAAACTTCCGTTTTACGATTACGACCAACGGAATGCTGTTAAACCAGGAGAACACAGACTATATCAACCGTGAGCTGAAAAATGCCGTGCTCTCGATGGACGGTCGGAAAGAAATAAACGACGACAAGCGCTCCACCCCGGCAGGGAAGGGGAGCTATGACATCATCGTACCGAAGTTTCAGAAGTTGGTGGAAGAACGCGGAGATCAGGAATACTATCTGCGTGGCACCTTTACAAAGGATAATCTGGACTTTGCATCCGATGTGTTGCACATTTGTGACGATCTGGGCTTTAAAAATGTGTCTGTAGAGCCGGCCACCGGCAAGGTGGGGGATCCCTTTGCGATTACAGAAGAAGAGCTACCGGCGGTTTTTAAAGAATACGAAAAACTAGCAACAGAACTGTTGAAGCGCCCGGATGTGAACTTCTTCCACTTCTATGTGGATCTGGAACAGGGACCCTGTGTGATTAAGCGGATGCGGGGCTGTGGAGCGGGGAATGAGTATGTAGCAGTAACTCCGGAAGGAGATATTTATCCTTGCCACCAATTTGTAGGGAACGCTGCGTTTAAAATGGGAAACCTCTATGATGGAAGTTTCCGAACGGAAGTAGCGGATCAGTTCAGTAGTGTGAACATTTACACAAAAGAAGAGTGTAAAACCTGCTGGGCGAAGTTCTATTGCTCCGGTGGATGCAGCGCTTCCAATTACAACATCAATGGAGACATCATGAAACCGAGTCACATTGCCTGTGAGCTAGAGCGGAAAAGGTTGGAATGTGCCATTGCAATGAAAGCGATTCGGGCGGGATTGACTGAGTGACAAAAAAGCGGAGGGTGGGAAAACAACAGAAAGGGTATAAAAGGGTTCCATAAAGGAACTCTTTTGTACCGCAGTTTTACCGGTTCACATAAAATTGTTTACATAATATGGTAGACCGATGAAAAATAGATTAAAAAAATAATGAAAAAGTCTTGCGCAATCAAGGTGGTGGCGTTATAGTAGTAGGTATTCTGTCGAGCACGCGGGATGTTGGCTGTGTCGGCAAAATAACACCGAATGGTGATAAAACGAGTGGGAACACTTGCGACACCAAACGGGGACGAACAAAATGTCAACTTCTTAAAACAGGTGCTTTTGCATACCCTTTCTTTGAGGTGATTTTGTGAAACGCACAGAGCGCTTTTTACATAAGTGGACAACCAAAAGTGATTCCCGAACCAGGGCATTTTTTATTCTGGGGATCGCCTTTCTGATGGGGGCATTGCTAGGAATGCTGGCGGCCTCTTTGATCGGGGAGGAAAGCTGCGATAATCTGGAGCAGTTTTTTGTTTCCTATACGGAACTATCTCCCGGACAGGCCTACACGTGGGCCGGTTTTTTCCAGACGCTGTGGTATTTTGTTCGTTTTCCCCTTTTGATTTTGTTGGCAGGTTTTTCCGCTCTCGGGGTATTTGTAATACCTGTGGCTATTTTACTGAAAGGGTTTTCGTTTTCCTTTGCAGTATCTGCGCTGGTTTTACTATATGGTTTTCCAGGACTGATTGCAGCAGCCGTCTTTTTCGGATTGGCAGATTTGTTTTTAGTTCCCATTCTATTCTTAGTTGGAGGATGGAATTGGGATCTTTCCTGCCATATCGCGTTTGGCCGTGCACTTCAGCCCAATTCTCCCAGTGTGAAATCGACGGTGTTATTGGTCGGTTTTGCCACCCTTATTATTTCGGTTACTACATTTTTTTCATTCCAGTTGTTGATTATGTTGCTGCCCAAGTTTGTGTTTTAATTCTGTATTGTTTTGAGAGGATGTTAACAATGGATCTGTTAACTGATTTTAAAGTTTATTTGGTTACGGAGAAAAAGGCGTCTGCCAATACTGTCGCATCCTATCTGCGCGATATTACCCAGTTCGTAAACTATTTGGGCGGAGATGAACAGTTAGCGCTGGAGGCAACACAGCCTTGTGTTGAGTCCTACATGCAGCGTTTGATGGATAAGGGAAAGTCTGCGGCAACGGTAACGCGTGCGCTTGCCTCGCTGAAGTGTATGTACCGCTGGCTCCAGCAAAGTGAACGGTGCGGAAGCAATCCGGCGAAAGAGGTCAAGGCAAAAAAAGTAGAGCGGAAGCTGCCTCAGATACTCACCAGTGAAGAGGTGGAATTGCTCTTAAAGCAGCCCCGCTGCATTGATGTGAAAGGGTATCGGGATCATGCGATGCTAGAGGTGCTTTATGCTACCGGCATACGGGTCAGCGAGTTGATTTCTCTGAACATCAAGAATGTCAATTTGAGTGCAAGTTTTATCATTTGTTCCGGAAAGGGGAAGAGTCGTATTATCCCACTCTATCACGGTGCAGTGAAGGCTCTCTCTGACTACATAAAAAATGTGCGTCCCAACTTAGTGGTAGATGGAGAAACCGCATTATTCGTGAACATGAACGGGGAACGTATGAGTCGCCAGGGCTTCTGGAAGCTGATCAAATACTATCAGAAAAAAGCAGGAATTAAAACTGAGATCACTCCACATACGCTCCGTCACTCGTTTGCTGCCCATCTGTTGCAGAACGGTGCGGATCTGCGTTCCATTCAGGAAATGATGGGACATGCTGATATTTCCTCTACCCAAATCTATACAAAGTTAATCAATCAGCACTTGATGGATGTCTACCATAAAGCACATCCCCGTGCATAAAGGAAGAAAAAACGTAGGTGTAACCATGGTTACACCTACGTTTTTTCGTTAAATCAGCTCTTTTTCAGATAGCTGGCCATGATGTAGTAGTAGTCGGTGTTAATTTTGGTTTTGTACCAGGAAGCATGGTTTACGGTTTTTGCACCGCCCTTAACTACAGTGACAGGAGTGTTTTTAAGCAAAATGGTTTTCAAGGACTTTGTCGTTCCGGCATCAGAGCGAACGTTCACCTTTGATGTTACCTTGTAGTTCAGCAGTGTTTCTCCCCGGGCCAGATATTTGGCCATCACATAATAATAGTTGCCGCCTATCTTCACCTGATACCAAGTAGTTCCGCCGACTTTTTTACTCCAGCCCTTCACGATGGAGGTTACTTTCCCTTTTGCAAATTGACCCTTTACAGAATAGGTAGTGCCGCATCCGGTTCGGTAGTTGAGTTTTGCGGTTGTAGTGTATTTGACCAGCACTTGGCGCGTCAGATACTTGCCGCTCATGTAATAATACTTGCTGTCGATCAACACCTTATACCACGGTGTTCCATCTACTGTGCGATACCAGCCGTATACCACACTTACGGTGCTACCCGAAGAAACGCTGCCCTTTGCAGTGTAATTGGTACCACACCCAGTCCGATAATTTACCTTGCTAGTGGTCTTGTAGGGAGCGGTGAGGGTGGTGATCTTAAAAGTTTTGCTCAGGGAGCCGGTGTACGTTCCGATACCGGTTACTTTAACTGTTGCAGTTCCCGGCTCTTTGTTGCTGGAATAAGCTACTGCGTAGTTACTGTCGCTTTTCAGCTTGGTGGAGCCGTATTTCACCGTTATGCTGGGTTTTAATGCGCTGCCGGTGTAGGGGTGAGTGGTGTAGGAAAGACTCAGTGTCGCGTTACTTGAGGTGAGTTTGGTTCCACCAGAAGTGGATACGGTTATTCCAACTGCATCAAATCCGCCGCCGCAGAAAGCGTAGATCATACAGGTTCCGTTTTTCTTTCCAGTTACTACTCCGGAATCGCTGACAGTCGCAATGCTCTGGTTGCTGCTGAGAAAATAGACTTGATCAGAGGATTTTGCTTTGGTGTAAGACAGGGACTGCGTCTTTCCCTTTGCAATGTTATAGCTGGAAGCAGCAGTGACACATTCTGCGGAAACATAGCCACTATTGCTTCCGTAGGTTACCTTTAACCAGTAAGGGTTGGCGATTTGGTAAGCTTTGTTTGCGTTGTTGGTTGCAACGCCGCCGGAGACAGATATCTTTGCGTCAGAGGGGATGATGGTAACGGAAGAGTAGGTCGTTGCAGGACCGGAACGCAGTGTAAGTTTGCTGGTGGTGGTAACAGTTTTCGTAGCCTTGGCAAAGGACACGGCTTTCGACGCATCGGACAGGGAGAGAAGGGAACAGGTGCTCGGCATATTGTTATATACCGGAATGCGGAAAACGTAGCTCCCGTTTAGGGTCGTAGCGTCGTAGGCTTTGTACATACGTTCTGCCTCATTTACTGCACCGTATAGACTAGACATGTACTGATGGGCGTACGTTCCTTTTGTCGTTGAGGCGCTGGTGTTGAACTTTGTGAAGTATTCGGTATACTGTCCGGTTGCGTAGTAGTTGGTATAAATGAAGGAAGCACCGCCTTGAATGGACAGCGATGGGTTTTTCCAGGGACGGCTATAGCTGGAGCCGGAGGAGGCCCACTTTAACCCATCCGTAGCAGAGGAAAAAGCTCCGATGTTGTAAAAGTTGTAGATATTCGGATAGTTTTCATTTTGACCGGAGGTTGACGTTTTGCTGAGGGAACCACCAGTTTCTGTGATAGTTTTAGCCGCTAAAAAATAAGGATTTATGGAGGCTGCGGAACCTGCGTTCAGGATGGTCTTTGCGTACGTTGTGGACAAAGTGGCGGAAACTTTCTTGCCGTTGGAAAACTTGTAGTAGGTGCCGCTTTGGGAAAGGTCGGTGCCGCTCAAAACGGCCTCAACACCGGTAGCGGTACAGGCGCTGTTATCCCCCATGTCGATAAAAAGAAAAATGTCTTTTTTATTCAGGTAATTGCGGGGATCCATGTAGTATGCGACGGCGTTGGAACTGGCGTAAGTGTCTTTGGAGGCACTACTCATTAACGCGCTGCAAGCGCTGGGGCTGACAACGTTGTTAGCGGAATTTGCTTCAGCGGCAACTGCCTTCTGAAAATCCAGTCCAGTTTTATCTGCCACAAAGATCCACTTTGAATAAGTGCTGTGCAGGTTTGAAAGCAACGTGCGATAGCTGGCCGGAAACTTGGCAAGCTCTGTTTCGTAGTCGTAACTGGAGGCAGCACAGGTTTCGGGAGAGTCGGAAGGGATGATTTCATTATCCGCTTCTGAAACGTCAATGGAATTATGTACCTCACCCTCGGAGGTGTCGTAATCATCAGCAATCATTTCCACATACTGATCAGCGGAAGAATCGGTCGGTTCAGCAGTAGCCAGAGCACTGGATGTTTCGCCGGCATAGCCCAATGAAACAAGAGGAATGACCATGAAAATGGTCAGGACCAGACTTAAGAGTTTTTGCCATATCGATGTTTTCATAAAGTCCCTCCATAGAACAAAGGTGGTTTTACAATTGAGTATGAGTATCAATATTGTGTGATTTTTAGTAATATTATAAAATAGGATGGGGGAAAACGCAAGGAAGGGTTACAAGAAATTACATAGTTGAGATGTGAAGGCACCTTGAAATGGAGTAAAGTGATACTGCATTACATATATTCTCGGAGTAATCCTCGAGAATAAAGAACAATTCGTTCGGTTTGAATTGAAAAGCAAAATTACTTTACACAACAGAAATGTTGATATACCAGTGAATTTAACACGACTTGTTTTCATGACACAAGGCATCTATAAAAAAACACTGGAGTAACAACTGTTACTCCAGTGTTTTTGGTCGGAACGCCGGGATTCGAACCCGGGGTCTCTTGGACCCGAACCAAGCGCGATACCAAGCTTCGCCACGTCCCGATTGACAGTTTCCTATTATATCTACTTATACTTGGAAAGTCAAGAGCCTTTTTCGACATCTATAGTAGGTAGGTTTCTTGAAATGCTTGCATATTTCAATTTGTGGAGCCATAGCATGGAACATAATCTAAAGGGGAGTGTTGTGCGATGGCTAGGAAAAACATCAGGAAGAGCATAAGTCGAAACAGTCCAAAGCAAAACAAAAGACCTCCAACCTGGGTGAAAAAAGAGATGGCGAGATTAGTTGCTGCCATCCTTATTTTCGCCGGCTGTTTTATTGGAAAGAGTTGTATTCCAGCGGTTCAAAGTCAATTTGCTCCTATGCTGCAAAACCTCTTATCGTGTTCCTGTGACTTTGAAGAGGCAGTACGGTGTTTCTCAGCGCAGTTGGAAAGCGGGAACGATGTTGGTGATGCGCTGGAGGATTTCTGTGTTACCGCCTTTGCCGCTCAGACAAGCCAAAGGGAGACAGAGTCGAATCCGGAGCGCGTTGCACTCATGAACACCATTGCCTATTGTGGCACTTTAACGGATGGCTATTGATGCAAACTAACCACAGATCATGGGTGCCTGACCAGGTTTGGTTTGGAAGGGTCCGGTTTACGCCGGGCTTTCTTCTTTTGGCGGCGCTTTTGCTCTATCAAAGTACCTCAGCTTTTTTAACCAGTTTTTTACTTGCTGCTGCGCTCCATGAATTGGGACACATTTTAACTGCCCATTTACTTGGGATCCCGATTCGCACCCTTTCAATGACCGCATTTGGCTGCGTTCTTTCGTTGACTGATAGAGCCCTGATTCCAGACTGGAAACTGCTGTTCATTGCGGCAGCCGGACCGATGTTGAATCTAACACTGGCTTTCCTGAGTCTGTACCTGTTTGACTACCCTCTCTTTGGGGCTGAAAATCTATTGCTGGCGTTGTTCAATTTGCTCCCGGTATTTCCACTTGATGGCGCAGTGATCCTGGTCTCTGCTTTGTCTGCTAAAATGCTGCCTGAGCAGGCAGAGCGCTGTGTTTGTATGCTTGCGCTGCTGTTGGTGATTGCGACAGCGGCAACAGCCCTTTCCTTACAGGGGGCGGCGAGACCCAGAGTCTTTTTGTTTGCCCTCTGGTTAGCCGTTAGCTTGGTTCAAAAGATACGGGGTTGTACTTGTCATTTTTCCCGCTTTCAGTTAAAATAAATAAACCCTGTAAGTTTAAGAGCGATAATGTGTTTTTCTGACCATGTCGCTCGGAGAAGGAATGGCAAATGCAATGAACGGGAAATTAGAGCGTATTTTACTTCGAGTGCAAAAGCCTGCTCGCTATACGGGCGGTGAGTACAACGAAGTGATCAAAGAAAAATCGGAAGTGGATGTGCGGTTTGCCATGTGCTTCCCAGACACATATGAAATTGGAATGTCCAATTTGGGACTGCGCATTCTCTATGGTGTTATGAACGAGGCGAAGGGCGTTTGGTGTGAGCGCGTCTTTGCACCCTGGGGCGATATGGAAGCGGAACTGCGCAAGGCACAGATTGCGCTATATGCGTTGGAAAGCGGAGATAGTCTGCGGGAGTTCGATTTTGTTGGGTTCTCGATAGGGTATGAGATGGCCTACACCAACGTGTTGAATATGCTGGATCTGGCCGAAATCCCCATCCACAGTGCGGATCGTGGAGAGGGAGATCCAATCATTGTTGCTGGCGGCACCTGTGTGTATAATGGGGAGCCGTTGGCCGATTTTATTGATATCTTCTCTTTGGGTGAAGGAGAGGACGTTACGCTGGAAATGATCCAGCTCTATCGTGAAGGCCGAGAGCAAGGCTGGTCCAGAAGGGAGTTTTTGCGGCAGGCGGCACAAGTGCCTGGATTATATGTTCCCTCTCTTTATGAGATTACCTATCATGAGGACGGAACGATTCAGAAGATTACCAACACAGCGGGCGCACCAGAACGAATCACCAAGCGGATTGTAACGGATTTTGACAAATCCTACTTTCCGGTGAAAACTATCATCCCATCTACCGAAATTGTCCATGACCGGGTAATGCTGGAGGTATTTCGCGGCTGTATCCGTGGCTGTCGTTTCTGCCAGGCGGGATACTGCTACCGACCGGTTCGTCCCAGGAGCGTAGATGTACTGGTTCAGCAGGGGATTGAAGCCTGTAAAGATTCTGGCTACCAGGAGATGACACTTTCCAGCCTCTCCACCAGTGATTATCGCCCCTTGACTGATCTTTGTGATGGACTGCTGGAGTACTGTGATCCACGGAATATCAATCTGAACCTGCCGTCCCTCCGGGCAGATGGTTTCTCTATGAGCGTTATGCAGCGGCTGCAGCGGGCACGGAAGACCAGTATTACCTTTGCACCGGAAGCAGGTACCCAGCGCCTGCGGAATACCATTAATAAAAACGTTACGGAACAGGATTTGCTGCAATCCTGCCGAACTGCTTTTGAGGGAGGCTGCAGTGCGGTAAAGTTATACTTTATGCTGGGGCTGCCAACGGAAACCGATGAAGATGTAATCGGTATCGCAGATCTTGCACAGAAAGTCTACTGGACCTGGAAAGAGTATGCGGTCAGTAAATCCCGTGGGGTACGCATTACTGTTTCTACTTCCTTCTTTGTCCCTAAGCCGTTTACGCCCTTCCAGTGGGAAGCGCAGATTAGCATGGAGGAATACCACCGCCGAGTAGAGCTTTTAAATCACGCGATCAAGAACAAATCCATTCAGTACAACTGGCACGAGATGAATACCAGCTATATTGAAGCGGTGCTGGCGCGTGGAGATCGCAAGCTGGGGGCGGTGCTGGAAGCAGTTTGGAAAGACGGCGGGCATCTGGATGCCTGGGGTGAATACTTCTCCTTTGAACGCTGGATGAATGCGTTTGAACAGACTGGGATTGATCCGGACTTCTACGCCCGTAGAGAACGGACCAAAGAGGAAGCGTTGCCCTGGGACATGATCGACATCGGTGTACACACGAATTATCTGTGGAGGGAACGGGAACAGGCGTACCGTTCTGTAATCACGCCGGACTGTCGTGTGAAATGCATGGGTTGTGGGGCAAATTGCTTGCTGCCCAACGGCGTCTGTGACGAGGACAGGAGGTAACATAAACGATGGCAAAGCCGAAAAATAGACTTCTGTTTTCCAAAAACGGACGAGCCTGTTATATTTCTCACTTGGATTTGATGGCTACCTTTCAACGGGTCTTTTTGCGCTCCGGCGTGCCTATTTGGCAGACGCAGGGGTTCAACAAACATGCCTATGTTTCCATTGCGCTGCCGCTGTCGGTAGGCTATTCCAGTGACTGCGAAATTTTAGAGTTTAATCTCGGTGATGATATGCCCATGGAGGAAGTGCCAGCGCGTATGAATGCCAGTATGCCGGAAGGCATTCAGGTGTTGGCATGCTACGCCATCGAGACACCCATGAAAAAACTGGATGAGATTGATTGGACGGTGACTATTGTATATGATAATGGGGTTCCCGAACAGGCAATACAGGAGATCACTGCATTGTTGGGGCAGGAAAGTCTTGTAATCCAAAAGAAGTCCAAGAAATCGAAAAAGTGCTATACGGAGATTGATCTCATACCTATGATTTATCTTTGGGAAATGCAGTTGTCTGAAGGGGGAATTCAGGTTCATGCCCGGCTTATGGCTCAAAATCCTGGATTGAATCCGTCCATTGTGATCAATACAATTTGCGAACAATGCCCAGATGCAGCGCCGGATTTTGTGCGCTACCACAGAAACGAAATTTTCGATGGAGATGGGAAAGTTTTTCGCTAAAAACATTGCATTGAAATGGTTCCTATGTTATATTAGGTAGGTTGAATAAAGGGTGGTCCTCTGGGATTTGCAGTCCAAACGACTGCGCAAAACTGTTCGGATTGAACGAATATATCGCCATGACCACCTATAAAACAGGAGGAACATCCATGAAAATCGATCTCATTAAAACGCTGGACGCTCAGAACGTGAAGAGCGAAGCACCCGTCATCCGTATCGGTGATACCGTTCGCGTCCACATCAAGATCAAAGAAGGCAGTAAGGAACGTGTCCAGATCTTCGAAGGTACTGTAATTGCAAAGAAGCATGGCGGTGTCAACGAAACCTTTACCGTCCGCCGTATTTCCTATGGCGTAGGCGTGGAGAAGGTGTTCCCGGTCCATTCACCCAACGTAGTTCAGGTCGAAACCGTCCGCAAGGGCAAGGTTCGCCGCGCAAAGCTGTATTATCTGCGTGGCCGTGTCGGCAAGGCTGCAAAGGTCAAGACCAAGCTGTAATTTTCCTGTGCAAAGAAAAGGAGCGGATAACCGCTCCTTTTTTGCTAGGCATATCAAACAAATGAGGAGGTACACTCATGAATGTGCAATGGTACCCAGGCCATATGACAAAAACCAGACGGATGATTGGAGAAAATCTGAAGCTGGTGGATCTGGTTGTAGAAATTATCGACGCAAGAATCCCGGTTTCCAGCCGTAATCCAGATTTAGATGAGCTGTTGGGGGATAAGCCCAGGCTGGTCATTTTGAACCGTGCTGATCAGGCAGATCCAGTTATGAATAAAGAATGGTCCAATTGGTTCCGCAGCAAGGGGACATCTGTGCTCCAAACTGACTGCAAAACCGGAGCCGGTGTGAAGCAGTTTTCACCCGTTGTCAAGTCTATTTTAAAAGAGCAAATTGCCCGCTGGGCAGAAAAGGGACAGGTAGGTCGGCCAGTTCGCGTTATGGTAGTCGGAGTCCCGAATGTGGGGAAATCCACCTTTATTAATAAAGTGGCACGGCGCAAATCGGCAAAGGCGCAGAATCGCCCCGGCGTGACCCGCGGAAAACAGTGGGTTACGGTAGACAGCGATCTGGAACTGCTGGATACCCCCGGCATCCTTTGGCCAAAGTTTGAGGATCAGTCTGTAGGGCTGAATTTAGCATTCACCGGTGCAGTAAAGGACGACATTATGGATCTGGAAACCTTGGCTTCCCATCTGATGAAGGTGTTGGCGCAACGGTATCCGGAAGCCATTCAGACTCGTTATAAAGTTGAGATTCCTGCCGTATTTAACGAGTGGGAATTACTGGAGGCCGCTGGGAGAAAGCGTGGTTTTTTGATTTCAGGCGGGGAAGTGGATATCGAGCGGATGGCTCGAATCCTGTTAGAGGAATACCGATCCGGTAAGCTGGGGCGTTTTACGTTGGAGGCACCGGAACCGGGAAAAAAGGAGTTAACTGGTGAGTAAAGCAGATGTGTTTTGGCCTGACCTCTGGGCACTGGAGACCGAATTGTACGCATCGGGGAAAAAACTGATCTGCGGTGTAGATGAGGCTGGTGCCGGGCCCCTGGCTGGTCCGGTTTATGCCGCCGCAGTGATCCTACCGCCTGGATTAATGCTCCCCTATTTAAACGACTCCAAAAAGGTAACGCCTAAGCGCAGAGAAGTGCTTTTTCATGAGATTCAGGAGCAGGCAATCAGCTATGCCATTGCGTGGGCAGACGAGGCGGAAATTGATACCATGAACATTCTTAATGCCCGAATGCTGGCCATGGAACGTGCCATCGGCTTGCTGGAGCCAGAACCGGACTTTGCGCTGATCGACGGAAACTATAATCGTGGAATCACCATTTCCAATGAAACGGTTGTGAAAGGGGATGCCCACTCTGCCTCCATTGCGGCAGCGTCTATTCTAGCGAAGGTCAGCCGGGATCATTACATGATTCAGATAGCGGAGCAATATCCTCAGTACCAGTTTGAAAAGCACAAAGGATATCCAACCAAACTGCACTACGAACTGCTGCGTAAATGTGGCCCCTGTCCCATTCATCGTAAAACGTTTCTAAAAAAGCTGTGAGCGCTGGACAAACCCCCCAGCTGATTGGCCGATGGGGAGAGGCACTGATTGCGGAATACTTGCGACGGCAAGGCTATAAGCTGTTGTCATCAGGATACCATTGCCGAATGGGAGAAATTGACCTGATCGGGACAAAGGATGGTATTTTGGCGTTTGTGGAGGTGAAAACCCGGCAGAATGGACGGTTTGGCGAAGGGCGAGAGTTTGTGGATAAACGCAAACAGGAGCGCATTCGCACGACCGCCCAGTATTATCTGCTGGAGCACCCGGAGCTTTTGCTCCAGCCGCGATTTGACGTAGCGGAAATCACAGCACATGATGGAACCGCAACCAAGGAACCGATCATCCATTACTTGGAGAATGCGTTTTATTAGGAGGCAGGAAAGTTGAGCATACCATTATTTGATGCGCACTGTGATACATTGTATAGGATTATGACAGAACCGGGACGGCATTTACTAGGAGGAAACGGTCAATGGGATCTAAGCCGTATGGAGGATTTCGCTCCACAGGCACAGATTTTTGCAGTATTTGCCGATTCAGCACAGCCGGGCGCTGTTGACAAAGCTGCACGACAGATCGAAAGTTTTCAACAGGAGTGCCAATTATTTCAGGATCGCATCATGCCCTGCACCAATGGGCGGCAAGCAGATGAGGCTACCCGGAAGGGGAAGATTGCGGCGTTTTTATCTGTAGAAGGAAGTGAGTTGCTGCACTGCTCCGTAAAAATGCTGCGCAAAGCCTATCAACAAGGCGTGCGTGCCGTGAACCTGACTTGGAACCGAGCCAATGCGCTGTCGGGAAGCCACTGTGAGGAGCCAGAGCGGGGACTGAGTCAACAGGGAAACGAATTTGTGAGCGAGATGAACCGGCTGGGGATGCTGGTAGATGTGTCCCATTTGTCGGAAGCTGGGTTCTGGGATGTGATGGCAATCACGGAAAAGCCAGTGATTGCCAGCCACTCCAACAGTAAAGCGGTGTTTTTTCACACCAGAAACTTGACCGATGCTCAATTTACTGCCATAATGGAATATCGTGGTGTGGTAGGCTTAAATGCTTACGCTGGATTCCTTGGTGAGACAGCGGTTACACCAAACGATTTGCTGCGGCATCTAGAACATTTCCTAGCCCTGGGTGGTACGAAAACTGTGGCGCTAGGGGGCGACTGGGATGGATGCGACGCATTGCCGGAAGGCTATTCCGGAATCTGGAACTGGGCTGATTTCTATAATACCCTGTTGCAGCACAACTATCATGAGTCGCTTGTCCGCGATCTTTTCTATCATAATCTAATGAGGACGGTGAATGCAGTATGTATTACGTAAGTACAAGAGATAAATCCCTTCACTACTCTCCGGCCCAGGCCATTGCACAGGGCCTTTCCAGAGATGGCGGACTGTTTCTGCCGATTACCACGCCGAAACTGCCGGCGGATGCCCTGGAAAAAATGGTTCAAATGACCTATCAGCAACGGGCACAGTATATTATGAGCATGTATCTGGAGGATTTCACCGCGGAGGAACTGGGGCAGTATGCAGAAAAAGCTTACGGTTCAGATAAATTTGACGTGACCGAGGTGGCTCCTCTGCGGAAGGTAGATGAAGATACCTATTGTCTGGAGCTGTGGCACGGACCTACCTGTGCCTTTAAGGATATGGCATTACAAATGCTGCCTCACTTACTGACTGCCTCGCTGAAGAAAAATCAGGAGGAGAAAACTGTTTGCATTCTGGTTGCTACCTCTGGTGACACTGGGAAAGCGGCACTGGAAGGATTCCGGGATGTGGAAAAAACGAAGATCCTGGTTTTCTATCCCAAGGATGGTGTCAGCGAAATTCAGCAACTACAGATGTCTACGCAGGAAGGCAACAACGTAGGTGTTTCCGCTGTGGTAGGCAATTTTGACGACGCACAGACCGGCGTTAAAACCCTGTTCTCCGACCCTGAGTTGAGAGAAGCACTGGCACAGCGTGGTTTCTTCCTCTCCAGCGCCAACTCCATTAACTGGGGACGGGTACTGCCTCAGGTAGTGTACTATATCTCGGCCTACTGTGATCTGATGGCTCAGAATGCAGTTCAAGCTGGTGATCCCATCAATGTCTGCGTCCCTACTGGCAATTTTGGCAACATTCTGGCCGCATTCTATGCAAAAGAGATGGGGGTGCCCATTCAGCGGCTAATCTGCGCCTCCAATAGCAACAATGTTCTGACTGACTTTATTGCCACCGGTCGATATGACCGAAACCGTTCGTTCTATACGACAGTCTCCCCCTCCATGGATATTCTGATTTCCAGCAATTTGGAACGGCTGCTGTTCCTTCTCTCTGAGGGCAACGATCAGCTGGTAGCGGACTACATGAATCAGCTCAATGAAACCGGTAGCTATCTCGTCAGCGATTCCATCCGTGAAAAAGTCCAGAAGGTTTTCACTGGCGGCTACGCTTCAGAAACTGATACGGCAGCAACCATTGCCACAATGCAGGAAAAGCACAACTATCTCATCGACACCCATACAGCAGTTGCATTCCAAGTGTTGGATCAGTACCGGAAAAAGACGGGGGACTTGACGAAAACGGTCGTGGCCTCCACAGCCAGCCCCTTTAAGTTCTGCGATGCCGTTCTGGGTGCTCTGAATATCAGTGAAAAGGCCTCCGGTACTGCTTTACTGGATCAGCTGGAGCAGGTAACCGGCGTGAAGGCGCCGCAGCCGCTGGCTACGCTGAAGGACAAAACGGTTCGGTTTGACGCTTGGACGGAGAAAGAACAGATGCAGTCCGTTGTAACCGATTTCCTGAAATAAGATAGGTGAATTCTGATGGCACTGTTTGTACTGGGGGACACCCACCTTTCTCTTGGCAGTGCGAAGCCCATGGATGTGTTTGGTGGCGCTTGGATCGGCTATGTGGAAAAACTAAAAAAGGGTTTTCAAGTTGTTCGAGCGGAAGATACTGTGGTTCTGTGTGGAGATCTGTCTTGGGGGATGTCCCTGAAAGAAGCGGAACCGGATTTTGCCCTTTTGAATGAGCTGCCAGGAAAGAAAATTTTCGTCAAAGGTAATCACGACTACTGGTGGGAGACCGTTTCGAAAATGACACGTTTCTTTGAAGAGCGGGGATTTAGCACTTTTTCGCTGCTGCATAATAACTGTTTCTTTTATCGAGATGTGGCTCTTTGTGGAACTCGGGGCTGGTTCCTGGACGAGGAGAAAGCTGGACACAACGAAAAGGTAATGCGCCGGGAAATGATTCGTCTGGAAACTTCCCTGAAAATGGCTGGGAGCCGGGAAAAATTCTGCTTTCTCCATTATCCGCCCATCTATCAAGGATATGCCTGCCATGGCATTTTGGAGTTGCTGGAGCGCTATCAGGTAAAGCGATGTTGTTACGGTCATCTTCATGGCCACAGTATGCGCTTGGCTGTGGAGGGAATGCATGGAGAAACCGAGTTCAGCCTGATTTCCGCCGATCATCTGGGTTTTGTGCCAAAAAAAATCTTAGATTAGACAAAAAAATTATAAAATAGAGGTAGAAATAAGTTTCTATATCTGTTAAAATTAAAATTCGTAGGACCTTGGAAAGTCTGAATAACAATGTCGTATCATAATGATCTGTCCATGCAGGTGATGAATCTAAAAGTCAAGTGCATCGGACAAATTTTTAGGAGGAAATAATCCATGAATGTGAAAAATGTAGAGAAACAGGAAAAAAACATGGTGAAAATGACCATCGAAATCAGTGCAGAAGAGTTTGATGCAGCGGTTGAGAAGGTTTATCGTAAAAATAAGAAGCAACTTGCTATCCCTGGCTTCCGTAAGGGAAAGGCTCCGCGTAACCTGGTTGAAAAAATGTATGGTGCAGAGTTGTTCTACGAAGAGGCGATCAACGATCTCTATCCTCAGGCATTGGATTATGCTATTGAGGCAGAGGATATCTCAATAGCTGGTTATCCTAAGATGGATGTCGTGTCTTCCGGTGCAGAGGGGCTTGTGCTGACTGCTGAAGTAGCCAAAAAACCTGAAATCACTGTGGAAAACTACAAAGGTGTTGTCGCGCCCTACGAAGACGTAGAAATCACCCAGCACGATCTAGACCTCGCCCTGACTCCCTACGTCAGCCGTGCCAAAACCACTGCCGAGGCAGGCCGCCCGGTAGAGTATAACGATACAGTTACCATCGACTTTGCTGGCTACAAGGACGGTGAAGTATTTGAAGGCGGCACTGGCGAAAACTTTGATCTGGTGGTTGGCTCTGGCACCTTTATTCCTGGTTTTGAGGAAGAGATGATGGGTATGAGCGTCGGCGAAGAAAAGACGTTCGACATTACTTTCCCGGAGAACTACGGTCAGGCCAATCTGGCTGGACAGGAAGTGCAATTCAAGGTAAAGGTTAAATCTGTAAAGTGCGTCATGGTGCCTGAGCTGGATGATGAGTTCGCAAAGGACGTCAGCGAGTACGAATCGTTGGACGAGCTGATGGCACATCTGCGTGAAGAATGCATCCAGGACAAGGAAACAAACGCGCAGAGAGAATTTGAACGTGCGGTTATGGATCAGCTGATCAAAGACACTGAGATTGAAATTCCGGATACCATGATTGAATATGAACGGGATCGCTTGTTGGAGAACTACAGCGCACAGCTCAAAAACAATGGTGTGACACTGGAACAGTACCTCAACGTAACCGGCGGCACTATGGATCAGTTTAAAGAATCCATGGAGGAAGAAGCCCTGCGGGTGATTAAGAACGAACTGATTCTGGAAGCCGTTATGCGCCAGGAAGCTGTAGAAGTTACCGATGAAGATATTGACAAATACGCCGAAAAGAGCGGCATGCTCTATGGCATGAGCGGAGAAGAAATCAAATCTGCCATTCCCAAGGACAGCTTGGAAGCTGGCGCCAAAATCGACAAGGCAGCTCAGATAATCTACGATGCAGCAGTACACGGTCCCGCTCCTGAAAAGGCTGACTCTGAAAAGGCTGAGTAATACGAGTATAAAATTTTCCGTTGTCGGATATGATTAGGTATCGAAACCCAATATCAACACGAAACAAAGGAGTTTCATTATGAGCTTAGTACCGTATGTAGTGGAACAAACTAATCGAGGCGAACGTTCGTATGACATTTTCTCTCGTTTATTAAATGACCGGATTATTATCCTTTCCGAGGAAGTAAATGATGCCAATGCCTCTCTGGTGGTCGCACAGTTGCTCTATCTGGAGGCACAGGATCCGGACAAGGAAATCCAGTTTTACATTAACAGTCCTGGTGGCGCTGTTACCGCAGGTATGGCAATCTACGACACCATGCAGTATATCAAGGCAGACGTGTCCACCATCTGTATCGGCATGGCAGCAAGCATGGGAGCATTCCTTCTTTCATCTGGCGCAAAAGGAAAGCGAATTGCGTTGCCCAATGCAGAGATCATGATTCATCAGCCTGCTGCGGGAACCCAGGGAAAAGTGACTGATATGGAAATTGATGTAGAACGCTTCCTGAAGATTAAGGATCGATTGAATCATATTCTTGCAGAAAACACGGGCAAAACAATGGAAGAAATTAAGCGCGATACAGAACGCGATCATTGGTTTACTGCTGAAGAAGCAAAAGCGTACGGCCTGGTGGATCAGGTGATCTATCAGCGTTAAATATGAGAGAGAGCGGGAACAAAATCAGGTTCCTGCTCTCTTCTAAAATTAAGGTAAAGGGATTGAACATGTCGAAAAACGAAGACAGGAGAGCGGTGCGCTGCTCATTTTGCGGAAAAATGCAGGAACAGGTTAAGCGGATCATTGCCGGGCCTGGATGCTACATTTGTGATGAATGCGTTGCGTTGTGCAATCGAATCATAGATGATACAATGGATGAAGAGGAGCGGTATGCAGTTCCGGAAATTCCGGACGAAATTCCGACCCCAAAAGAAATTCGAACTATTTTGGATCAGTATGTCATCGGTCAGGATGAGGCTAAGGTGGCGTTATCCGTAGCTGTCTACAACCACTACAAGCGGATCTTTTTCGGTGGTGATGAGGACGTGGAGCTTCAAAAGAGCAATATCTTGCTTCTGGGTCC
>CALLZZ010000307.1 GCA_937858235.1 uncultured Clostridia bacterium
TCTAAAATCTTTTGAGGTGTGTATGGACCATCCCAAGGAAGGACCTCATCCATAAGCATTGAAACTAAATGATATGGCGTGTAGTATGTTCCTTTTTCCTTGTCGGGGTCTGTCTCTGCAAGATGAAAAAACAATTCATAAATGCTACTAATTAGTTGAATGGGAATGGCATTGAACGAGTACAACGGCCATATAACCATTTGCTGACTGGCAAGTTCACTTGTGCCCAAAAGAAATTGTTGTAATTCGGTTAGGTCAGATTGAGTAATAACATCCTTTTCGTTCTCAATTAACGGAAACATGTCGCCATTAAATCGCTCTTCCAATTCAGCGAAAAGCGTATAGGTTGATTGCTTGTCTGCTAAGACATCGGTGTATTTTTTTGCTCCATGAAGGAATTTACCAAAAAAGTCATTTGGGAATACAGTTTTTCCAGTAGAATCTGTCCTTTCCTCCAAGTACTTAATCAATATAGAACGCCCGAGCAAACCATGTACAATTTCACACCGCAGCTGATCGTCAATTTGTTTCTCAACATCTCTCTTTTCGATACTTTTAAGCAGTAGCTTCCGAATTGCACGGAGATTTGCCATTAGTGTTACGTCAACACGCGTATCAATATTAAAGCGTGTTTGATTTTGCTTCCAGAATTCTCCGGTTTCTATCTGGGAACGATGAAATTGAAGCAGTTGCTGGCGCTGCTCTTCCAGATCACTAACTTTTTTGATTCTGGCAAACATCCCTGCATCGTTATTATAACTCCCATCTTCCTTCCTTGGTGCAGGGGGAGTATAATTGTTGTACACAAGAAGTTCATCTGGAAGGACGATAAACAATAAAGGGGCTTCCCCCATGTTCCAAGCCATTCTATGAAGCTCAGCTATTCTTTCGGAATTATATGAATCCATGGCAGAAAAATAAATCATTGGGATTTTGGGAATACCTTCGGCATCTCTCAAAAAGTATACAGCATCAACATTAAGTTTCTCTTTTGCCTGAGCAAAAAAGTACCGCTGAAAAACGGTTAAATTCGTATCATTCGCGTCTGTCAAGCCGTTGCTGTAACTCATATCGAGCGATTGAAAAATGCTTCCCAAATTATATTCAAAATATTTCATTATAATCTCCTTGCGAACTTCTGAGCACCATCTTGCCAAGATTATTTGCCGTTTTCAAGTCGTTCTATATGAACAAGAATGATCGGCGGCGACACCGCACGCGCACCAATCTCCATGCGGACAACTGATAGGTTTTACCAAAAAAATGCAGGGATAGGCGAAGCACGCCGTCCGAGGGTATTCCTTACCAATATTGAGAGAGAATTCGGAGCTCATAGTTCAAAGCATTTGGACAGGTTTGTACCTCTTTGAAGGCCAGATGTTCTGCCCAAGGGCAAGTATAGAATAGATAATTCTGCGCCCAGCAGAACCAAAAGTCCTTTTCGACCATTGCCTCCGAGATTTTGATTTTCCGTACGGCGACGATTAAAGCTTCTGCTGCTGCGCTCTGGTTAAATTAGAAATTTGCTTTTTGGCTATCCTCCGCACAAATTTGCTTGATGTATTCGTATACCCACGCGGTAATGCGCTTACTTTCAACAAGCATTTGTTTCTTTTCGTCGTCTGTTAGTCTCTTTGAGAGGACGCGAATATCTTTTTTTGTGATGTTGTCTTTACCCAAAGCTTTCAGAGCCTGAATGATAAGGGCTGTCTGATAAGAAACCTCAATGATCTCATTCTTGTTGTCTGTGTGTTTGAACTTCAGCATTACACCACTGGCATCATAGCTTTTATATGGGCCATCGCTCACATATATCCAGACGACCGGAACCTGCGTTGAGATTCCCTGCATATTAAGTGCTGTATCGCCGCAGGGGATAATCGTCCATCCGTAATTTCGGGCAATCGCCTTTGCAATTTTATCAGGACTCGGCGGGACGTTGGCATGCAACAGCTCGCTGTATCGAGGCTTAGTAA
Organism: uncultured Clostridia bacterium; assembly: GCA_937858235.1. Lineage (GTDB taxonomy): Bacteria > Bacillota > Clostridia > Oscillospirales > Oscillospiraceae > Onthomonas. The sequence goes on from CALLZZ010000307.1 coordinate 1,977, forward strand.
ATACACCACGCATCATGCGGTGCAGTTCGCCGCTCTCAACCAACCGGTTTAAACATGTGTTCACTTTGACGGCTTCGGCAATATCAAAAAAGTCAGAGGGAATGAAGACGGAACCGGCTTCCGCTGCCTTGACCCGCTTGCGGACCTGCTCCAGATGGTTGGGACGGCCCATGGCCTCACCTCATTTCGTTATAAAAATTATATCTTATTTATAACGAAAAAACAAGAGTAAAATACACGCTTATAAAAATATTGTTTTATAACGATCCACAGCAGCATGGATGATTCTCTAAATCCACAGTGAGATAGAGAAAGTCATTCTGAAGGTGCCGTCCACCTATATTTCTTGGCGAAAACTGGTATTATGAATCAAAAATTAAGGCACTGCTCTTGCGCGGAGTTGCGCCGCAAAAATAGTGCATATCGCAATGGATGCTTACCAGTTTCAACGAAATTCTTGGGTTCTATTATGAAAACACTTACGCCGACAGAAGTGCTATTATCCCTTTAGAACGCCCTGAAACAAGTAAGGCCACACAGTTTCCAAAGCTGTGCGGTCTTACTTGTTTTGCTTCTCACAAAATTCATAAAATTACGAAAAAGCCGCCAAATCATAAGATTTAGCGGCTTTGGTGGACCTGAACGGGATCGAACCGTCGACCTCCGCGTTGCGAACGCGGCGCTCTCCCAGCTGAGCTACAAGCCCGTATGAAATTTTAATAATAAGACAGGTTGCTGTTTTGATGGCGCTGAGCCCGATGTGGTTTTACGAACAATCCTCGACCTCTCGGATGCGAACCGAACGCTCT
>CALLZZ010000308.1 GCA_937858235.1 uncultured Clostridia bacterium
AAAATTAAGATGACAACCCCCCTGGTAGAGATGGATGGAGACGAGATGACTCGGATCCTCTGGAAAGAGATTAAGGAGGAACTCCTGCTCCCCTATGTGGATCTTGTCACGGAGTACTATGACCTGGGTCTGTCTCAGCGAGACAAAACCGGGGATCAGATTACGGTGGATGCTGCCAACGCCACCAAACAGTATGGCGTAGCGGTGAAGTGTGCCACCATTACCCCTAACGCCCAGCGGATGGAGGAATATCAGCTCACCGAAATGTGGAAGAGTCCCAACGGTACCATCCGCTCCATTCTGGACGGCACCGTGTTCCGGACGCCCATTATGGTCAAGGGCATCTCTCCCGTTGTGAAAAATTGGAGGGAACCCATTACCATCGCCCGTCACGCTTTCGGCGACGTGTACAAGGCCACGGATTACCGGGTTCCCTGCCCCGGCAAGGCGGAACTGCTGTTCCAAGGCACCGATGGCACCGCCTTCCGTCAGACCATCTACGACTTCGAGTGCCCCGGCGTCCTCCAGGGTCAGTTCAATAAGGACACCTCGATCTGCTCCTTCGCCCACGCCTGTTTCCAGTACGCCATCGACACCAAACAGGATCTGTGGTTCTCCACCAAGGATACCATCTCCAAACAGTATGACCATACCTTTAAAGATATTTTCGCGGAAATTTTTGAGGCAGAATACCAATCAAAATTTGACGCTCTGGGCATTGAATACTTCTACACCCTCATCGACGACGCAGTTGCCCGGGTCATCCGCAGCAAGGGCGGCTTTATCTGGGCCTGCAAAAACTATGACGGCGACGTGATGAGCGATATGGTCTCCACCGCCTTCGGTTCCCTGGCTATGATGACTTCCGTGCTGGTCAGCCCCGACGGCAACTACGAATACGAGGCCGCTCACGGTACCGTTACCCGTCACTATTACAAGTACCTCAAGGGCGAAACAACCTCTACCAATCCGGTGGCCACCATCTTCGCCTGGTCCGGTGCCCTTCGGAAGCGGGGCGAACTGGACGGCATCGCCGACCTGTGCTGCTTCGCTGACCGTCTGGAGACCGCTACCATTGAAACCATCGAATCTGGCGTAATAACCGGGGATCTGGCTCTCCTGTGGGAAGGCGCTGCACCGGCGCAGAAGGTCAGCAGCACCGAATTCCTCAAGGCCATTCACGCAAGACTGGATCAATAAACCACTGACCATAGGCTACACTACATAGGGGAGGCATTTGCTATGAAAATTGTGGTACTGGACGGATACGCCGGAAATCCCGGCGATCTCAGTTGGGAGGGCTTGGAAAAGCTGGGGACACTGACGGTCTACGACCGGACGCCCTTCGACACCGCCGCCATCGTAGAACGCATCGGTGACGCAGAAATCGTGTACACCAACAAAATTCCTCTGTCCCGCCAAGTCATTGAAACCTGTCCCAGCATCCAATTCATTGGGATACTGGCTACCGGCTATAACATTGTAGACATCGCCGCGGCTAAGGAACGGAACATCCCGGTCTGCAACATCCCCGGCTACAGTACCGCTGCCGTGGCACAGTTGACTCTGGCGCTGCTGCTGGAAATCTGCCACCATGTGGCACATCACAGCCAACAGGTTCACTCCGGCTACTGGTCCGGCTGCGATGACTTCTGCTTCTGGGACTACCCGCTCATCGAACTGGCCGGCAAAACCATGGGTATCGTTGGGTTTGGCAACATTGGTAGGGCGGTAGGACAACTGGCTCGTACCCTGGGGATGAAGGTGCTGGCTACTGGCTCCCGTCCCACCGAGGAGGGGCGCGCCATCGGTAACTATGTGGATCTGGACACCCTGCTTCGGGAATCCGACGTAATTTCTCTCCACTGCCCTCTGTTTCCTGAAAACAAAGAGATGATCTGCAAAGAATCCATCGCCAAAATGAAGGACGGTGCAATCCTCTTGAATACCGCTCGGGGTGCCCTCATCGTGGAACAGGATGTAGCGGATGCCCTGAATAGTGGCAAGCTCTACGCCGTAGGTCTGGACGTGGCTGCGGTGGAACCCCTCCCCAGCGACAGTCCTCTGTTAGGCACCAAAAACTGTCTGATGACGCCCCATATCGCCTGGGCCACCAAGGAGGCTCGTCAGCGATTGATGGACATTGCGGTTCACAACCTCCAGGCATTTTTAGACGGCAAACCGGAGCATGTCGTCAATCCGTAACCGATTTTATTTTCAAAACACCTGTCGATTCTGCCCTGTGGTGGAAACGACAGGTGTTTTTTAACGGCACCTGTAAAAAACCTCTTGACAATTCCGACAGGTACCGTTAGAATGTAACCAACCGGTACCTGTTAAAACAATCACTACACGCACCTCAGGAGGTATTGCTCATGCAAGATACAACAATGGAATTATGGGAAAAAATGAACCAGCTGCAATATCTGCTTCACAGACAGCGGTTCCGCAGACGAGAAGGCAGCCCTATGAAGGACACAACCCGGGGTCAGGGACGAATCCTCGCCTTCCTGAAACTCAAGGATGGCATTCGTACCCGCGACCTGGCCTACCTGCTGGATATGCGCCTCTCCTCTCTCAACGAACTGCTGGGAAAGCTGGAGCACAACGGTTATATTGTGCGGGAGCCATCAGAAAGTGATAAACGAGTTATGCTGATTCACCTCACGGAAAAAGGGCACGCTCAGGAACAATCCAACCCCGACATGGGTCATTTGTTCCGCTGCCTCTCCCCGGAGGAACAGGAGACCTTCGGCTCCTATCTGGATCGGATCATTGCCACTCTGGAGTCCCAGTTGGACGAAACCGATCCACGGGGCTGCGCAGAAAATCGCCGCCACCGGAAAGAGGCCTTTGAGCGCTGCTTCAACGGGGAAGATTTATGGGGTGGCCGCCGCGGAAGACACGGAGGCTTCCGAAATGGCTACGGCTGCCCCAGGCACTCCGATGATCCTCACCGGGAATAATCATCCAACTATGATATGCAATATACCCGGTTCAGCCACCTGCTTGTCCTTTCTCCTGGGCACAGCCGCTATGGCTACCGTTTGGGGAATTGCTTTGGCGCTCTCTGCCCTCTGCCGCGCAATCCAGAGGATCGTAAAACCGTTTCTTCTGAACCAACCAAAAGGACCTTCCAGACAATAAACCTATGGCTAGCAGAAAACAGAGGGTGCTCCTCGCGCTCTCTGTTTCGCTCTTTTTCCCTGTTTTACGCCCACCTACTTGATTTCATTCGAAGAATATGCTATATTAAATATACAGCTGAATACTGAGATGTCTTCAGGGCAGGGTGCAATTCCCGATTGGCGGTTACAGTCCGCGAGCGGTTTAACGCAGGATCCGGTGTAAGTCCGGGACCAACAGTGATAGTCTGGATGGAAGAAGACGTGTTAATGTTGTGTAATAGGTATGGGATTCCCATCGCCTTTTTGTCACGCGCCTGGAACGATTAACACCTGAAAGACAAATCTGTTTTTCAGGTGTATTTTGTTTAAAAGGAGCGATTGTTATGAGTACCAAGAGCACTAACACAAAGAAAATTACCATGCTGGGTATGCTGGCCGCCATCGCCTATGTGGTCACCTTTGTTACCCACTTCCTGATCCCGCCCATTCAAGGCTTCCTGAGCTACGATCCCAAGGATGTCATCATTACCATCGGCGGCTTCCTCTTTGGTCCCCTGTCTGCTTTACTGATCTCCGTCGTGGTCTCCGTAGTCGAGATGGTTACCATCAGCGCTACCGGTCCCATCGGCTGCATTATGAATATTCTGGCTACCTGCTGCTTCACCTGCGCTGCCTCCCTTATTTACAAGCGCAAGCACACCCTTAAGGGTGCTGTTGGCGGTCTGGTGGTCGGTACCCTGATCACCACTGCCTTCATGCTCCTGTGGAACTATCTCATTACCCCCATCTACATGGGCTTCCCCAGAGCCGCTGTGGCAGACATGCTGGTTCCTGTTTTCCTACCCTTTAATCTGAGCAAATGCGCCCTCAACGCCGCCATCACCATGCTTATCTACAAGCCTGTGGTCACTGCCCTGCGCAAAGCCAATCTGGTTCCCCCCTCTTCCGGCAGCAGCGCCGGCGGTAAACGGGGCATCCAAATTGGTCTGATCCTGGTTTCTCTGCTGATTCTAGTCACCTGCGTTCTGGTCTTCCTGGTCATGCAGGGTATCCTGTAATTTGATACAACTTTTTTGAACCGACCCACAGAAATCGTAGGTCGGTTCTTTTTCCCTCCAGGCATCGCGAACCGCTTCTCCCTTCGCTCCCTGCAGCGGAACGGTAACAAGGGACTGGTTTTTTTTCGGAAATGCTGGTAAGATACTAGTATCCTAACAGGGGGGATCGGCGCTACGGCTCCCCAACTCGCCTGTCAAGCTGCCACAACTAAATGACTGCTACAGTCTTTGGGACTGCTCCAGCGCGTTGCGAAAGGAGTAAGAGACCTATGATGATCGTGCTTGTGATTGCGTTGATCCTTATTTTCCTGGTGGTCTGCTGGTATATCTCCACCGGCAACCGTCTTCACACCTTGAACGTGAAGCTCAACACCTCAGAAACTACTTTGGAGGCCATCCTGATCCGCCGTTCCGGTCTGGTGATTCAACTACTGGAGCTGTGCCGGAACTGCCCTGCCTGTGCTGCACATGCCCTCCCCCTTCTTCCTCCCCTGCATCCTGGCATGTCTATGGTGGAATGCAACCATGCTGACACTCAGCTGTGGGCTTTAGCCCGGCACATTTACACCTTAGCAAAGACCCATCCCGCCCTATACGCCAACATGTGCTACCGGGAACTCAAGCTGGGAATTCGAGATCTGGAGGAACAGCTTCAATCCGCCCGCCAACGCTATAACAGCACCGCTTCCGTCTACAACCGTCTCCTGACCCACTTCCCCAGCCAGGCCGTAGGACAACACCTCCATCTGGCGCCACGAGACCTGTTCCAACCAGACGGAACTGCCAGGCAGCAAGCCAGACTGTAGCGAAGCATATTGACTGAATACAAAAAGCCCAGCGTAGGCTGGGTCTTTTAACAAGTTGAACGCCTTTTACACAGAGCGTCCCTTCTGATTGATTCCGTTATGGAATATCAGTTCCGCTTCTTGTTGACACTGGAGAAAATTGCTAGTGCAATCAGCCGCTTATTGGGTAGCTGTTTCCCTGCCCCGCACCTTTAATTTTAGGCTTCCTATGCATATACTCTCTTTTCCAGCCCCGATCCTGATTAAAGCAGCGGCTTTCGGGAACAGTACTTGAGAGGTGAATATGATGTCCTATGTAAACCCGAAACTTCGTTTCAAATTTGAGTCTCTCCCTATCGACCTGAAAAACGAGATCCTCTCCCGCGATGTTCACATCGAAACGTTAAACGATCTGATCGCCGTTCTGGAAGACATTGTGCGGGAAGGGGAGGAATCCAATTCTTAGCAGAAGCAGGTATGATTCCTGCTTCTTTTCTACTTATGTGCGTCAAGTTGGAACAACACCATGCTGTTTTCTATTCTGGACAGCAAGTGCGATATGATTCAGCTATAAAAAAAGAGTGCCTTTACAGCTTTTTAATGCTGTAAAAACATTCGTCGTGGCGCGAGTATTCATAGGCACAAACCCAAAAACTCGCATAAAGTAAGGTCTTTCGGCATAAGCAAGCGAATATTACACCATTGTATACACTAATCTCACTGATAAACTTGAATGGCTGATGATTTATATTTTCTTTGACAGACTTGAAAAGTCTGTTATTTTTTCGGAACGTATACTTGACATTTGGTTTTACCCATGCTATGTTACAGATGGAAAGCAAACTTTACATTTGTGGCGGGAGGCGATGCTGTGAAAAACAGACTGGAGGAAATCCGCAAGCAACAAGGAATCCGCCAAGAGAAACTTGCCGCTGATTTAGAAGTATCTCGGCAAACGATTGGCTCTTTAGAAAATGGACGGTACAATCCCTCTATCATTTTAGCTTTCAAAATTGCAAGATACTTTGGGATGAGCATTGAAGAAATTTTCATTTATGAGGAGGGTCAGGAAAATGAATCAATATAAAATTGTACGCTACATCGTATTTGCTATAATTGGGTTTGTAATTCTCGGAACGGGATTCGTTCTGATCAAACTGTTGCCTGATGCGGATGGCATACTTAAAACATTACCATATATTTGCATAGGTTTGGGTTCGGGTTTGCTCGGTGGTAATCTTGGAACGGCTATTAAAAATTATGGCGCATTTAAAAATCCGCAAATCCAAAGCAAGTTGAAATTGAGGAGAAAGATGAGCGCAGTCGTGCAATCAGCGATAGGGCAAAAGCAAAAGCTTATGACTTCATGCTATACACCTATTCCGCAATATTGTTGGCTTTTGCACTGATGGGAGTAGAGCTGTATGTTGTGCTTACGCTTGTAGCAGTTTATTTATTTATCGTTTCTGCGAATGCTTACTACTTGAACAAATACCATAAAGAGATGTAAGCCACAAAATAAGCTAATATGAAGCTGACAAATTCCAATTTATCTATGTGCAATGCTAGTGAAATTATAGCAGACCGGGATGCAAAAACAACACAGGCAAACAAAAAGAGGCTGGTATGCCAGCCTCTTTTTGTCCTTATGAACACTCGAAGTGTTTTAGGGTGGTACCGGTGGCGGGAATCGAACCCGCACGCCATCGCTGGCAATGGATTTTGAGTCCACCTCGTCTACCAATTCCAACACACCGGCTAACTGTATGGCACTTCTACCACACACTAACTTTATTATACAGGATCAAATTAAAAAAAGCAATAGAAAAAAGATTTTCTTAAGACCAGAAAATAATGTAGGAATTCTGGTCTCTTTGTGATAAAATACATTATGTGTAATTATGACCATACCCTATTCCGCAGGTGAGGATATCATGACAAAAAAAATACTCCTACTCACCGGTCTGCTGCTGGTGCTTTTCCTGACTGGCTGCAGCTTCAAATCCGGTGAGGATCTTTATGCTCTGCCTCAGGCCTCCGCAGAATATGACAGCCTACAAACCTGCCTTCAATCTATTTTGAAGGAGGGGCTGGAATACTCCGCGCCCCTGACCGGCTCCAATACCCAGTCCGTCCAGCTGGTGGATCTGGACAACGACGGCCAGGATGAAGCAATCGCCTTTTTCCGGGACAGCTCTGTGGACAGCCAGTCCCTTAAAATTTATGTATTCCGCAAGTCGGATGAGAACACCTACGCTCCCGCTCTGATCATCGAAGGCAACGGCACTGCGATTAACTCTGCTGTCTCCTGTCAGTTGGAGGGCGGTAAGCAATCCATGTGCGAGCTGCTGATCAGTTGGCAGCTATCCACCACCGTCTATTCCCTGTCCGCCTACTCCCTGAACAACTACTCCCTTTCCGAGATGATGTCCAGCTCCACCTACACCAAGTATGCCGTGGATGATCTGAACCAGGACGGAAACGAGGAAATCATAATGATTCAGCTGGATAGCTCCGATCAGGGCAGCAACCATGCGGAATACTATACTGCTTCCGATGGTAAGATGGTGCCAACCAACACCATCCCGCTGTCCAAAAAGATGGGGACGGTGGAAAAGATCCACAACAGTACCCTTCCCGGCAACGTTCCCGCTTTATATGTAACCGGTTATGTCATCAGCAATGCCGGAGACATCAGTTCTACCACCGTCATCACTGACATTCTGTCCATACGTGACGGAAAGCTAACCGACATTTCCATGGGTGCCGCGGGTCAGAACAGCTCGACCACCGTCCGCAGCAATCTGGTGCCGGAACGGGACATTGACGGGGACGGGGTACTGGAGATTCCCATCCCATCCCTTTTGGATAGCTATGACGGTTCCCTGCCTCGGGACAACTTTTACACCTTCCGTTGGCAGCAATACCAGCGCAACGGTTCCTTCCAGGTAGTCTGCTCCACCTATCACAACACCGCAGACGGCTGGTACCTGACCCTCCCCAATGACTGGACCGGTCACATCAGCCTCCTCAGCGCTGACACCAACACTAGCCTGACCACGGAACGCAGCATTGTATTCTACTACAAAAGCTCCTCCAAGTCCAAGGCGCAGCCTTTTTTGGCTATTTACAAAAATTCCGGCAATGATCGTCAGTCCCGCTCAGAGAAAGATGATCGGTTCATCCTGCTCTCTGATCCAGACACCATCTACTCTGCCGCGCTTTTTGACTGTGATTGGGACTGTGGTCTGGATCAAACATCCCTGGCGAATCAGTTCCATCTGATCCAAGCTGACTGGTCCACCGATTAGTCCGCTTTTCTCACTTTTTCCCTTATTGGAGGTTTCTTCATGCGTAAAGTATTAGTATTGGAAGACGAAGACAATATTCGCAGCTTTGTCGTGCTAAACCTGAACAGAGCCGGTTACAACACAGTGGAGGCGACCACAGGAGAGGAGGCTCTGGATCTGCTCAAGCAGCATCCGGAAACCCGAATTGCCCTTCTGGATGTCAATCTTCCTGGCATTGACGGCTTTGAGGTCTGCCGGAGAATCCGTGCTACCAATGCGAGAATGGGCATTATTATGCTCACCGCCCGCACCCAGGAGATGGATAAGGTCACCGGTCTCATGACTGGTGCCGACGACTACGTCACAAAACCCTTCTCCCCTGCCGAACTCACCGCACGGGTAGATGCGCTGTACCGGAGAAGCGGCGGCGGGGAAGCACCTGTGGAAAACGGGGAAATTTCCCAACCTCCCTTCCTCCTTAACACCCGCAACCGTACCCTGGAGAAAAACGGCAAGCGAATTAAGCTGACGCAGGTGGAGTACTCCGTCATCAAGCTGTTTATGGATAACCCCGGCAAGGCTCTCTCCCGGGATGAGATTCTGGAGGCCGTCTGGGGGCGGGACTACTACGGAGAAGTAAAAATTGTTGACGTAAACATCCGCCGCCTCCGCCTCAAGGTGGAGGACGATCCCACCACCCCCAGCTATATCACCTCCGTCTGGGGTTACGGCTACAAGTGGGGCTTCTGAGCCTCCAATGAGGAAGGGAACCTGATATGTTTCTGCTACAAAAGGGCATTCGTCGCCGCTGGATGGTCAACAGCATCGGCACCGTGTGCTTTGTGCTAATGCTGGCCGTGATCTCCTTCTCCGTCTTCGTGGGCAACTACTATCATAATAGCATTCGTTCCGCCCTCCAGACCCAAGCTACCTCGGTCAGCGACTTCTTCTCCAGCTACGCAACCTCTGAAAGTACTTATCTGGAGATGGCCAACTACTACATTAACGACTTTGACGAACGGGAATCCCTGGAGCTACAGTTTATCAGCACCAAAGGGAAAATCGTCCTCTCTTCCTACGGCCTCACCTCCGGCGGCAGCCCCGGCACTACGGACATCTCCGAAGCCATCCAGAAAAAAGACACGTCCTGCTGGTCTGGCCGAGACCCTACCACCGGGGAACGGATCATGTCCGTCTCTGCCCCCATCCTTTACGGTGAGGACGTCAAGGGGGTCATGCGCCTGGTCACCAGTTTGTCCATGGTAGACCGTCAGTTTATGCTGTTGATTATCATTGCGCTGTGTGTCTGCCTGGTTGCTGTTGTCATGGTGTACGTCACGAATATGTACTTTATCCGATCCATTGTCGAGCCTATGACCAGCATCACCGAGACTGCTAAGCGAATCGCCACAGGCAGCTACGGTATTCAGATCGAGCGGAAGTACATATTCG
>CALLZZ010000309.1 GCA_937858235.1 uncultured Clostridia bacterium
CTGATGCAGCGCTGCTTGATAAGATAAGCAAACACCCGGCGCATATCGGTATGAGCTGGCGGCAGGGCAAAGGGCTTTCGCTGCTCCGGCTCACTGCTTTTACTGTGCTGCCGATATTCCACGCCTTGTTCACCGCCCAGCAGAAGACTGACCGCCTCCGGGAAGGAAAGGTTGTAAAGCCGTTTTACAAGGTCAATGGCATAGCTACCCTCATCTGAAGCATGATCGTACCAGCGGTTACCCCGAACCGTAATGCTGTGATCTTTGGCCAGCCTCTTATCTCTCCCGGAGGGCAGGAGCTTCTCACCTCGCCGCTGCAGAAAGTCCACCAAGTCCACGGAGTTGGCACGTTCCTTTTGTTCGTCTGTAAAATAGATGTAGCCTGACAAAATAAAACCTCCCATCATAAATGAATTTGCGGCGTATGGTCATCTTGCTTGTGACCCTGCGCCTGTTTTTTCTCATGCAGCTTCCGTCTGCGCTTGCGGTCAATATGACCGGCGGAGATGCCTGCGGTTCTGCGGTAGTCCTCACGGAACAGATTTTCCATCCGGTGCATGAGTCTTGTGGCGGCCAGAAGTACCGAGGGGTTGCGGTAGCTATTGATGTTGTCAACCAGGTACTGCGCATAAATATTGCCCTGTGCCGCAGACAGCCCCAGCCAGTAAAGGCTTTTTTCTTTGTCACGGGAAACATCGCCGTCATAGAAGTACAGCTTGCCGAGTGCATACTGAGCGAACTGGTTTCCGTGTTCAGCGGAAACTGTCAGCCAGCGGATGGCGGTTTCCACATCCTTTGGAACATCTTCTCCTTGGAGATAGAGCTTGCCGATCTGGTAGGCCGCATACTCATTTTTCTTCTCTGCCGATAAGGTGAACAGTCGGATTGCTTCACCGACATCCTTGGGAACGCCGTCACCGGAAAGATACAGCTTCCCCAAAGCGTATTGGGCATAGGCATTGCCGAGATTCGAGGAAAGGGTGAACCACTTGACCGCTTCGGGAACATTTTTGCTGATGTCCTCATCAGAGAGATAAAGCCTGCCAAGCTGATAGGCGGCATACTCATTTTTCTGCCCAGCGGCGGCAGTGAACATGGCCACGGCCTTTTGAATGTCTTTCTCCACATGAGTACCATCCCGGTACAGCTTGCCGAGAGCATACTGCGCCCCGACGTTTCCGGCCTCTGCGGCTTTGGTGATCCACGATATCGCCTGCGCAGGATTTCCGATACCGATTTCCAGACATACCTTGCCCAGCAGATATTGGGCATTGACATTCCCAAGCTGCGCCGATTTCTCCAGATAGGAAACCGCAGCCTGCGCATCTTTGTCCGTACCGGTTCCTGTATAGAGCATCTGACCGAGGCGATATTGCAGCTTGTCATCGTGGCTGTCCTTTTCCAGACGATAAAAGCCGGAAAAGGCGGCTTTGAAATGCTCATTGGAAGCAGCGGCATCAACCGGTGTGCAGATACCGTCACGATACATTTTGGCAAGCTCATAATCCGCATAGGGGTTGCCCTGATAGGCGGACAGGGTATAGAGTCGGAGCGCCTGCGCATAATCCTGCGAAACACCCTGCCCACGGTAGTAAAGACTTCCGAGGGAATATTGGGCGTACTTATGATTTTTGTCCACGGCCTCCTGAAACCATGAAGCCGCCTGCCCATAGTCCTGATCGGTTCCAAGACCGGCGGCATACATTTTGCCAATGCGGTATTCCAGATAGGGCTTGGGCTTTTCTTCCTCTGCGGATAAAAAAGCGGCCAGCGCTTTTTCATAACATTCACGAGCGGTCTGCAGATCAATCTCACGGCCTAAGCCATCGGCAAACATTCTGCCGAGGTCATGCATGGCAAGGGCATTACCGGATTCCGCTTCCAGCAGGAACAGGCTGTATGCTTTATCAAAATCCTGCGGCACATCCTCGCTGCCGTAGAGATATTTCCTCGCCAGCTTATATTGCTTGCTCCACTCGGCACGAAAGACTGTATCGGCAGGCTCCAGAAACACATCATCTGAGTGAACATCTGCAGGCTCCGGAAGCTCTGGTTCCGGCACAGCTTCATCCTCAAATGAAACATGGTGACCACCCAGCTTTAATGCTTCGGCAATCACCATGTTTTTAATGCTCTTAAATTGTTTCTGCTGGGAGAGTGGAGGAAGGGGCGGCAGCTTGTTGGTGTAAGTTTTGATGATTTCATTCTGCCAGTCGTTCCATGCCCGGTACAGCTTGTCGATCCGTTCCCCTTTGGAAAGCTCATCTACGATGCGGTCGATGATGGCTTTCACATCTGCTTTGAGATAACCATACACCTTTTTGCCCCCTGTGTTTTGAAGCCGTTTCGATAACAGCAGCAGATCTGCTTCGATGGCTTTATTTTCGCAGACACGATCCTGCACCTGTGAAAGTAGCTCGTCCATCACCTCGGCGGCATCCTGTTTGAGCTGACTGCGGACTTGGTTTTGATGCTCATAAATGTGAGCGAAGTCCTGACGGAAAATATCATGCGCCAGTTCTGAGCGCATGGCTTCAATAGCAGGCTCCGTGAGAAAACCGTCATTGTCCTTGGCAGAGTAAACCATGAGATGCACATGGGGATGATGGCTTTCATTGTGAAAGGCAGCGTACCAGCGCAGATTCTCGCTGTCGATTTTCATATGCTTGCATAGCATGGCTTTTTTGCTGCGCAGTAAATCCTGCCATTGCCTGCCGCTGTCGTATCCGAGCCTTGCGGCATCCTCCCGGCGCAGGCTGACGACATGAGTCCAGACAGCACCTTTGTGCTGGCACACATCCTCCTGTACCTGCGCCAGCACCACCGGCACTCCCGCATCCGTAAACAGACCATGTTCGCCGATCCGCTCCACACGAGGTCGGCCTGCAATGTAGCCCACATAATTTTCACGCTTGCCGATGAGGTTCAGGTTCTGCTCCAATGCCAGCGAGATGAATTCGGTAGCATTGCCGATGGTGGGGCTTTCGCAGTAGTCGGCATACTCCAGCATATCCTTGGCAGAGGGTATATCCCGGATGAGCTGATTGATGAACTGCTGCTGTTTTACCGTAGCCAGTAGCAGTAGCTTGCTCTCGTCAATTTTTTCCACACCCTCACGGGTACCGATGTACTTCACATAGTTTTCAAGCTGGGCTGGCGGGGCATCCCGCATATATTGCGAGGTGAA
>CALLZZ010000310.1 GCA_937858235.1 uncultured Clostridia bacterium
TAGTAACTCGTTACCCGACTATTTCCCAAAGGACTTGGGGCTAATTCCGGATTATGCCGAAATCGTTTCCGTGCGTGAGAAGGAAGGCGCCAAGGGCGTTGATGTCGTGCTCGCAAGTGATGGTAGCATAAACGGCTTGCGTGATCATTACGAGCGGATTTTTGGCGAAGGGATCGTAAAAATCGAAGACAGGGACGATGGCTACTACATCTCTGCAAAGAAAGATGGCTCGCTCTATACAACCCTGATTAGCGCAGATACCTATGATGGGCATTCGCGATATAATGGTAAGATTTGCGTGACAGTATCTATACTAAAGGGGGAGAGTGACTCCGTAGATTCAGAGGGGGACGCACAGAACAGCGACACAGCATCTACCTCCGATAAATGGCCGACCCATGGTGCTGCGGCGAACATCCCTGAACTTGGGAAGTATTCGGAGCTAAAAGTCACCGATATGAATATCCTCGGTTCTGATGAGTTTATAATCGAGTGCAAGACGAGCAAGGAAGACCTCCGCGAGTACGCGGAAAGTGTCATGGAGAAATTCCCTCTCAAGCGTACTAAGATTGATGAAGGCGGACTGTATAGCGTTACGGGGCACGACAATAAAGGCTTGGTGTTTACCGCACAGCACGATTCCAGTACAAATGTAGCAAAAATTCAGATTTATGTGGACTCGTTCTTCGATCCTGAAAACCCAGATGGAACGGACGAAAACGGCGTTCCAAATTGGGTAAATAAACAGTAAGGAGCAGATGTTAACCGACACATTGAACCGGAAGGAGGGTTGATATTATGAAGAAAATTCTAATTTATCTTTTAACATTTATGCTGCTAATTTCATTTACTGGATGCGGTGCGAAAGAAAAATTGGAGGAAAAGGTTGCAGAAAAAGTCTTTGAGGAAGCCGGCGGCGGTGACTTGGATATAGATGGGGATAAGATCACCATTAAGGGAGATAACGGAGACAAAGTGACATTTGGCGACAGCAAGTGGCCTACATCCGAGCTTGCAAAAAACATTCCCGAATTTAAGGATGGAACAGTGAGTGGCATGATGGAAACCACCGATTCCATAGTAATCACATTGGAATCGGTTCAAGAAGAGGATGTGCTCCCCTATTGGGAAACAATCAAAAAAGACTTTCCCAAAGATGTATATGAGATGATAGCAACGGATTTCATCACCGTCAGCGGATATGACGATGAAGGCATTAACGTAAGCCTTGTGTATATGAGTGAGGTATTGACGATTACTGTGACTGCCCCCCAGTAGTAGCAGTAGAAATCGGCTTGAAAAAAATTTAAATTTTGGAGGTAAAGATTATGAAATTTAGAGTTTTAACATTTATATTGGTCTTGTTCTTATTTATAGGCACCATGCCCCTTAACGCCTTAGCTGCAAATTCTACACCCTTCACACTGGAAGCACCTAAAAATCTGACTGTGGAATTGAAGTATGACCAGAACAACTGGCCTTACTTTGCCATTACAATGGATGTACCTGAAAGTGTTCAGTCAATTAACAAGAATTTAAATGAGAATTCAGGGTACTATCCCGGTACAAACTGCTCTCCAATAAAAATAAGATTCGAATCTAAGTATAGAAATTATGATTGGAACCAGGGTCCCTCCCTCTATAATATTACGGAAATGTCACTTGATGATCTTTTAGAGGGAAATGCTTTCGCTTATTACCCATATGAAGAGGAAGATGCACATGGGGGCATCAATTTAAAGGCAGATGTCTATCACTTCCGGGCACATTTTTACTCCTCGTGGGGTTATGTGGATAGCTTTATCGATAAAGAGGCAACATCCAGCTATTCTGACTTGGTGACTTTAGGTAATCCAGCCGGGTATCGTGGTGCATCCGATTGGGCGAAGGACGGTCTTGATAAGGCGGCCTCCTATGGCTTTATTACAGACAAAATTAAGGATAATATGAGTGGCTCCATAACCAGAGAGGAATTTGCAGAAGTTGCAGTCAAGCTGTATGAGCGGTATACAGGAAAGAAAGCTACGGCGGCTCCTTCTTCAACCTTTACGGACACAACCAATGCAGAAATACTGAAAGCATATCAATTAGGCATTGTAAGCGGCATCGGCAATAATCAATTTGCGCCACAGGTACTGATTAACCGAGAGCAGATGGCGGCAATGTTAAGCCGTGCCGTAGAAGTCATTCGGCCTGATGCGGATATGTCCATTGCGGGAGCGCCAACCTTTGCCGATGAAAAAGAAATCGCACCTTATTTTACAACAAATGTTCAATTTATGGCGAAAAATGGGTTTATCAGTGGGGTTGGCAACAATAGATTTGCACCCAAAGCCACTTCCACTCGTGAGCAGGCTGTGATTGTAGCGGTTCGGGTATATGAGACATATGCAGGAGTAACGGAATAAGCTTTTTCAAATGCCATAAGATTAATTTTCGGAGCAGTAAAAGGAAGTAGGAGGAACACCCTTTTACTTCCTTTTATACTTATATTGAACACTATAGTGCGTGTTTGTTAGGAGGTATTTGCCAATGGAGGGAATTCAAAAAATGAAACAAAAACCGAGAGGCCGTATTCTCTCAATTATCATTGTTGCCGCACTGCTTATAGCAGCTGCATCGACGTTTATTATTTATCGCAGTAGCATCAGCTCTGCGTCTGCCTACACTGAATTCAAAGAGGCTATGCTCGAAATTAAAAAAATGGGCGATGATTATGCAGAAAACGACATGAAATTGCAGGCGCAGCATTACTACAGCATGGCTGGTTCAAGCGTCAGCGCTATGAGGCTTGCGGTTGATCATATCCTTGATATGAAGGGTGAAAGCAAGTATTTGGATGATGTGGCAGATGCGGAGGATACGAATGTTACGGCAAAGCCTATATACAAGGATTGGGAATCTATCGCTGCCATCAGCCCTGCTTCGCCCTACCCTTATTATTTTGAAGGACTAATATACCACATTCAGGGGAATGAGAGCAAAGCAAAGGAAGCCTATCAGAATGCCCTGATCAATCCACTGTTTTCTGAGAACAGCGCAGTTTTTTACTATCTGAATGAGCTCAGTATAGATGAACTTTCTAAGATGCGGGATGATCTTGCCGTGATAGAATCCGACATTTATGCAATTTTTTCGCCGAGACCCTATGGTTTGGAACGTCATCCTATGAACTTCAATGACGAATATTTACGGGCTAAGGCAAAAGATGTTTTGGAGAAGGAACCAAATGAGTATACAGAGGCTTTAAGATATTATACTGCGGCACTCAGAGTAAATCCATTTGATGCGAAGAATTATGCCTCTTGTGCCCTCATCTCCATCTTCAACAATGATGTTGATGCAGCTATAATCTGTGTTAATGAAGGGCTTTGGGTAGATGAAAATAATAAAGCGCTGAATCAAATAGCTGCATGGCTCACACAGAATCAGGAACAGGAGGTTTCACCATGAAGAAAAGGATTGTTTCCGCATTGATATCACTGCTTTTACTTGTGACAACCGCTGTCCCAGTTCAGGGCGCACCTGCCAGAGGGGTTGACCGTAGTAAGATCGGATTTGATTCCTTAGAGACTTATCCCCTTATCATTACAGTAGGTGAATTATCTTTTGAAGGTGAGGTTGCACGTGGGGCTAAGGCGACAAAGGAAGATATTGAAAAAGCCATAGAGAAAACCCTGAAAGAATTCGGAAAAACTGAAGCTGAGATTGGTGAGGCTCAGGCTTTTGTGGAAAAGGTCGCCCGTGATAGATCATTGGCAGAAAAAGCCGTGGGAAAGGAAATAAAAGACGTTATTTTGAAGACAACTGGCATGGATCTTGCCGCGGAGGTAATTGAACATATAGTTGGTCTAAACGATCGCCCGCTGGATGAATTTCTTTTGGATACAGCAGTAGGAGCCGCGGAGGATAAAGCTGCCGGTTTGCTATTGGGGAAGGCCGGCGGGCCGGTTTTACAGGTTACCGAAGCCCTCATGTTTTTATCTGAAAAGTATGAGCAGGATAAACAAAGATGGAAGGACAGGGTGGACGCCATAAACGCTAAACGGATGCTGACAAATTTCTACGATAAGGCAAATTACAATTTAAGAAATATTGCAAGTGATAAGCTTTGGAACTGGAGAATAGCCATGGATGCCACAGACAGTAGATATTTCACCTTCTTTGACATTCCAGGCAATTTGGAGATGTGGACATTTTATATTTCTCTTGATAAAAAGAGCAAAGTCAATGAAAGTGACAGAGGACCCTTTGGGCTGTATACAGGATCTGTACAAATTAAAATAAAATGTGAAATGAGCAAATTCGATGAAGGGATCAATGATAAATACCAAGATTGGATTGATGGATTATATGCGGATTTGAATAAAGAGCTGGGATTTAAGTGGAACTATAAAAGTGAGGGCAGAAAAACTGAGATTGAACGAGGTATCGGTACCGCTGACCATAGGTTTTATCTGTCGCCCCAAGCTGCAGATGGTGTAATCCTGGATTTCGACTCATTTATGGATAGCAAGCTGGTCATTATCGATCGAAAAGTCGAAAGAAGTCTGGACCATATAATTGATGACACTCGTTTTCAAGCAAAAAGCATGATGACATTTTGGGCTGATAGCGAAAGTAACCTCCAGTATACCTTCGACCCCCAATACTTCAATATAACAGTAGATGGGGAAACAGTGCCGGTGCAATATGGTGGAGTACCAGCCATGCAAAAGTTCAGTGGCGAGGTTCCTTGGGATTCATCCGTATGGGATTATTGGGATAAGAATGAAAAGAAAATGAAACTTTACATTCCTTACACAAGCGGAGATAGTGGCTATTTTCCACGGCCAAGCGATGTTTTCAGATAATTGGATGCTTTGAGACTACTGGAGAAACTAAATAAACTGGAGTTACTGGCAATTTGGAAATAGTGTCGGAGAAGTAAGCAGAAACAACAAATCAATATAGCTATGGGCAAACCCGGCAATAGCCGGGGACGCAAAGCCGAGGGTCTAAGGCACTTTATGTGCTATGATAGTCTGGCTGTTGAAAGTTAAGCGAAGCCTGCCCTTCATACTCGGAGGGCAGGCTTTTGCGGTTTTTAATGGATGCTTCAGGTATCAGGGTACCGGCTTTCCGCTGGGCTATAGCGAGAGAAGTGTCCATATGAAGATAATCCGCTTATATCCTCCTTCGAGGTGTAAATAGAGACAGAGCAACCCGTATATACCCTCCTTTACTCCTATAATTTAATCTTGCAAAGCTAATGACAAACTATATAAAGGGAAAAAGGAGTATCGAATCAAAGTACAGGGTAGCTTGTCCCTGGCAGCGGAGAAGTCAATTTGACATATTACCGCAAGAGACGCCGTGAACTTCATCTACAGAAAAAGGATGCAAAACATGGTGTATTCTTTTATAGTGCCCTGGATACAAGGGAAACAAATGGAGAAGATGCTATACCGAATTTAATCTCGCCTCGTGTTGAGGATATTGTAGTGGACAAGCTTACGGTTCAGCGTCTTCATGACTGTATAAAACAGCTCACCGTGAAGGAACAGGCGATAATTGACGGACTGTTCTTTCAAGAAAAGAGCGAATCGATGATGGCTACTGAAATCGGTATATCTCAGCAGCTTATCAATTATCGAAAGCAGAAAATCCTAATTAAATTAAAAAAAATGCTTAATTTATAATATTTGTAGACCCCCTCACGAAATAAGGTTAATAGTGAGGGGCTTTTTTATTCCCCTAAGTTCTTTGAAAATTTCATATCTGATGACATGAATATATTAGCTGATACCTACGAATAAGGTGATGTGGAAATGAAAGAGATTGGCACTGTTACCAGAATTACTATCCTGTTTAGTGCAGGTAGCAGGTATTGATTATGGACAGGTCCAATGTCGTACCCACAGTATATAATCATGTACAATACTACGCAATGTTACATAAAACAACAAATAGTAGCTACCATTTTGACATTATTGTGCTATAATTATTTAATAACGATCAATTAGGATTTTTATTAGGATATTTGTGCGAATTTATCAAAGTGAGGTGGCTTCTATGCCTGGAACAATACATAACGACAGATGGATATCCCTGCAAGAAGTTTGCGACTATCTTGGGGTAAAGCGCCACACGGTCATGCGTTGGATTGATCAGCGCGGTATGCCTGCATCAAAGGTGGGAAAGCTCTGGCGTTTCAAAACCGTTGATATAGACGAATGGATTAAAAAAGGCGGAGCCTCCGATGAGCGGGAGGTTATAAAATGAACAGATTTAAGACTTTAAATGCCCGCAGGCTTTCTGTTGCCGGATTTTCATTTCTCTTTGCCTATATTCTGTCATTTCAGTTTGAAGGGCAGGTGTTGTACAGCCTGCTGGAACTGCGTGGAACAGACGCCGACCGTTACATACTGGCTGCAATTATCGCGCATTTTGCAGGGCTTTTTACCTGCGGCCTGTTTGTCAAATCACAGGCGGCCGCCAAAAGCATGATGTTCGGCGGTATGGGCTTATGCTTAGCCTCCACTGTCCCCTTCTTTTTTCCTCTCCCTGCTCTATGGATGGGCGGACTGATTATTAGCGGATACTTTAGCGGCTGCGCGGTGGCGGCATGGGGATTTTTTCTCAGGGCCTTTACTCCCAAGAACGAGCGCATTAAATCCTGTGCCGACGTTCTGATTTATTCCAATTTGCTGATGATTGCAGTTAACGTGGTGGCCATGAACAGGTCAACCTTTATCGGGCTTGGCTTCTCTGTGCTTTGCCTTGTGATCGGCATGGTCTTCATTTGGATGCTGCCGTTGGAGCAGGAGAATGAGCAGAACAAAACATTTAAAAATAAGACGCATGGCGGCATTAAAAACCCGCTAATATTGCTGTGTCTTTTTGTCTTTATCATTACAATTAATTCCGGACTGATGTATCAGGTCATCAACCCCGCTTTTGAGCATCTGACGGGGCTGGTGAGTTGGTATTGGGCAGTGCCTTATATCGTGGCGCTCGCCATTATGCGCAACCTACCTATGAAAGCAAAGCGTTCCAGAATTTTGTATATTGGGATGGCAATGATTATAGGAGCGTTCATCAGCTTTATGCTGTTAGGGCGAAACACTTCCGACTATCTGATTGTGGATACGCTGATGCTCGGTGCTTGCGGTATTTTCGATCTGTTTTGGTGGAGCATCCTTGGAGAAATGCTGGATTATAGCGACAACCCTACACATACCTTTGGCATTGGGCTTTCCGCCAATGTATTCGGCGTGCTTTGCGGAGGCGTCTTGGGAATGACCGTAACATCCATTAGGCTTCCCAGTGCGGAGGTTGCGGTGATTGCCCTTACTGTGGTTTGCGTTACACTGGTTATGCTGCCGCCGCTGAACCATCAGCTTGTTTTACTGCTGAAAAGCCATGCCTACCTTGCCGCTTATGACAATATGAGTCAGTCACAGCAAACGGACATTGTTCGTCAAATTAAAACTCTTGACCCGCTGACCGTCCGGGAGCAAGAGGTATTGCAGCTAATCCTTTCAGGAAAATCCAACCGCGAAATTGCTGGGGCTTTGTTTATCAGTGAGAGTACTGTAAAAACACATGCAAGGAATATTTTTTCAAAATATGATGTAGGTAGTCGAGCAGAACTCATCAGCACCCTGCTGAAGAATCAAAGGGTTGAATGATACATAAAATCACATAAATATAGGGTTTAACTGGCCTCTCATACTAAAGTATGAGGGGCTTTTTTCTGCAAATTCATCCTTTCGAACGATGCTTTTTGAGGCATCCTTCCCTAAAATTTATGATAGAGGAGGGTTGGTGCAAATGAAATTAATCCGCAAACGACGCAATGGATATGCCTT
>CALLZZ010000311.1 GCA_937858235.1 uncultured Clostridia bacterium
TTATTAGTAGTTCACGGTCGAGCTCTTCCACACCCATATACTTGCGGATAAGAGAAACCCACTCACGGATGTCATGCTCGACTTCCTGTGAGTGGGTTAATTGTTCGGCAAGCTGTGCCGCCAGTATTGACTTTTCCTGTTGCTCTTTTTTATACTTTTCCATCATCCCCAGTACCATCTCACGGGGGATATCTCCCAGCACCATTTCCTCATATAGCTTGCTAATAAGGTGCTCTAATTCGGATAAACGATGGCGAAGAGTTTGCAGGTTTTTCTCTAAGGCTTTCTGCTCCGAGGTGGTATCGGCTTGCTTTTTGCGTTTGATTTCAGCGATGACCGCATCCTCATCTATGGCTATCAGCCTTGCCTTTTCTCGAATATCACCAAGGATTAAACCAGAGAAGATGCTTTCTAATGTCCTGTGGGGTGAGCAGACAGCTTTGCCACCTTGTGAATATCCACAGCAGATGTATGCGTGGTGGTTATTCTTATGCCCATCCTTGCGGGTGTTGCTGTCCCTTACAAATTTCATGCTCCTGCCGCAATCATTACATTTTAGTAGCCCCGAGAACAAGCTAATTTTTCCATCCTTGTTGCTTTTTCCAACCGTTCCTCTGTTGCCTAATTTACAAGCCGTTTCCCATAGCTCCATGGATATAATCGGCTCGTGGGTGCCCACTGCTCTGACCCATTCTTCTTCCGGGCGGTTGACTTGGGTTTTGTTTTTGTAGGAGATGGTGCCCTTTCGCATCTGCACAATGTTCCCGATATAGGCTTCATTCCTTAAAATCTCCCTCACCACAACATCGCTCCACGCCTTGAGTCCTCGCTTTGGATTTGGCTTTCCGATGCTGTTGTAGTAATACTCACGAGGTGGAATAATGCCTTCATCATTGAGCCGGGTTGCAATGGTGCGGTATCCCATTCCACTTGCTCTCATCTCGAATATCCTGCGGACGATGGGTGCTGCGTATTCATCTATGAGCAGCGGCGGCTTTTTATCCTCATTCTTAACATAGCCATACGGTGCATAGGCACCCATAAAAAATCCACTTTTGGCTCTCGCCACTTTAGCGGATTTCACTTTTTTACTTTGGTCACGGCTGTACCACTCATTTACCAGATTTTTAAAAGGCATCAGCTCGTTTTCTTTTTCCAGTGTGTCGATTCCATCGTTGATTGCAATAAATCTGCATCCCATTGTAGGGAACAGGTAGTCGGTGTACTGCCCAATTTGGATGTAATTTCTGCCGAAGCGTGACAGGTCTTTTACCACTACGCAGTTAATCCTGCCGTTTCGGACATCATCAATCATCCTCTGAAAATTCGGTCTGTCAAAATTTGTACCCGTCAGTCCGTCATCGACATAGGTATCGATCAGCGACCAACCTTTCTTTGTAATAAAATCTGCCACGATGCTTCTCTGGTTTTCGATGCTTAAACTCTCGCCATCTCGCTCGTCATCACGAGATAGCCTTAGATATGCTCCTACGTTATAAATCATTTTCAAATCCTCCATTTAATTTAAAGAC
>CALLZZ010000312.1 GCA_937858235.1 uncultured Clostridia bacterium
AGACAGCACCGCTGGTGCAAGCCGGTGGACAACCGGTTTCTGGAGGAACTGAACCAGAGAAAGCCCCGGACATTGGATCAGGTCAGTCGCATTTGGTACAACGGCGAAAGCCGAAGTCATCAGCATTACGATGACAGCCGGTATCACTGTTTGAATCTTCACAGCGTATTTCAGAAAGGTACGGTGGAGTTCCGCTTATTCAACGGAACCACCCATGCCGGGAAAATCAAAGCCTACATTCAGCTGTGCATGGCGATTTCCGCACAGGCGCTCAATCAGCGCTGTGCCAGCAGAACCAAGACGCAGACCACCAACGAAAAGTATACCTTTCGCACTTGGCTGCTGCGTTTGGGGCTGATTGGGGATGAATTCAAAACCGCCCGTGAGCATCTGCTGAAGAATTTGGACGGCTGCATTGCTTGGCGTGATCCGGCACAAGCAGAAAAACAAAAGGAACGGATGCGGCAAAAAAAAGAAAAAGAACTGGAACAGGCACGGCAGGCAGCCCAAGAAGAACAGCCGACTGCTCCCGAACCAACAGAAGCCGAGGCAGAAGATGCCCCGGCTTTTACTATGCGTATGTGAATGTAAGGAGGAAAATATGACGAAGAACCGCTTATATATTGCCTATGGTAGCAACCTGAATCTGCCGCAGATGGCATTCCGCTGCCCCACCGCTAAGGTGGTGGGAACAAGCGAGGTCAAAGGATATGAGCTGCTGTTCCGTGGCGGCAGGCGTGGAGCCGTAGCTACCATTGAGCCGCTGGAGGGCAGCTCTGTACCTGTTCTTTTATGGAAGATCAGGCCGCAGGATGAGCTTTCCCTCGACCGTTACGAGGGCTATCCAAATTTTTACCGCAAGGAAATGCTGGAGGTGGAGCTCTGCGGCAAGCCGGTAAATGCAATGGTCTACATCATGAATGACGGCAGGGAGTTCGGCGCACCCTCGGATTTTTATCTCCACACTATCGCTGAGGGCTACGAAACCGCAGGCTTTGATACGGATTTTCTGGATCAGGCGGTGGAGAAATCCATCCGGCTGGCGCAGGAGCAGCAGGCCGCAGAGGATGCGCAGTTCAACCTTTGGGAACAGAAATGGTGGTGATCACCGATGGCAGACCCGGCAACCATTACCCTTGCGGTGAAAGCGGCAATCGCCGCCGCAACCGACAAACGGACATGGAAAGCGGCAGGCGTGGTCATCGCCGCCATTCTTACCCCGTTTATTCTAATCATCGTTATGATCATGAGCCTGCTGTCCGGTACCGCAGAACACAATAATTCCGCTGTGGATTTGACCTTTCACGGCGGCAGCATCTCCTCACAGGTTCCCGCCGAGTATCGGCAGTACATTGAGGATATGCGAGGCAGCTTCTCTGATTTGGATAGTGCTGTGTCTGAGATAACGCCCATGATTGAAAGCGGCAGCATCGATACCACCCGCATGAAAGCTATTTTTTATGCTCTGTTTTTCGGCGCTGAACATCTGCGAATGAACGCTTCCGATTATCGAGCCTTTGCGGACTGCTTCGTCCGCTACGAGGAACACACCCACACTGTTACCGATGCGGACGGCAACGAAACGGAGGAAACCTACACGGTGGCTGTACCCATTACCGATTTAAATGAGATATATGCAAGCCTTGAAAGTACCCTCGGCAAAACCATCACAGAGGAAAACCGGATCAATGCACATCAGATTTACTCCCATGCCAAGTACGGCAGGGCCATCCCCGGTGCGGAGGACGGAGAATATCCCGGAGAGATGGGCGATGGTACCTTTCAGGCGTTGATGGAGGAAGCGCAAAAATACATTGGCTACCCATATGTTTGGGGCGGCTCTTCTCCGCAGACTTCCTTTGATTGCTCCGGTTATGTGTGCTGGGTCTATTCCAAATCGGGCGTATATTATCTGCCCCGCACCACAGCATCAGGAATTTTCAATCAATGTGCAGTGATTTCACGTGAGGAAGCCAAGCCCGGAGATTTGGTGTTTTTCCAAGGAACCTATGCCTCGGCGGGAGTCATAAGCCACATCGGAATCTATGTTGGGAACGGTCAGATGCTGCACTGCGGCGATCCAATCGGGTATGCGGATTTGAATAGCCGCTATTGGCGCAGCCATTTCTATGCCTACGGCAGACTAAAATAGCTGCTAAATAAAATGTGAAATAAGGAGATGATACGCAATGACAATGAAAGCAATCTTTGAAAGGAAGCCCTTGGATTTCGATCTGCGGAGCTTTGAGGTATCAAAAACCATACAGCTTCCCGCTGAAGTATTTGAGGCTGTGTTACAAAAGCCGCAGCGGGATTATGCCTTTATTCAGGAAAATATAGAGCAGATGCACTGCGATAGCAGCGGTGTGTATCACTGCCTGCTGCTGACCGGTGAGGGAAGAAATGACGGACTGCTGGTGGAATCGGAGGGCTACGGCTACTGCCGGTATGCCTCCTATGTTCCCAACATTTCCGCTCTGACCTCCCCGGCCTTGCAGCAATTCAACCAGAAACTGACGGAGGCGGTGGATTACATTGTGTCCACCGGAACCCAAAACACAACAGAGGGCAACTGGATTATAGGCTTTGATGAGCTGGCACAGCAAACCGGCTTTGAGCATCACTTTAACAGTACAGATACCCTGCTGGATATGCTCCATGAGCGTGAGGAAGTGGCCAATGTGGAGTTAGATGATAGCAGCATTGACGTGTGCTATTACCTCAACTTCTGTCCGCGGTACGGCGGTTACCCGGAGGAATCGGAGCCGGAGCAGTTGCCGGAACCCAGCTCACCGGGAGGCAGGCTGAAAGACCTTCTCCACATTCATTGGGAGGATATCCATCTGCTCCACAAGGATGTGGAGGTGCAGCCTGCTACCGTTGTGGAGCTGGATGAGCATACCCTGACCGATGCCGGGAAAGAGGCATGGGCTGATGTTTTGGATGCTGAGGTGGTGAAAATCTATAACGGCTACTACGGTTTACAGATGGAACTGGATAAGGTAAAACCATCCCGCTTGGAGGATTTTTCAGCCATGCTTGCCGGGTACTGCTCGGTATCGGATTATGAAAAATGGGTCACTCAAGAGGAAATCACCCCTTCTCAGTCATCCCAAATGAAATTATGAAATGGAGGAAACTACAATGAAAAAAGCAACACTGACCGTTAACTTTGATAGCGAAAAGCTGGATGCCCTGACCTATCACATGGGTAAAAAGGATGCGAATTTGCAAACAGAACTGGAGGATACCGTCCAGAAGCTCTATGAAAAGCACGTTCCGCAGGCCACCCGTG
>CALLZZ010000313.1 GCA_937858235.1 uncultured Clostridia bacterium
GCAGTCTTTATATCTTCATCTCGAATGAACTGCATAGAACATTCCGTTATATTGCCTATATGCTTACTACAGCACCAAGCGACGTATTTTCTTCCAGATGAATGAATTCGTCTTTTAAAGGTACTGCCACATTCCGAGCAAATAATTTTGCCAGAAAAGGAATATCGGTTTTGATATTTACTGTTGCGCTTTTCGATGCCTTTTTCCTTTGCTCTCTGATTGAGAACGACATCTACAGCTTCAAAATCTTCATGGCTAATAATTGCCTCATGATGGTTTTCTACTAAGTACATATTTTTCTCACCGTAATTGGTGTGCCTGTTAAAATGGCTGTCAGTATAGGTCTTTTGCAAAAGTACATCACCAGTATATTTTTCATTGGTCAAAATTCCTCGAATGGTAGTAGCCGTCCAACGGCCACCTCTTTTTGAAGGGATACCCTTTTGATTAAGATCATTTGCAACTTTCTGTGTACCTTTACCCGATAACACTTCTGCAAAAATATACTTTACAATTTCAGCCTGCTTAGGAATTACTATCATTTGACCATCCATGTTTTGATAGCCATAGGGTGGATAGGAAATTTTAAAGGTTCCGTTTTGAAATCGTCTTTGAATGGCCCACTTCGTATTTTCTGAAATGGAAATCGATTCGCTTTCTGCAAGTCCGCTTAAAATAGAGAGCATCAACTCGCTTTCCATTGTCCCCGTATTGATGTTTTCTTTCTCAAAATAAATATGAACCCCAAGGCCGATCAGTTTGCGAACCATCTCCAAGCAGTCTGTAGTATTTCTCGCAAATCGGCTGATAGACTTGGTAATGATGAACTCTATCTTGCCGTCCTCACAATCAGCAATCATAGAAAGAAGTCCGGCACGGACATCCTTTTTTGTACCCGTGATTCCTTCGTCATAGTAAAGACCCACATACTCCCATTTGTCATTGGAACGGATGTAATTTTCATAATGGGCCTTTTGTGCCTCAAGGCTGATAAGCTGCTCATCACTGGCTGTGGATACACGGCAGTAGGCTGCAACCTTCAGCTTTTTCTTTTGAATCAGGGTTTCGTTTACCCCGATTTTCGTTATCTTTTTCATCAACTCACCTCGCTTTTTGGGTAGTGACATATTCCCGTACTATCGCAGAAATATCAAGTTATTTAGCCCATAATCTCTGACAAAAACGGGGAGAAAGTTTTGCGATTTACAGCCGATATTTTGTGGAATTCATCCACAGAAATCATGCCGAACATGAACATGGTTTCGAGCATTTTCTGTGCCATGTAAAAGTCGTATTCACGCTGCAATTCCTCCTGCGTAATCTCGTGTGCCACGGCGTTAGGTATCTTAAAATTCTCAATCTGTTTTACTTCCATTGTGATTCCTCCAGTCCGGGGAACGGTGGAAATGTTCCCTCTGCCTATAAGCGAAAAGACAGGCTGAATCGAACCCCCTAAAGGCAAAAAAATAATGCCCTTCAAGGAAAAATCCTCAAAGGGCATCGTGTTAGTTCGGAATTTTGAGTTTCCAACCGCTATAAATCACATTGGAAGAAAGTCCATTCAGTTTCTTGATTTCGGTGTATCTGCTGCCTTTGCCGAGATATTTCACGGCAATATCCCAAAGGGTATCGCCCTTCACAACCGTATGGACACGGTAATCCGGCTCGGCTGTGCTGTCGGCAGGATAAATGGCAGTGCCGTCATTGGCAAAAACAAAAGTACCAGGGTTCTTATCTGCGGCCGCCTTTGCATTGGAAAGAATACGATACGCACCTACCTGGGATTTGCTGTCCTTCCAGGTCTTACGCACACGGTAATAACCAGTAGTCAGCTTTTCGGGATATGTCACCGTAGGCTCTGCAGGAGTTTCGGTTTCCTCCTCATCGGTAGTCGCCATGAGTGCCTTGACCTCGGCACGGAAGGTATCCATGCTCTTGCCGTGCTTTGGAAACCAGTGCATCACATCGCCGTGGTTGGATGCCACGCCCTGCTTGTAACCTTCGGAGTGGCAGATGATGTTCTGTTCGGTCAAACCGTACTCCTTACAGAGGTAGGCACAAAGTTCAACGGCCTCACGGTACACCTTCTTAAAGTAGGCATAATCCGAAAGACCGTCCTCGCAGATTTCAAAACCGATATGGGTATTGTTTGCACTGCCCCCAGCGTGCCAACCACGATGATTCCAAGGGAGAGTTTGGTATGTGGCAATCGTGCCGTCAGCCAACTTGCCGATAAAGGCATGAACGCAGACCTCTCTGCCGCCGGGATGGTAGGTGTTCCAATGATTGCCGTACTGGTTTTTACCGAGCAAACCATCATCAGGACCTACATAGCGTTTTAGGTTCGGGTTATTTGCACCCGTGGAATGAACCATGATACCCTTAACCGTGATTTTCCTGCCTGCTTTGTAACAGGCGTTTTCCGTTAAAATAAGTTTGTGTAAATTCATGTTACTTTCCCTCACTTTCCCTCACTTTCCTTATTGTCGCGGTCATGGAGCTGCTCCAAGATTTCCTTCATCTTCTCCGGAATCGGCAAACCAAGGTGGGATGCGTTTTCTAAAAGGCTCACGCCCTCATTGGAGAGATAGAAGAAAATGACCGCCGTTCTCAGTACGCTGCCGTCACCGATGACATTGGCATCCAGGACGTGTGCGATTCCTACCATCGCAAAAATCAACACTTTTCGACAAATGCCCTTAAACCCAACCGAACTGGAAAGGTTCTTGTCCACAACGGCACACATGACTCCCGTGATATAATCCACAACCACGAAAATAATCAGTGCATAGAGCAGACCGTCAAACCCGCCAAGAAACCAGCCGAGCCAACCGCCAATGGCAGCAAAGATGATTTGAATGGTGTTCCATAAATCCTTCATAGTAAAATCCTCACTTTCATAAATTTTTGTATGCAAAAAGGGCACCCACCATATGGCAGATACCCTTAAAGCCGTTATTCAGTTTGCTTGGGCAGCCACTCCCAGACTCGCATATCCTCCTGCCCAAGGGACCACATACACATCCCTCGCAGTTTCCATCGGTATGCTGCCTGGTTCGCCCAATAGATCAGGCTGTCCACATCCTGGTAATACAGAATAGAAAAGCCGTCCGAGTCCCCAAGGAACAATCGTGAAATCCAAATGTTGATGTCCCTTGGGATAATTTTTGCCGTGTAATCATTCCCGCACTCAAGTGGCATGATGTGTGAGTGGTAAAATTCGTAGTCCAACGAAATATCCTCACTGCGGGTATTGTATTCTTCCACATCAGAAGTCAGCGTGAACACCTGGAACTCCTCATCCCATGTGCAGTTGCTACGCTCAATCCTGCCAAAGGAAGTCTCCGTACCGTCTGGCATTACCACATCAAACCTCTCATACGGCTCATACGTCCAGGCATCACCCAGACGGAGCAATTGGCAGTTGATTTGGTTATCGGAGCGGATACCTGCATAACCGTTGCCACTGCCGACCATTGCCGTAAAACGGAGTGTATTGGATGCAGAGGAATAAACACGCACCTTGTTTCCACGCTTACGCATTTCAATGGTGTAAACATTCGGATTGGTACGCAGGTCTGCTTTCGATGTCTTGGAAAAGTCTGTGGCATAACTGCCTTTCAGTGTAGAACCCTCATACAGTTCGATACGCTGCGTATCATAATTTAAACAGCAGAACAGTGAGCCAAGAAAAATTCCTGCCCTGCCACCGCCGTTCTCCGGGAAGATAATCTGCGCCCTCAGATGGATGTCCGAAAAGCCGTTATAGTTCCACGCAAGCTGACCATACCCCTCAAGCTGTGAGTATGGTCGACTCGTATCGCCGTAGGGCAAATCCTCCTGCCACACATCCCATTCCCCGGAAAGAACCGTCCAGTAGCTTTCGGGGATTTTCTGCTCATCTCGGAAATCCTCATACCACACAAGTGCCGAGTCAGGCTTTCTGCGTAGCATTTCCAAGGTCAGCTTAAAGCCTGTGGCGGGTCCCACCATATTGCCGTTCACATCCTTGAACTTTCTCGGAGCAAGGGTGTATTCTGCTTGCCCTGCGGTCGGTTCTTCCGAAAAGTCGGTGCATACACGGAAACCATAGAACTGCACACCGTTTACACCGACCGAAATGGTCAGCGTATGTTCTCCGGCAGAAAGGCTCACGCCCTTGGCAAGTGTCGCCCAGAAAGTAGTCCTCCAATACGGCCACCAAATCCTGTCCTCGGAAAAGTGGACGATACTGCCATCCAACGATGCGTAGATGCTGTTTTTATCCCAAAACGGATAACAAAGGCGAATGGCAACATCGTATGTGCCTGCTTCATCAATAGTGAATTTGTATGTGGCTGAACCTTCATCACCAAGCGTTACCAAAGTTTCTGATACGGACACCACA
Source organism: uncultured Clostridia bacterium (assembly GCA_937858235.1). Classification (GTDB taxonomy): domain Bacteria; phylum Bacillota; class Clostridia; order Oscillospirales; family Oscillospiraceae; genus Onthomonas. The sequence goes on from CALLZZ010000313.1 coordinate 4,388, forward strand.
CCACCGTAGCTGTCCGGCTCGGCATTATGGTCGATAATAATTTCTCCGAACTCCGCCTTTTGCTGCTTGGCATAGGCGGTCAAATACCTTCTTCGGTTGTAGGTTTCCGACATCTGCGGATATTCCTTATAAACGGCATCTCTGCCTTCCATGTAGTCGTACACATGAGGCAATGCCCACGGTCCCATATCGTAATCATCCCAATAGGAAACAATGGGAATGAAAGGCTGCGGAGGTGCATCGTCCGTAAAGTTATACAGACCCTGCATCCAGTATTTTGCAGCATAATAGGTATGAGAAGTACCACGATAATACTCGCCCAAGTTCTCCGGGGTATCGTAAATCTGCCAGTTCCAACCGTAGGCAGGCATACCGAGGAACACCTTGTCGGGGTTCATTACCTTGGTGGCATAATCATAAATGCCCTCAAGCCAACTCCTCGGAGAAACAGGACCCGGTGCAGAACCCGCCCAAGCCATACCGTAACTCATAATGGATGCCGTATCACAGTATTTATCCAGATCACCATACACGCACCAGTTCTCGCCACCGACCGAACCGTTGACCGAAGTCATACCGGGAAGGCAGATGTTCATTTCCTTGGTGGGGTCATAGGCTTTGACGGTTTCGTAGATGTGTTTGAACATAGCCGTGGATGCAGCGTGGGTGGAATAATCGTCACCTTTCTCAAGGTCGATATCCACGCCACTGCACCACGGGTATTTTTCCATAATACGAACAAGTTCGGAGCAGAAGTTGTCCTGTGCGCCATCTGTGTTGTCACGGATAGCCTTAAAAATAGAATTTGCACCATCATTTGCAACGGTAAGCAGCCAACGGATGTGTGGCCATTTGTCAATATAGGTCAGCATATTGCTGATTGCAACACCGCTTTCAGTAATCGTTCCTGTGGCGTCTACCTTAAAAGAAAACAGACCAATGGTATCGATGCGGTCACCGTAGTCACGGAGCACCTCATACATTCTGGAATTGCCCATGAACGTCCACACCATGATGCGTTTGCCTTTTAATTTATCCCTCAAATCGAAACACCTCCATCCGACATCTGCTGCAATTCAAAAAGCACCCTGGCTGACTTGCCGTCCTCCAAGGTGACTTTGTGCTTGGAATCCCAAGCGGCGCTATATTGGTAAAAGCCCTCTTTCGGCTCTTGAATGCCGTTTTTGGTGCATTCCCTTATCGAAGCAAGCAGAGCCAAATCATCCTCCGCAGAAAGTCTGTTAGGAAACACAACCTTTTGTCCACCCACACCTTGGGCAAGCTGCACCGAGCCTGCCGCCATATCGGATTTCGGATAGATATGGACATCAAGACCACCGGATGTATCACCGACGTTGCAGATAATGACCGTTTCTTTGGAACGAACCACACCGTTGAACCATACCTTGGTATCTTCCTTAAGTCGACTCTCGGTATGTGGCACATAGCCTGTCAGTGCCGGTCCTTCTTGCAACATAAGGTCGGTAAACCAAATCGTGCCGGAGCAGTTGGTGACGGTAGGTTTCACCGTTACGCTCATGACACGCATATCCTGCTTTTTGTTTATGACCTCGGCAAGACGGATGAATACCGGATTAGCCATCCAATACCCACTTCATCTCGCAAGGATGACCTACCCATCCCGTGGCTACAGAACCGGGCTGCAGCAAAAGGTCTGTAATATACAAAGTGCCTGTGCAATTAGTAATGCACACACGCACTGTAATGGATTTCACTTTGGAGAAGTAGCTTTCCGGCGTAATCTTCTCCGATGTTTTAGAAAAATAAGCCATAAGCACCTCCATCAGTACAAATCAATAAATCTTGTTTCTGTGCTGCCGTCCTCGTATTCGATAACCACCTCAATGCCCACCTGGGCATCATCAGATAGCTTCTTTAAGTCATCCGAAGCAATCTGTGCCGACAGTGTATAACTGCTACGGTTGGACGGATACACGGTCTGGGCAAGGCTCAAGGTCATACCTTCCACACCCACAGCCTTAAAGGATGCTGTGCCGGATGCACCGTTTTCTCCGTCTGCCTCAAAACCGGAACTGACCCAATAAGCAAGTCCATCATCGGCACGGGAGTTTCGCAGATGATTGAACGGCACAAGTTCACGGATATCGTTGTTGGATACCATTCCTGTGCCTTCCAAAGCATCGGCAATGGTATCAATGGAACTGACCGAACTGCCGAGGTTTTTGAGCGTGGTGGAAAGTTCCAATACCGTGTTCCAAGGCTCCTGCAGGTTGTATTCACGGCGCACGATACGGGTGGTAACAGAAAGTCCCAAGTCCTTATCTTCCACACGGACATAATCACCGAGGTTCCACGCTTCATGCTCATATCCTGTCAGCACGGACAAGTCCATCGCATTCAGCACGTAGGAAACGGAAGGCTTGCAGTATTCCGCAAGGCGCATGGCCGTGTATTCCTTCATCTGATACGGGTTGGTAAAGGAAGAACAATCCAAAGTAGTAATACGCACTTCCTTGGAATAAGTGAAATCCTCAAGGTAAGGCTTGCCTCCGTTGATGTCGGCAAAGGTCATTCCGTTGGCACCAACCGCATAAAGCCTTGTTACAAGGGAGCGGGTGTCCACAACACGCTCGATGCTTTTCATATTCTTCTTATACGCAAACAAGGCACCGCTGTCTTTGCCATTTACCGTCAGCAGATGCACCAGTCGGTTCGGACAGTCAAAAACAAGGTCGCCGCCGTGAAGATTGGCAACGCTACGGAGGATGGAAAGAGCGTTCTTTTCCGTGGAAGTCCATGTTCGCTTGGTGGTAACATTGACCGTTCCCACACTCCACTCGGTATCAGCAAGGGCATACGCCATTGCAACATCCGCAGTTTCCGCATCAAACTTTTTTTCTTCCTTACGGACAGAGAAGGTCAAATCGTAAAACTCCGCCTCGGCATAAATCTGCGTGACGGTATTTCCGGTGCTGTCCTTCACATCGGTAACGGTACGGATTTTATACACATCATCCACGATCTGGATTTTCTTTTCATTCTCCATGTACTTTCGTTTGCTGTCACGAAACGGAATGGAAAAGGTCAGCGTATCCTCACCATTGATTTCGCCCGTAACGATGATATCGTAGGCATTCTCCAAAATGGCCTCCCACGCACCGTTATCATCAAGTACAACAGGACGGGCATAGCCGATTTTCTCATAAGGCGCCTTTGGAATGTCATAAAGGCGGATATCAATGAGTTTCGGTGTTTTACTTGTATCCGTTGTGGTCAGCGTGACTTTAAAGCGGATATAATTTCGGTTCGGTGATTGCAGCTTGCCGTCCGTTCCGACAGCAACCCAATCACTCCAATCGGTGAGGTCATCACTGGTGGAGGTTTCCACCGATGCCACTGCCGTTGTTCCTGCCACATACTCACTTGTATAGGACACCTTGCCCGTGCCGGAAAGATTGCACTCCACTGCCTTGGTATAAAGAATACCGCTTTCCGGATAGACACCATCCGTTGCTTTCAGCGTTACACCGCTTGCATCGGTAAGAGCATCCACATCAGCGGAACTGTCAGCACCGTTACAGAGAATGGTGGCATTAAAATAGTCCACCAAATCATCTGCCGTAAGTTGTGAATCGCAATCTAAAAACCAATCGTCAAAGCCTCCTGCATAATAATAGCTTGTGGCGTGCATACCGATAACCAGATCCGCCGTGCAGGATGCATTCAACGTTCCCGTAAAGGACAGAGCATCCGACTTCCACACTTCTCCTGTGGAACGGTCGCCTACCACATAGGTGAACTTCTTGTTATTCGGTTCAATGACTCCTGCGATAAAATACCAACCGCCATTCTTCAGTGCAAAGGATGGGGTCACGGTCTTATCGAGGATAAGACTGCCAGAAGAGTTATAAAGCATAATTCTCGGTTTGCCGGAATACAGGGACAAATAGAAAATCGGCTGTCCCGGACCGTAACGGGTATTGAATATCGGACAGAAGGTATTACCGACAGAATAAGTGGTAGGACACATCCAACCACCCACAATGATACGCTCACCGAGGTTAGCAAAGATGCTGCCGTCATTGGTCACCTGCAGGTGAGTCTTTTCAAATGTCGGATTATTGATATTAAAACGAATCTGTCTGCCTTTCGGACTTTTACTTAAGTTTGCCGTTGTACCACTCCAATTGACGATGGTAAAGTTTCTGCCATTACCGGAGGAATCGGCAAGTGCCGTATCTTCATCCGGTGCAGACTCGTTAAAACGCCACAGACCGGAGGCAGCATACTCCGCAGGAAATTCTCCTGTAAAATCTGTCTGCTTATTCAGTATCATTTTCAGAGCCATGCCGTCACCTCCATCTGCTCTTGGCTTGTATCTGTAATTCCGTCAGCGTAGCATTGCTTACCTCCACGGTGACGGTGTTATCTCCGACAGCAAGGGTCGGAAAGTTCAGTTCCTGCAAATACGGCAGACCGTTGCGGAGTGTTTCTCCGTTTTCATCCACCACATAGGCGGTCATTTTATCCGTATCCACAACCAGGGTTTCTCCCTCTGACAGCGTTGCGTTTACAATTTTCAGTTCCGCGCCATTTGTGGTAATACTGATATAATTGCTTGCCCCGGCGGTCACCACACCGCTGATACGATAAATTGGCAACGACTCAATATTACCGATTGCACGGGTCACGGTGTGAGAGCCTTCCTCCGTGATGGAGAAAGTTTCATCGGTGATGGCATAACCGAAAGGATCTGGGCAGAAGAACTTCAAATCAAAAGAACCTGCCGAGCGGATGAGCCTTTCACAGTCCACCGCATCGTTAAGTCTTGCCATAAAGTATCTGTCTGGCACATCATCAAAAATAAGTTGGCGTAACCCCTGCACAGGGTCAAGCCATGCTGCGATATCGTCCAAGGCAGATACCAATGCCGTAAAGTTGTGTTTCGGGTAAATGTTGCAGTGGACATTGATTTCACGGTAATCGAAATCAGCACCGAAATCTGCAACACCGTATTTACCCGGCACAGTGGTGGTAAAATTACGCATCTTACCACACACTTGCCAGGAAGTCAGGCGGGCTTTGATGCCCATGCTGCCCGACGTAATGTCATTAAAAATAAAACCCATAGGTCAAACCCCTCCTTTATGCCGTAGTGAAGTGTCCCTGTGCACGGGAGCCACTCTGAATCAAGTTGTAGAGTTCCTGGGAAATCTTACGGATATCCTCTTCGCTTCGGACAATCATCTGCTGAATGGTGATAAGTGCACCTGTGCCGAATCCTGCACCGGATACCGTATCATTACGGTTGACCGTACCATTCACACTAAAGTCCGTAGGAAGTGCCGTAGTCATATCATCAGCAAGGCTGTGCATCACATCGTTGATGTCCTTGCTCATACCTTCAGCGGCAGCAACCGCATCTTTACCATTGGTATTGATGGAGCCTGCCAGACCTTCCACAAGCATTTCACCAATCCACGCCATCTCATCCGAAGGCGAGTGAATACCGAAAAAGTCGCAGATGCCGTCCCAGATGGAAGAAATCCAACCGGACACCTTATCCCAAAGCCATCCGGCAAGGGACTGGATACCCTGCCACAGACCCTTTACAAGGTTTGCACCGACATTGGCAAGCTGAGATACACCCTTACCAAAGGCAGAAACCAAACCGGACAGAATTTGCGGTACGGCTTTTACGATTTCCACGATGATAGTAGGCAGGTTCTTAATCAAAGAAGTAAGAAGCGTAACACCTGCCTGTACGATTTGCGGAATGCTGTTTATAAGAGCATTTACCACAGAACCGATAATCTCCGGAATTGCCGCCACAATGGTTGTGATGATTTCCGGCAGTGCCTGGATAAGTGCAACAAGCAGGTCGATACCCGCCTGTATAATCTGTGGGATTGACCCAAGCACCGCTGTGATGATACCCTCAATAATCTGCGGGATTGCCTCCACGATTGCCACGATGATTTCCGGCAACGCAGATACTAAAGAAGTCAAAAGCTGAATGCCTGCATCAATAATCTGCGGAATCGCACCGATGACAAATTCCACGATGGCAAGAATAATGGAAGGCAGTGCCTCAATCAGCACCGGAATCGCATCAAGCAGACCCTGTGCCAATCCCATAATCAACTGCAACGCTGCATCCAAAATCATCGGCAGGCTGTCAATCAGACTCTGCACGATGGTAATGACTGCTTGCACTGCTGTTGGAATCAGCGTAGGAAGTGCCTCGCCGATGCCCTGCACCAAAGACATCACAATCTGAATGGCCGCATCAATCAGCAACGGCAGATTTTCAATCAGTGTGTTTACGATGGTCATCAGTGCATCGATTACCACGGGGATAAGTTTCGGCAGCATGGTAAGTATGGTGTTCAGCACCTGCGAAAACAGGTCAACCACGGTATCCAAAAGTGTCGGAAGAAGTTCTCCCACTGTTGCGAGCAGGGCATTCAGAGCCGTTGGCAGTGCCGCTATAATGTTTTCGATTACAGGCGTGATGTTGGTCAGCACATCCTGGAACGCATCCACCACATTGTTGCAGAGCATTTCAATGTCTGCATCTGCATTACCGAAACCTACGATAAGGTTATCGATGGCAGCCTTCATGGAGTTCAAAGAACCCTCAATGGTGTGTTCCGCCTCTGCTGCCGTTGCACCCGCCACACCCATGCTCTCTTGAATCACATGGATGGCAGAAACCACATCGGCATAGGAACTGATATCATACTCAATACCGGAAATCGCCTGTGCATCGGCAAGCAGACGTTCCATTTCAGTCTTGGTGCCGCCGTAACCGAGTTTCAAGTTGTCCAGCATTGTATAGTTCTTATAGTTCTGCTTGGCAAATCCCTGGTATGCGTTCTGGATGAGTCCGATATCCGTACCCATCTTATTGGCGTTATCCGCCATATCCGTAATGGCCATATCTGCATACTTTACTGCCGCCTCGGTATCTCCTCCGAGGGAAGAAATAAGAGAGGCAGAAAAAGATGTGACCGTGGACATATAGTCGTTTGCCGACATACCCGCCGTCTTATAGGCGTTGTTTGCATATTCCTGCAGTGTAGCAGAGGAATCCCTAAACAGCGTATCGACACCGCCGACCAACTGCTCATATTCTGCGTAGGATTCAACTACTGCCTTGCCAAGGGAAACTGCGGCGGCAGCGGCAGCCGTAACCACCGCTCCCATTGCCACACCGACACCCTTTAAGACAGAACCGAGGCTTTCAAATTTGCCCTTGTTCTTTTCAGCAGAATCTCCGGCATCATCCAGTTCTTCGCTCATATCGTCGGCACTGTCAGCAACGTCATCCATTTCACGCTCGGCATCATCAAGCGCCGCATTGTTACGGTCGAGTTCACGCTCCATATCATTGAGCGCCGCCGTAGCGTTATTAAGCTGAATCTGCCACTGCTGTGTTCTGCGGTCATTTTCTCCGAAGGACTCGGAGGCATTGGCAAGGGCAGAACGAAGTGTTTCGATTTTCTGTTTCTGTGCCTCGATTTCCTTATTCAGCACTTGGTTTCTTGCCGTGAGTGCTTCTACGGAACTGTCGTTTTTATCAAACTGGGACTGCACGACTTTCATTTCCGAGCCGAGAACCTTGAAGGACTGATTGATTTCTGACAGTGCCTTCTTGAATTCTTTCTCGCCCTCAAGACCGATTTTTAAGCCAAAATCATCTGCCACTTCAAACCACCTCCTTCATCAGATTCCGGCAGGAATAATGTCATCAATGAAATATTCCCTCGCAGGCTTCGCAAGCCCGTTATACTGTTTATGGCATTCCCATAAATCCATGAGCAGACCAAACGGCATCAGCCACACCTCATCCTGTGTCAGATGAAGATGTGCGATGCCGTAATATAAAAGTCGAGTAAATAACTCATCGTCACTTACTCGACCGCCACGTTTTTTGAGTCAGCCTCGCTGACCACATTTCGCTTGGTGCCCTTATACAAAGCCTCGGTAATGGCAGATTTGTAATCAGCCAGATCCAAAGGTGTGGTCAAAAGTTCCACCATCTCCTCTGTAAGGACATCCTTCTTGTTTTCCTTGTTCTTCAGATTGTGGACAAGGATGGACTGATTGGCAAGCAGGGTAATCAGCCACACGATTTCGCCGATAGCCATCTCGAAGTTTTCGGACTTCATCAGCTTATCGCCAAGGTTCTCAAGACCGCCGTAGCGTCCTGCGATTTCCTTTGTTGCCTTGGTAGTGAGGAGCAAAGTATACTCGTCACCGCCGATATTGATAATTGCAGAGCGTTCTTTATCCATGTGTCAAATCCTCCTTATTCCGCGGCCTCGGTAGCATAGGAAGGCTCATATACTTCCTGATACCAGTTTGTGATGATATCTGCTGCAACAGCAGAATCGCCCTCGGTAACCTCTGCCTTCCAAGGATGCTTGTTCTGACCGTCCACTTTGTTACGGCGCAGAATCGTACCCTCGATGGTAGGTGTACTGAAAGTGATGCTGTCACCCTTGGTAGCAAGGTTCGTAGCAGGGATGCCGAACTTCACACGGTAAAGCCAGTAATACTTGTACTTGCCGTTGGATTTCTTCGCACGGAAACCCACAGCCACAGGCTCGCCGCCATCTTCACTTGTAGACACCACTACACCGTTGGCATCGATGGTCGCACCCGTAAGGTCAGAGGCGACAGAGGCACCGATATCATCCACACCCAAAGAAAGGGTGCCGGACTTGAATTCTTTGACGATTTCAGATGCACCGTCATCGGCATAAAGGGTTGCCTCTGCAAGTTCCACGGAGAGGTCGGCGGTCATCGCCTTTGCCATCTGCACCGGAGAAGCGTAGGTTTCATTGCCGTTTTCATCTTCGGTGATTTTGGCATAATACAGTTTGTCAAGACCAATAGTAGCCATTGATTATTCCTCCATTTCATAATGTTTTGCCACATCCACGTTGTAATGGAAGTAGCCTGTTTCTGTTTCATAACCGATGTATCTTCGGTCAGTTATGGTAAAATCCATGCCAAGCAAGGCACGGACGATTGCATTTTTCTCTTTGGTATAACTGCCTTTGGCATACAGGGAAATTCGTGCCTCCTGGATATCACATCCGGGAGTATTGTCAGCATGAAGTTCAAAGCTGTCTGCCATAGGCACTACCACGATATATTTATCCGGAACCTCCTCGTGAAACACTCCTGTTTCCAAAGGAATGCCCAAGGACTCCAAAGCCGTATTGATATCTGAAAGTACGCTCACAGCTTTCTGACCTCCTCTTCAAATTTATCCTGCATGGCACTGATACAGGCAGCACGGGATGCCGTTTTTGCAGGTTTCATAAAAGGTTTGGCAGGCTGACCGTGTTTGCCGTATTCGATGATGTTGGCCAGTTTCGCATTGCTGACACCATCCCTGCGGGGTTCTGCAAAGCCAACCTTGATGTTGTGGTTGCCGTTTTTGTCCATCTTCACAGTGGACAGACCAAGTGCCGACTCCAATTCTCCTGTGGATCGGGATTCGTACTTTGTACCGTTACCCACCACAGAGGACAGGTTGCTCTGTGCCTTGGCAAGAACTATCTCGCCTCCGGCTTCCAGTACCTTTTCGGCAACGGGGTCAAAATCAGAACCAAGCCGTGAGATACGCTGCAAAAACTCCTCCGGCATTTTGATATCCACTTTAGCCACTTGTTGCCACCACCTTTTTCGCAAGCACCTCCGTATACATTCCGCGCCCCTTTACATCCTCCACGGACGTGATTTCAAACCTGCCATCCTCGCACACCAAAATGTGGTCGGTTGTTACGGTAAGGCCGGGAATGCAGCGAAAGCGGAACAGGTCTGTCGCCTCAGAGAATGCAGCGAGATTTGCCCACCTTTCACTTCCGTGGCGTCCTTCTCTGTACACACGGACAGAGGCGAGGATTTCATCCGCCGTTGTGGAGAAACCCTCGCTGTCCTTGATGCGTTTTGTAATGACAATATCAGCAAAGCCGTTCATTTTTCCGAAACTCATGTCACACCTTCCAATCTCGGTCGAGCCTTAACAGAAGGTTGACCGTGTTCCATACCTGCTGACCTGCCTGCACATTGTCGGCGAAGAATCCGCCCGTAGAACCGTCCCTTGACTCATAGAAATGTGATGCCAACATAATCACGGCTTGTTCCGTGGTTGCAGGCATCGCATTTTCCGTATAATATCCTGCCTCGATGTGCTGATAGCTTTCCGCATAGGAAACGGCGGCAGTGATGAACCTTTCAATCAGTCCATCATCCACCGAATGCTCCAGTATCAGATTTTCCTTAACTTTCGTAAGAAGTTCACTCATCACTGCCACCTCCCATCTTAGGCAGTAGCCATAGTGAGCAGTTTTACTGCTTCAGCAAGTACCAGCTTACCGTCCACACGCTCCTTGGCAACAAAACCGACCATACCGTTTCCGGCGAAGAGTTCCTTGAGTTCCGCAAAGGAACGGGTACCACGGTCACCGATGTTGTAGTAGCTGTAGTCACCGAAGGCAATGGCAGGCATTCCCGCAGTGATTACAGGGAAATAAGGAGAAGTGTATACCTCATAACCCAAGAGTCTGCCAGGTTCTCCCGCCTGTACGGAATCCTGCCAAAGGTAACGGCCGTTCTTGTCAGTCAGCTTACGGATGGCTGCCAAAGTCTGGTCGTTGCAGATAAACTTGGCGTTCTTACGGTAAGAACGCTTGAGGGAGTACACAAGGTCGATGATTTCATCGGCAGTGATTTCCGTTGCAGACGCAGCAGTCACACCGATTTCAGCACCGCCATCGGTAGCAAGCAGACCCAAAGGCTGACCGGTACCGGTACCGTTGAGGAATGCGTCCTCTTCTGCATTTGCAAGAGCCTTGGAGAACTGACGGATGATGTAATTCTCAAGACCGAAAGCGTTGTCATACAGAAGTTCCTCAGTCACCTTAACAGCAACATGGAGTTTGTGGGCATCCAGATTAATCTGGGCGAATTTTGCATCACCCCAAGTGAGTTCCTCACCCTCGTCAATCCACGCAGCCGCAGGCTTAGTGGCAGCGATGTTGATTTTACGCTCACCGCTGGTAGTGATGGTGTGGCCCAGCTTACGGAAGATGTTCTCTTCCTCCAATGCCTCAATCAAACGAGTGTCATACTCTTCCGGTACAAGGTAACCGCCGTCGGCATCCACGCCCTCCTGGAGAACATTGGACACGTTACGGAAGTTGGTACGGAGAGCCTTGAGCATACCGTCCTTGTAGGCATCAGAAGCACGTCCGGTCTTTGCCTTCTGACCGTCCATAGCCTTGCCGTTCATAGGCTTTTCAGTGATGGGAGCAGAGGTAGGTTTGGAAAGCTGTGCATCCATAGCTGCCATCGCCTCCATACGCTCAATTTCAGCACCGAAGTCCTGAACCTTCTTCTCCATCTGTGCATAGGTCTTTGCATCCTCATCGGAAAGCAGACCGTCCTTGTCGCGCTTGGTTTCCACAAATGCCTTTGCAGCCTCCCAAGCCTGGTTACGCTTTTCGCGCAGTTCATTGATAGTCATAATAAATTACCTCCAATTTTTGATAAGATTTAGCCTGTCCATAAGGTCATCGGCTTTGGTTTTTCGGGTTGGTTCGGATTTAATTGCACACTTGGCGGCAACCTTATCCATCAGTGAATTGACCACATTTGCTTTGGAATAAAGCATGGATACCTGTGGCACATCCACTTCGTCCGTGGCAGTCCTTTGCATGATTTCATCAGCAAAGCCAAGTTCCAGGGCCTTGTTTGCGTCCATCCATGTTTCCGCATCCATGAGGTGGGACAGCTTTGTACGGGACAAACCTGTCTTAATCTCATAGGCATTGATGATGGAATCCTTAACGCTTGCGAGCATATCGATGGCTTTCTGCATTTCGCCGGAATCACCGAAAGCAACCGTCATCGGATTGTGAATCATCATCATGGATACCGGGGACATCAGCACCTTGGTGCCTGCCATTGCAATCACGGATGCTGCGGAGGCTGCAATGCCGTCAATCTTGACCGTGACATTGCCCTTGTAATCCATCAGCATATTGTAGATCTGGGCAGCCGCCACGCAGTCGCCGCCGGGACTGTTAATCCACACGGTAATATCGCCGGAGCCTGCCATCAGTTCATCCTTGAAAAGCTGTGGAGTGACGTCATCGTCAAACCAGCTTTCTTCTGCGATTGTTCCGTTCAGAAATAGTGTCCTCGCCTCCGGCATCGTTTCCGTCTGTGCCTGGTTCTTCCACTTCCAGAACTTCTTCATCGGGGTTTTCCTCCTTTCCGTCATTGTCGGTTGTATTTGCAAAAGCACCCGCGTCTTTCAGAGGGAGCATATTGCCGTTAATAAGGTAAAGGTCACCGCCTTCTTCCGCAGGGATACGGTCGAGGTTTTCCAGTTCGCGGATGTCGTTTGCACTCATCCAACCATTCTGGCGACCAATGGCGTAGCCGTTCATACGGCTTTGATAATCGCCACGGAGCAGACCTTCCAGATTGAATTTCACAAAATAACGCACCTTTTCATCGTGGGATAAAAGCGCCCTCTGAATGGACTGCTCCCAACGGATAACCCACGGGTCAAGGGTGTACTTTACAAATTCCAAGGACTGCTGCTCTATATTAGAAAAGCTCGACTTCTCAAGGTCGCCCACCATATGGGGAGGTACTCTGAAAATTCGAGCAATTTCATTGATTTGGAACTTCCTTGTTTCAAGGAACTGTGCCTGCTCCGGAGAAATGGAAATCGGTGTGTACTTCATTCCTTCTTCGAGGACAGCCACTTTATTGGAATTGGAACTGCCACCAAAGGCAGCCTGCCAACTCTCTCTGACCCTCTGCGGGTCTTTGATGGTGCTTGGGTGTTCCAGTACGCCACCCGGCGTTGCACCGTTAGCAAAGAACTTGGCACCGTATTCCTCGCAGGCAATCGCCATACCGATGGCGTTCTTTGCCATAGCGATGGGACTGTAGCCGACAAGACCGTCAAACCCAAGACCTGGAATATGAAGCACATCGGAAGGCTGCAGGGTTACTGCAAATTCCATATTTTTAATAGCCTCATCGGGACCACGGTAATAGGTGTAATAGAGATGTCCGTTTTCATCCCTGTCCACACTCATCTTGTTTGGCATCAGAGGGTAAAGTGCCACCACCTCGTTTTTACCGTTACGGATAACCTGTGCGTAGGCATTGCCCCACAAAAGCAGATGGGTCATGAGTGTCTCTCGGAACACGAAAGAACTCATTTCCGGATTCGGCTCATCGTGGAGCAGTCGGTAAAGCGGATGGTCGATGGCTTTTTCCTTGCCGCCGTCATCGTTATATTTGTAAAGATGCAAAGGTAAGCCTGCCACTGCTTCTGCAAGGATACGGACACAGGAATACACTGCCGTCATCTGCATGGCAGAACGCTCGGTTACTGCCTTGCCGGAAGTTGTGCCGCCCATATAAAAGGTGTAGGCACTGCCCGCCGTTCTGTTTTCGGGCTTATCTCTCGACTTAAACATTCCCGTAAAAATACCCATATCAAATCACGCTCCTTCCTAAATAAACAAAATGCCACGGTCATCGTAAACCGAAGCACTGTTGGTGTTGCCACAGCGGATTGCACGGTCGAGTGCCATAATCGTGGCAACGGCACCGTCAATCTTTTCTGTGGATTTGGCTTTATCTGCTTTGATGTTTCCGGCAGGGTCGGTTTTGATGTAGATGTTATCCATCATCCACCTAAGAACCGGATGCCCACCGTGAGCCAGTTTTTTCTCCATCGCAAGTTTCATCAGTTCTTTGGTCGGCGGGGACATATCTTTGTACCCCTGCCCAAAAGGAACTACCGTAAATCCCATACCCTCAAGGTTCTGCACCATTTGAACAGCGCCCCAACGGTCATATGCGATTTCACGGATGTTGTATTTCTCACCCAGGGACTCGATAAATTTCTCGATGTAGCCGTAATGGACTACATTGCCCTCGGTGGTCATAAGCAAATCCTGTCGTTCCCAAATGTCATACGGCACATGGTCACGGCGAACACGCAGGTCAATGTTATCTTCCGGTATCCAGAAATACGGCAGAATGATATATTTATCATCCTCATCTTCCGGTGGGAACACCAACACGAATGCCGTGATATCCGTAGTGCTTGAAAGGTCAAGGCCGCCGTAGCAGACACGGCCTTCCAGTTCGGATTTGTCGGTTGGAAACGCACAGGCATCCCACACCGCCATCGGCATCCAACGGACAACCTGTTTTACCCACTGATTCAGCCTTAACTGACGGAAGGCATTCTCCTCGCCAGGGTTCTGCTTTGCCTGTTCGCAGGCTTGCTGCACTTTGTCGATACCAACCGTTACCCCAAGGGACGGATTGGCTTTTTTCCATACTTCCGGGTCAGTCCAGTCATCATCATCCTCTGCACCATAAATCACAGGGTAGAAGGTAGGGTCAACTTTTCGCCCTTCGATGATGTCCTTTGCCTTTTGGTGGGTTTCGTAGCAGATGGACTGCGTATCGTTTCCCGCCGTGGTGATCAGGAAGTAAAGTGGCTGCATTCTTGCGTCACCGGAACCCTTGGTCATAACATCAAACAGTTTTCGATTCGGCTGGGTATGCAACTCATCAAAAATAACGCCGTGGGTATTGAAACCATGCTTGTTGGCTACATCCGCCGACAGAGCCTTGTATTTACTGCCCGTCGGGTTGTAGGTCATGGTCTTCTGGCTTGCCTGGATGGTCATCTTATTTTTAAGCAGTGGACTTCGCCTTACCATTTCCAAAGCAACATCAAATACAATTCGTGCCTGGTCTTTATCCGCAGCACAGCCGTACACTTCTGCACCCGGCTCAAAGTCAGCACACAAAAGATACAACGCCACTGCCGCCGCCAGTTCCGATTTGCCTTGTTTCTTTGGGATTTCGATATAGGCTGTGTTGAACTGCCTGTATCCGTTTGGTTTTAGGACACCGAAGATATCTCGAATAATCTGCTCCTGCCAGTCAATCAGTTCAAATGGCTTTCCATCCCATGTACCTTTGGTGTGACAGCAGAATTTTTCGATAAAGCATACTGCGTGGTCGGCGGCATCCTTATCGTAATAACTGCCCTCCGCCATAAAGCGGGTTGGCTTATAGTTTTTCAGCTTTCTCAAATGCCGTCACCTCCTCAAAAATGGCATAAAAAATAGCCGCCACCATATTCGGTGCGACTTTGCGTATACGAGGAACAGAGCCTCTCGGCTCCGTCCTGCCTTTACAGGATTTTTAATTGTGTTCGTTCAGCAAAATGCAAAGGGCAAGGTTTGCTTCTTCGGTTGCAGGCTCGATGTCCCAACCTCTGTCATAGTTGGCAATGACCTCACCATTCAGTTTCAGCATCAGCTTGCTGATTTTTCCGCCGTTTATACCGAACTGGCTGCCTTCCTCATAAACCTTTATCCAGTAGTGGACTGCCTTGTAACCGCCGTCCTTTTGCGGGATGCCGATTGTTCCTTCTTTCCACATAGTCAGTCCTCCATTTCGCCTGTCAGAATAAAGTGGGTGTATTCCTTACGGTGTTCCTCAAGGTATACCACCAATTCGTAAAAATGCATCTCGTTGGCAATGTACTGCACCATCGGAACATCAAACATATTGGTGCGTCCGGTTGCTCGGATGGCGAGTATCTGTTCCTTGATTTTATTCATCGGTGCAGACCTCCTTGCCCATAAGCAGTTCAGTGTAAATCTTGGTATAGCGTTCACACTCGCTGCCCTCTGACCCTGCAATGGCACGAAGGTAGAAGTCGGCAGCCTCTTTTCTGCTGTCCCAAACCTCGGTGCTGCCGTAGCAGGTAATGGTCACTGCATCCAGTTTTCGACAAATATCGACACCATACACCACATTCAAGCCGGAGCCTGTATCCCATCTGACCATGATGGAGGCTGTGTCATCCACACCTCTGACCGTACCCTTTGTTCCAACCGGAGGCGCCTGCTCATCATCCATTTGGACGAGTTCCACACGGCATCCAACAGGATAGGCTTTTCTTACACGCTCAACCGTTTCTTTATTCGGAAATCTCATTCTTGGCACCTCCTTTGAAAGCACTGCTGCCGGAAAGATTGCGGAGCAGGATTTTTCTCTCGGTTTTGTATTCGTTTCCGATAAAACCGAGGCGAAGGAGAAAACAGCGGAATGCGTATTTTTCATTGTCCACCGCTTTTTCCGTAGCGTTGATGCGTTTCTGATTTCGGCTCATCTCACAAAGGGCTGCAATGAAATGGCTGTAAGCCTTGACCTCGTCTGCATCCAGTCCCTCTCCAAACCAAGGGAAGGAAACCCTGTCCTCGCCGATTTCGATTGGTGTTGCGGGAATGCCCAAGGCTTTCTTTATAAGGCCCCCCTTGGCATCCAGAAGGTTCGTAAGATTTCCGACCGCCACCTTATCAAGGGGAATCGCCACCGTAAGCCCCACCGTTTCGCCCTGTGGTTGTTCGGCGGGTTCTTCGGCCGTTTCCTCGGCTCTTGCATCAAGCCAAGCCTGCGCCATTTCTGCGGGAGCTGCGACAAAGCCTTTGTCGGCAAGGCTCTCAAGCAACTGCTCGATTTCTTCGCTGTCGGCTCTGTCATCAAACTCCACTGCACCGTCTTTGGTTACCGTGAAATAATCCACCTCGTAGTTCAGGCTCGGCACACCCAGGTATTTCGGTTTTACATTCAGAATGTCTGCCATCGCCGTAACCAGTGCCTTGCGGTCGCTGCCTGTTACATTAAATTCAATTCTCATCGTGTGAGTACCTCCTTGTTTTTTCGGTACTACATATATCACTCTAAAGCCGAAAAATAGCAAGTGATATGTGCAAAATATAAGGGAGAATAGTTGTAGATTTACACCCCGTCATTTTGTGTATAGTACACGATGCCAGTCAGCACATAAACCACATTGGGAAGTGCCACGCCGTTGCCCCACATCTTATACTCCGCCGAGTCAGAATGAGGGTTCTGAAGCCACTTGAATATCTGCTTCCGTGTTTTCGGTTTGCTTGATGTTCCCACAATCTTACGATGTGTTTCAAAGATTTCTGCCCACCGTGTGAGTTCCTCTTCAGAAGGAAGTTTCTCACCAAGGTCAGCACACCACCAATCCGGAAATCCCTGGAGCCTTGCACATTCCGTAGGGGTAAGCCTACGCACAATGTATTCCAGATCCGCATCGGTATCGTTGACAAGCGGAGGGTCTTTGTAATCCGTAGCTACTAAAGTATTGGCGAGTTCCTCTTCCGCAGAAGTGAAGAACGATGCCTTGCTGCTTGAGTAGGTGGGAACGGCAACCGCATCGGGCCCCGTGGCTTTCAGTGTGGAATTGACACCCTCATCACTGATACCCATATTCCTTGCGAAGTTCTGACCGCAGTTATAACTTTCACGGTCAATGGCATAGACAACGGCGTGGCGGTCTACGGTGTTCAAGGTGTACATGACATCACTTTCGGCATAACCGTTACCGTGGTGGGAAGGACGAGAGCCGTTGCCCTCCACAATGGCAATGCCGCCCTGATTGCAGGCAGGGTTTCCACCGTTGCCGTCAAGGGTTCGTGAAGTATCCGCTTTATAAAATCCGCTGTTGGGATTTGCAGACTTCATTGCATTACTGTCCTTGGAGCAGACACCGAAAGCGGTCGGCTCTACCACAAACGGCTGATTGTTTCCGCCTGTGCCGTAGGTTGCCGCCACGGTCTGTGCCACATCAAGGGGACCCACATATCGGGTATCCTGCGAGTGATTTTCATATACGGTTGCAGGAACGACTCCTGCTCGTAGCGTTGGAGATTTTTCCGCCTCATAACCGATGCCACGGCTGTCGGCAGAGTGTTCCGTACAAAATCCCGCAGACTCCATAACACAAGGCGGATGATGCGCCTCGGCACGAAGGGTACAGGTCACATCATCAGTGACATCCATACGGTTGCCGCCCTGGTCATTTAGGACGATGCCTGTCGCAGGAGTGCTTTCTTCAGAAGTTCCGGCAGTTCCTTTCCACGGGCATCGGCTCGTTTCAAGATTCCTAAACAGGCCTTCTGACTCAAATAATATTTTTCCGGCACACCCACCATTAAAATCTGCGACAAGATAGATACGTCTTCTTCTTTGGGGAACTCCCCAAAACTGCGCGTCAACGCATCTCCAGGCGATACTGAAACCGTCTCCCAGGATTTCTCCTGCACCTGTCCATTTTCCTTTTGGAGGACAAGAGACAGCATAGTCACCTTTGACGAACGCGACTGCTTCGAGGACGGCTCTGAAATCTTCTCCTGCGTTTGAGGAGAAGGCGCCGGGGACGTTTTCCCACACGATGTATCTTGGATACTCACCATTGGTTTTACACCTCATTTCTTTTACGATTCGGATTGCTTCGTAGAACAGGCAGGAGCGTTCTCCGTCAAGACCACTGCGTTTTCCCGCCACACTCATATCCTGGCAGGGACTGCCGAATGTGATGATGTCCACGGGGTCAACCTCGGCACCGTTGATAGTTGAAATATCACCCAGGTGCTTCATCTGAGGGATACGCCTGCTTGTTACACGAATAGGAAAAGGCTCAACTTCCGATGCCCACAAAGGGGTAATACCGGAAATCAAGCCTCCCAAAGGAAATCCCCCGGAACCGTCAAAAAGACTGCCGAGGGTCATAGGTTTCTTATTCATCTGCACCAACCTCCTTCACAAGGTCGGCATACGGTATCTGCACACCGTTACGGATAACAAAGACAGCGTCTGCATCACCCGTATCTTCCACATATCTGCGGAGGATAACCGATGCGTACTTTTCATCCAGTTCCATCGTATGGCAGATACGGTTGGTTCTCTCGCAAGCCATCAGCGTTGAACCGCTGCCGCCGAAGGTATCCACCACAATGGAATTCTCACGGCTTGAGTTTCCAATCGGATAGGTAAGCAGATCGAGAGGCTTGGAAGTCGGATGGTTTTTATTTTTCTTCGGCTTATCGAAGTTCCAAATGGTGGTCTGACTTCTGCCTGCGCTCTTGCTCCAGTAATGTTTGCCGTTCTGGAGGAAACCGTAAAGCACAGGTTCGTGCTGCCACTGATAATCACTTCTGCCAAGCACCAGGGAATTTTTCACCCAAATGCAACAGCCGGAAAGATGAAAGCCTGCATCGATAAATGCCTTACGGAAATTCAAACCTTCCGTATCAGCGTGGAACACATAAGCGGCACCGCCTTTTTCCAGGTGGGCAGCCATATTCTGAAATGCCGATAACAGAAATTCATAAAACTTCTCGCTTGCCATCTTATCGTTTTTGATGGATAGACCGTCCGAACTTTCAAAGGATACATTATACGGAGGGTCAGTCAGTACAAGGTTGGCTTTCTTACCGTCCATCAGCGTTGCCACATCATCGGGGTTTGTAGCATCACCGCACATAAGCCTGTGTCTGCCTACCGTCCACACATCGCCACGCTCCACAAAGGCTGCCTTTTCCAAAGCATCGTTCAAATCAAAATCGTCCTCTTTTACATCGGATTTATCATCTCCGGCAAAGAGGTCTGCGATTTCATCATCGTCAAAGCCTGCCAGACCGATATCAAAATCCATGCCCTGCAAGGACTCGATTTCGATTTTCAGCATTTCCTCATCCCAGCCTGCATCAAGCGCCATACGGTTGTCGGCAAGGATGTAGGCTTTCTTCTGTGCCTCGGTAAGGTAGTCCACGAAAACACAAGGCACTTCATCGATGCCTTCCTCCTTGGCTGCCATCACACGGCCGTGTCCGGCAATGATGCCGTAATCCTTATCAATGATGACAGGATTGATAAAGCCGAACTCTCGCAGTGAGGAACGGAGCTTCATAATCTGCTCCGGGGAGTGGGTGCGGGCGTTATTCACATACGGCACTAATTTTATAATGGAAACAAGTTCCATCTGCGTTGTTGTTCTTCCCATAGCGCCCTCCTTAATACAGACCCCATTCAGCGAACTTCTCAAAGCCACCGAGGTTCTGAATGTACTCTCTTGCAATGGCTACGATTTCCGCATAAGGCTTGTCATCAATGGTGTCATCTCCAATGGCACAGCAAAGCTGCACAGGCTGTTTGGTTTTCTGTGCTTTCAGGAACGCATACACATTTACAGACACATCCGCCTTACTGAGGTCTTTGCCGTGAAGACCGCCGCCTGTAACAGAGTCAGCCATATCACTGCCAAGTTTACGGTTGGTAGCACCCGTATCCACATCCGTGCCTCCGGTCCAGTCACCGAGAGGATTGATTTCCGCACCGGAATAAAGCCTCTTCAAATCTACCGTTTCCACATTGCTCTGACAGATGATTAGGCGAACACCGTCCATAATGTACTTTCCGTCATAAGGGCATCTGCCGTAAATGTCATGGGCAATGCGGGAAAGCTCCTCCTGCTCCTGTGTCAGAGGCATACCCTTAAAAATGCCGTTATCGCCACAGCGAATGCCGTCCTTCTGATTGTTTGACAGGTGCTTATCCTGGGGAACGATAACAATGTCCGTATCCATCACACCTGCGATGCGATGCACGGCACTGATGATTTCAGCCTTATCCAAATCCGCTGTGGTTTCAATAATGGCATGGCACACACCATGACCGATTAAAACCTCCACGGCAATTTTCGGATTTTCTTCTTTTGCATAAGCCAGATCCACAATGGCTCCTGCAATTCTATCTGCCACCTTGTCCGGATGGCTCGGATTTACTTTTTCAATCATGATTAGAACCCCTTTCGTTGGTGCAATAGTCGTTCCAGGTCATCATTCGGATTCGTGCCGGAGAAGTCCACGGAACAGTTTTCTTTTACGATTTGCATGATGTTGTCCCACTGCCTTGAGGCTTGGTTCATATAGTTGATGCCGATGTTAATGAACGGAGAGGTGACAGGCTTTCCGGTTGTGGGATGCTTTGATAAGAATCCCAGCTCATTTGTCATCTCCTCGCACTGCAGCCAACGGGCAACGCACATGGCATAGCGTTCAATGGTCTGTGGTGAAACATAACCCGCACAGCCGATGGAATTGAGCCAGTTCCATGTATCCTCATAAATCTGCTTTGCTCTCAGTTCCGTACCGTCACGCTGCTTTGCACTGAGCAGTTCATTTGGCTTCGGCATCTGGATACCCTCCACATCGGGAATATCCAACATCGTAAGTTTGCGACCGCCGGGGTTGCCGTTCTGAGCCTTCTCTAAATTTGACTTCGGCTTACGACCTGCACCCGGACGTTTTCCGCCACGGCCGCCTGTGTTATTCGATTTTGTTGGCACATTTCTCACCGCCTTCCTGTCTGCGGGCCTTATTACCCTTTTGAATACGCAATTTTTTCACACGAAACCCCACGCCCGTTGCACGGGATATAGGTCCCGGAGATTTTGACCGCCCTACCGGGGTCAGTGATTATGCCAACGGTCGCCGCTTTCTGCGTGTATCTTTGCATGACACGGTTTGCAGAGAGCAATCAGATTCTCTCTTGCATGAGTTCCACCCTGTGACAACGGCAGCTTGTGATGTATCTCTTCGGTCGGTACATACTTACCTTCCTTAAGACACCTCTCACACAGTGGGTGGGCAGCCGCATAGGAATCCCTTATCCTTTTCCACGCTCTGCCGTAACGCTTACGCACAGCGGGGTCACGGTCATAGGTTTCGTAGCGTTTGTTTTCCTGCTTCTCATGTTCCTCACAGAACCTCCCGTCCGTTAGGTTGGGACAGCCTGGGAAAGAACAGGGACGCTTTGGTCTTCTTGGCACTCGTTTCACCTCCCTTGGGCATAAGAAAAGCCCTGAAGGATTGCTCCCTCAAGGCTTACTTCATTCTGCTTTTCGCTGATTATATCATATCATAAATGCCGCTGTGGTATCTTGTTGCAAAGTGTTGCAAAGTGTGCAGGCTTTATATTTTGATGGGGTTTTCCGGCATCACCACATGGTTCAGGGCGCTGTTATGCCAACGGTACACCGTGGTTCTGTCTGCATGGAGTTCATCCCCAATCTGCTCCCAGGTAAGGTTATGGATATAACGGTAACGCAGAACCATACGCTCATCAGTATTGGCAACCTCATCAATAACGCTGCGTATCTGCTTTTTCAGTTCCACAAGGTTGTCGATTTCTGCGTTTATTTTATCTTCCAGTTCCATAATCTTCATAAGGCTGCGTACAAAAGGCGCATCCGTATTTCTTGAAGTCTGCACACGCTCCTCCAGACAAGGGGATGCGATACTGCTCGACATTTCTCTCAGTTTCCCAAGTTCCTCAATATCCGAGTTGATTCTTTGGTCAAGGCGGTATGCCTGTCCTAAATATTCCTTTACTTTCATGGTTCATCCACCTCCGCTTGTAATTTGGAGATTAAATACTCTCCATCCACTGAGGTAAGTTCCCTATACCACGCAGAGCGGAAGAACCTCTCCACCTCGTCCTTCATAGTTTTTGCCGACTCATTTCTGGGCCATTTTTTCAGTTTCTTAAGTGCTGCCCTGTAGTCCTTCACGGCTAACAGGATGATGCTGTTTGCGAGATTTTCATAAGGGTCGGTCAATGGGCAGCACCTCCAATCCTGGCTTTTACGGAATCGATAAGAGCCGATTGGATTTTCTCCTTCTTCCGAAGTGCCTTCATCACATCCTCGTCAATGGTGTCCTTTGCGATAATATGATGGATAACAACGGTATCGTTCTGCCCCTGTCTCCACAAGCGGGCGTTGGTCTGCTGATACAGTTCCAGTGACCAGGTCAACCCAAACCATATAATCGTGGAGCCACCAAACTGGATATTCAGCCCGTGTCCTGCACTGGCAGGGTGGATAACAGCAACGGGGATTTCTCCATTGTTCCAATCCTTGATGTCCTGGCTTGTTTTTATCTCCCTTACAGAAAAACGCTGTTTGATTCTCTGCAAATCATGGTTGTACCAATAAGCCACAAGCACAGGCTTTCCGTTTGCACCTTCAATCAAATCCTCAAGGGCATCCAGTTTTCGGTCATGGATGTGAATGACCTCTTTTTCTTCGTTATAGACGGCACCGTTTGCCATCTGAAGAAGTTTACCGGAAAGTGTCGCAGCATTTACGGCATCAATCTCCTCAGCCTTAAGGTCTACCACCATATCTTCTTTTAAGGCTTGGTATACTGACCACTCTTTTTCTGAAAGGGAAACAGGCACTTCGTTGATGATGCATTCCGGCATTTTTAAGAAATCCGCTGATTTCATAGAAATCGTGATATCCGAAATCAGTCTGTAAATGGCATCCTCTGCACAAGGTCTTGGTTTGTAGGAGAAAATCATCTGCTGATTTCTCTTATCTGGCACAAAGAAGTTATTTCGGTAGTGGGTGATGTATCTGCCGAGCCTCTGACCCATATCAAGCACACGGAACTCCGCCCATAAATCCATAAGACCATTGCTTGATGGTGTACCCGTAAGTCCCACCATCCTTTTTACCGTAGGTCTTACTTTCAGAAGGCTTTTGAACCTTTTTGCCGTATGGGATTTGAAAGAAGATAACTCATCAATCACCACCATATCGAAGTCAAACGGAACACCGCTTTTTGTAATCAGCCAGTCCACATTTTCACGATTGATTAAGTACAGGTGTGCCGGACGCTTTAAGGCAGCAAGCCTTTCAGCTTCTGTTCCGATTGCTACGGAATAGGTAAGACCCTCCAGATGCTCCCACTTTTCAATCTCCGCAGGCCAGGTATCCCTTGCTACACGAAGGGGAGCAATCACAAGAACCTTCTGCACTTCAAATCGGTTCAGCATCAGTTCGTATATGGCAGTCAGCGTGATGACGCTCTTGCCAAGACCCATCTCAAGGAGAACTGCCGCCACCGGATGTTCCAGTATAAAATTTGTTGCGTAAGTCTGATATTCATGGGGATTGTATCGCATCAATCACACCTCCAATCTGCTCGATACTGTCAACGCAGAAAACCTGAAAGCCAAGACTTTCCAACTGGTTTTTACGTCTTATCTGTAAAGGACGCATCTTTTTGCCTGGAGCCTTAAATTCTACAAATGCCATTCTTCCCATTGGCAAAAGTACAAGACGGTCAGGCACACCATCTAAACCCGGACTTACAAACTTCGGTGCGATGCCTCCCATTTTCTTCACTGCGTCCGTGAATTTTTTCTCTATAAACTGTTCTCTCATGTCTACACCTCATTTGACACAAGAACACAAAATCACAACCATTCCCTATATATTCCTTACGCGCCTATACGCAGGTGTTTTTCACTTATACCCTTAATAAAAGCCATTTTGAATATAAGGGAAATAGTTGTGTTGTGTCGCAATCTTGTGTTCTTAACCTCCGAATTTGTAAAGTCGCTGCCTGCCGTAAATCGGCTGACGCTTGATGGAATTGGTTCGCTCCCAACCACTGATTTGGCTCATCAGTGCTGCAATGGCATAGCTGTCCGAAGGTTTCAGTTCCTGCAGATTCTTGCCAAAACACTCACACCAAATTTCCGGATTGCTGACCTCGGTACGAACCACCGTGCCTTTATGATCAGGCTGACCAAACTCACTGCCTTGCAGGAAGTTTCGTCTCTGGTACAAATCCATGCTGTCCCAATCGGTCGGCAGTAAGGCATTCAGATACTCTTCCACCATACCGACACGCTCGTCTACTTCCATCGCAGACTGCTGCACCTTCTCGGACTCCGCAAGCACATCGCCTTCAAGGAACAATTTCTCACCGGACTTCCAGATGGCTTTTGCCTCCGCCCAAAACTGCTGACGGTATTCATCAGCAAAGTTCCAGGTCTTTTTCTGTTTCTTCTGATGCACCTTGATAATCCAAAAACGGCGGTTACCCGTAATATCACGCAGATATCCACGCTCGCCGTTGACCGTGGCAATGATAATGCACTGTCTCGGATGGGATTCCACCACTCGACCGTAAGAAGGACGGTATTTATCATCGCAGGTGGAAAGGAACGCCTTCACTTTCTCAATGTCGGCTTTCTTCATACCTGCAAGTTCGCCGATTTCCACCGCCCAGAACCCCTGCAGTTTTTCTGCACCGGACTTGTCATCCATATCCGTAAGGGACAGAGTTTCCGAATAATACTCCGAACCCACCAGGTCTTTTACAATGGTGGACTTACCGATGCCTTGCTCACCGTCAAGCACGGGAACGCAGTCGAACTTGATGCCGGGGACATAGATACGGGCAACGGCAGCTGCAAAGGTTTTTCTTGTAACCGTGCGTACATATTCCGTATCATCCGCCTGCAGATATTTGATAAAGAGGTCTTCCACACGCTTGACCCCATCCCACTCAGGCAGACTGTCCAAGTAATCACGGACAGGGTGGAAGTGACGGTCATCGGCAGCCTTGGTAAAAGCAACATCATGGTTACGGCTGGAAAACGGCAGATAACGGATGTCGATGATGGACTTAAGCTGTGCCGTATCCGCATCACGCCAGAATGCATTGCCCGCAGGACGTTCCCAAGGGAGAGGACCTGTAATCTGAATACGGTTTGCCATTTCGTTGAAGGCAAAGTTCTGAAAATCGGGGTCATTATTCAGAATGAGGTTCAGATTGTATACGCTGTTCTCCAACAGACTCGACCTCGGCTGATAATGGAGTTTTTTCTTCCAGTCCTCATCATCGTCAGCGGAAAATTCCACATTTGCCTGCGCCAGACGTTCATTTGCCGCAAGGAGTTTTACATCATCCTGTTTCATGGCAAACTCGCACATTGCATTAAAGGATTTCTTATCATCGGCATCACCGAACTTATGGATACGGACAATATCAAAAGCATTGCACAGCTTCAGATATGCAGGGTCTTTGGCATGATGGCTGTAAACAAACTTGTCCTCCTTGATTTCCACACCTGCCATACTGCTTGACTGAATGAAGTGCCAACGGCTCTCATTGTCGGTCGGCTCATATACATCGGAGAGGAAAATCTCCAGAGCCTTGGAAATCGGATGATATACACGGTTGAAAAGACCCACCACACCTTCCTTGGAAAGCGGGTCCTGTACCTTCTGCTGCGTGACACTGTTTGCCTTACTTTCTCTTGAGGAGGTAGGCAATCTTGTAGGGTCAGTCCATTCCGGATGAGCAGAGAGGATTTCATCGGGGTCAAGCCAACCGCCGTCCGTTTCCTTATATGCAAATACACCGTTCTGTGGAGTGGACGGCCAGTACATCAGCTGATTTGGAAGGTAGGAACACTCGTCAAAGAAGTCGATGCCGAGCATCTGCGCCACATAGCGGGATACGGCAACAAACTCCTCCGGTGTCACATCACGGGTCAAAGGGCAGACGATTCTTGCCCTCGGATTTTCCTCTGTACTGCTGTGCGTGGTATAAAGCACGGAAGTATAAGGGAATGTGGTTTCATAGTTATCAAGAAACTCCTTTGTGATGCGGTCACCATCCAGGGAAAGCATGGAGCGTGACTCCACGGTGTCGATTTTTCTGCGGCCGCCCTTAAGGACACCGCCTACAAACCCACCGTGGTCTTTTGCCTGATCACGCTGTGCCTTATTCATCTTGGCATATTCCTCCGCCGACTCCGGGGTACGAATCGTTACCTTAAGGCGTTCCTTCAATTCATCGAAACGGATGGTCTTATTGACCCAGGTCTTTGCCTGTCGGCTGTTGCCGTATGCGAGAGATAAATTCCTCATTATCTGTCCCTCCTTACCTTCGGTGTCTGCCCGTATTCAAAACGCGCCTGTCTTGCAGCCTTGCGGGCATAACGGACACGGCTGTTTACGAAATCGTTGTATCTGTACTTGCCGTATTCATGGGTGACCATCGGAATCATCTCATCGTCCATATCCTCACCGAAATGGGTAAAGAAACAGCGGTCGCGCCTGTCGTTATAGGCAAAGAGGTACGGCTTGTGGGTATCCGGATGCAGACCGATGGTTATCTCGTTTTCGTAGCAGCCACCGCCGCCATCGTCCGTTTCCTGGCAGAAGATATACAAATCGTCATCCATAGGGTCACCAAAGCAGATGATACCCGCCCAACTGTCATGGTTCTGACCGTCACTGATTTTGGCAATGGCAGCATCGCCCTCTGCCGTACCACGGATGCCTTTTCTCTTTACTTCAAAGAAACAATGGAAGTCAGGGAGATAAAAGTCAGGCAGATAATGTGTGCCGTCACTTAAGACAATGCCTTCCGGCTCATACTCCCACTGGATACCGAGGGTATCAAAGAACACCGCCCAACGAGCCTCCAGGCGGGAACGGAACAAATATCCCTTATACTCGGTCTGTACCGCTTTAAATTCACTCATTACCGGACACCTCCTCACAGCTTTCGTTGAACCAACGGATGGTCAGCTTTCTCTTCTTTGCGATACCGATTTCGTGTGCCATGCCATCGGACACTCTGCTGCCGAACACCCAAAGTTCCGAGCAATTGCCAAGAAGCACATAATTGAAATGCATCGCATCACTGCGTTCCGCAGGGTTCTCATCACACATAAACTGCGGATAAAGAAGATGTGGTGTCATAGGGATTGCACCCTGTTCATAGGCAAAACGGCTATACTTTTTTGCCTGTGCGGTGTTGAACTGCGTGTCCCCGGAATAAGGACTGCACACATACACCATTGGTTTGTACTTTCTGAATTCGTCCATATCGAATCCTCCTTAAAAATTTAATAGGCAGAAGGACTTGTATCCCTCTGCCTATAAGCGAAGAATCCGATGGAATCGAACCCCCTAATTTTAATCTTTTTTGTAAAAATCGCATTCGTATCCGTCTGCACGAAGAAGTAAGCCTTTCGCCCAGGGCGGAGTCCTGCCCATCTGCTCACAAACGGCATCCAGGGAAACCCTGCGGTCGCACTCGATGATAACTTCATCGTGGACGTGGGCAACGATGTCGCAGTGGCTCAAAGTTTGAATGGCAAACATCAGAATATCCCTTGCAATTGCCTGCACCACATTCTCCGTGAATTTAGGACCGTAGCTTTCCAGGCGCTCCCACTTCTTTGTTGCGCCTACGCCTTCATAGGTCACTGCCTCGCCGCCGAACTGATTCTCTCCCATGCGTGGTTTCACATAGGCAAGCTGTCTGCCGGACGGTAAGGTCAGAAACAGAAATCCACTCTGATAGTGAAATACAATGCCGTGGATTTCCGTTCTGCTTTTTTCTTTCACGCAGGTCTTTACGGCACGGTCGATATCCCACCACAGCCTGGTTATCATCGGATTGGCATTTCTCCATGCAGATACAAGAGGCTGAAGTTCCTCCTCCGTAAGACCCATCTCAAGGGCACCCATAGCTTTCAAGGCACCGACCGAACCGCCGTAACCCAGGGCGAGTTCAGCGATTTTTCCCTTTTGACGGAGATGTCCGTTCACACCATGCTTTTCTACCGGAACACCGAACATCTGACTCGCACTGCTGCAATAAATGTCTTTGCCTTCCTCAAACACCTTGAGCCTCCACTGTTCGCCCGCAAGCCAGGCAAGAACCCTCGCCTCAATCGCAGAAAAGTCTGCTACGATAAATTTTCTGTCCTTCTGTGGTACAAAGGCAGTACGGATAAGCTGTGACAGGGTATCGGGGATATCTTCATATAAAAGTTCTAAGGCATCATAATTTCCGCAACGCACAAGACCACGAGCCTCTGCCAGATCTTCCATGTGGTTTTGAGGCAAGTTCTGTAATTGAATCAGCCTTCCTGCAAATCTTCCGGTTCGGTTGGCTCCGTAGAACTGAAACATACCTCTTGCACGGTTATCTTTGCATACGGCATTTTCCATCGCCGTGTATTTCTTCACACTGCTCTTGGCAAGCTGCTGACGTAAGGAAAGCACATCGGTAATATCCTGTGGTGCCGTTTTGATTGCCGCCGCCACTTCCTTTTTGCCAAGGCTTTCCATCTCCATACCGTTATCCGATAGCCACATCTTCATCTGCTGCACGGAATTGGGATTGTCGAGATTTGTCATATCCTGCATTTTGGAAGTCAGATAGTCACGGCTTATACTGTCGATTTCAATAGCCTCTTTTACCAACACCATATCCACACCGATACCACGGTCATTGATTTCTTCGCTCACATGGTATTCATCCCAAATCTTATCCGGCACAGGAAAACGGGACAGCTTTGCCTGGATGCTCATTTCCGTTTCCACGTCACGGAGGTTGTACGCCTTAAATTGCTGCCACTTTTCCATATCATGCTGTGGCAGATTTCTTGTACGGCCACCGTTTGTCTTGGTCGGCGCACAGGGAACGCAGAAGTATTTGATTAAGGATTTACCCTCGGTCAGCTTCTGTTTTTCCAGTCCAAGCACAGCACCGACACCTTCAAGGGAAAGAGGCAAACCCAGGGTTGCCGACCAAATCATGGTGCAGTGCCAGCTTGCCGGATTTAAGTAACGGGCGCACTCCTGTGACAACGGATGATTGTCATGGAACGGGTCAAGGCTTACACCCATATCAGATAAGTACCTGGACAGACACACCCTCTCAAAAGCAGCATTAAACGCGGTTTTTATAACGGCATCATCGGTCAGTGCCTCAATAATCTCTGCCGGGATTTTCTCCCCACAGGCAAGGTCGACCACCTGCACCGCACCACCGTCCACGGCATAGCCGAACAGCAATATTTCAAAATCCTCGCTCTCTGCGTATTTGTAAACACCACATTTTTGCAGATTGACCGAGGAGAAGGTTTCAATATCAATACTTAATACTTTCATAGCACATTCCTTTCTATGACAAAGGCGGCAGAAGAATATCCTCCGCCGCCCGTCATGTTTACTCGGTCACATCTTCATTCTGTGCAGCCTTTTTCTGCTTACGCTTTTCACGGAAGGCTTTGACCTTCTTTACCACAAAGCTGATAAATTCGCACACTGCCCATACGATGCCGTTGATGGCAAGACCGTAGATCAGGCAGAAAAGCACAATCACATCGACCTGTTTCATAAATTCGTATAATTCGTTCATATCGTTTTACCTCGTATTTCGTAATTTTCGTTTGAGGCAGACGGTGGTATTTCACACCGCCTGCCAGGGGTTACACTTAAGCCAGGAAATCGTCATCCTCAACAGTGGAGAAGTCATCGGTTGCGGAAGTACGGCCGCCGAGATACTCACCGTCACGGATTTTCTGGATGTTGCCAAGACCACAGGCAACACCGCGATTGCCGTTGGAGTTAAATGCATAGAAGTTCAAGGACACTCTCGCATAACAGCCGGAGTAGACCTCGTCACGGTCAAGGATAGGCTTCACAGCCTTGTCCACAATCTGAGGTGCAGTGGTGCTGTTGGCGTTCACGAAGTAATGACCCTTATAGGCGTCATCGTCACGCTCAACATCGCCATCACGAAGAGGCAACTTGATAGCACCCTTGTTAGGCTTCTTGCCGCCGAACTTGGCGATGCCCTCCTCAATCGCAGCATCCACCGCAGCGTTGATAGCGTTGATGGTTTCGGTATCGTCCTTCGGAATCAGCACAGATACGGAATATTTTTCAGCACCGCCATTGATGCTGACAGGCTCCCAGCCGTGGAAGTAAGAAAGACGAGTGTTCTTGCCAGTGATAACCTTAGTTCTGTTTACGTTTGCCATAATATTAATCCTCCATAATTTCATTGAATTCGTTTTTTGCGTCTGATACGTTCATTGCCTGCCTCTTATCCGAAAGGGGAACGAGGGTAGGCTTTCCGGGTGGTTTAATTACGAGGTCGCCCAGGATTTCCTCGAACTGCTTTTTGCCCATCAATTTCTGCATTTCTGTCAGCGTGATAAGACTCTGACGGTAAATATCCGTGTACCCGTGTTCCTTGGCTGCCGCCGCCACCGCATCCTCATCGGAAAACTTACGGTTAGAACGACCTTCCACAACCTTGAACCCGCTCCACTGCTTACCGTGGTTTAGTGCCGCCTCCAGGGCATAAGCACTGATTTCGTTTGCCCACTTGGTGATATCCGGCAACATCGGAAGAATGGATTCAATCTCTTCATCAGTAAGTAAAGGTGGTAGTTTGAATTCTTCCTCTGCAATACGGAGTTTTTCTGCTGCCCTTGCACGGCACTTGACCGCTGCACGGCAGAACTGACACCACTCTCCGGGACAATATTCGCCTTCGCCCTTGGCAGCCATTTGTGCCTTGGGTTTCAGTTCGTTTTCCGCCCAATCCTTCAACTCCTCCACGGATACCGTCCACGTTTGAACATTCTCACGTCTTGGCTGGAATATTGAGAGGGAAACTTCTTTGATGTCATACAGGCTTTCATAGACACCAAGGGCTGCGATGCCGTAACACATGAGCTGCGTATTTCGTTCCGCATCCACAAGGACTCCGAGTCCGTACTTCGCATCAATAATGTGCAGGGTATCGTCTGAAACCATAAGACAGTCTGCCGTTCCATACGACCCCGGTACAAAATCCGATAGGTCAACCTTCTGCTCAATCAGCACCAGTGGATCAGGGCAGGTCTGCTTTGCTTTTTCAAGTTGCTCCAACACAAACTCCACATAGCCGTCAGAGTTTTCTTCCATCTCATCGGTGTTAAATGAAGAAACGGGTCTTTTACTGCGTCTGCGGAGCGCCTTCTTCAGCTTGTGTTCGCACAGTGCATGAAAGGCGGTACCTTCTTCGGCAGCGTTACTGCTCTTGTTTTCAAACTCCGTTTCCAGGACTGCACTCGGTGTACACGATAACCACCTATGGGAACTGGAAGGAGAAAGAAGTGCGTGATTACCCATTGCCAAGCACCTCCGCATCCTTAATAAGGTCTGCGTAATGCTTCGGGTCCACATCCGACAGCTTGGTGCCGCCGTACTTGGTAATCAGACCCTTGACCTCGGCTGTCATTCCGTTCTGCGTTTTTACCGCAAGCACGGCACGGACATCTGCCAATGAAGGTGTTTTTTCTGCTGCTATCTGTTTTGTGGGTTGTCCAGTTTCGACAGGCTTCGACACTTCCTTGGCTTCTACGAAGATTTCCTGGCTATCTGCAAAAGCATAAGCCACAGCCTCCAGTCCGTCTGCCAACGAGTGCATCAGCTTCACCACATCAAGGAGCAGGTTAAACTTGTTTGCGTTTGTCATGGTTCTCGCCTCCTTTCAGTTCGTGAATCTCGACAGTCTGCACCGAGTCGCCGGGGGACAGAACCAGGACGTTTACCTGCTGACCGAAGAGAAAATCAAGTATTCTCTTACGAATCTGCATCGTTCCGCTTCGGACTACCGGATAAGGTGTGCCGCCGGGTTTTGCAATGTTGATACATACCTTGTGTTTAATTCCCATTGCACTTGGCTCCTTTCCGAGGAGTATTTCTCACCCCTCTGTCCATAAGCGAAAAAAGAGGGGGAATCGAACCCCCTCAAATCAACTTTTTTCAAATTTTCTTTTTCAGCGTTGCGTAAATCTTCGTAAGTCTGTTACGAATAGCCGCCTCGGAAACACCTTCTTCTGCTGCAATCTGCACATTAGTCATGCCACAATAGAACTTCTTAGTAATGGTGTCCTTCTGCTTATCCGTAAGTTCTGAAAGAGCCACCTTCAGCTTTTCCATGCGGATGGAACGCTCTTCGTTTGCGATAGAAGTGAGAATCTGCTGCAGAGGATTGTAGGTGTCATCCTCAAGGTATGGGTTGCGGTCATCCGCATCGTCGCCGTCCCCATCGTGATAGCCGTCCAAGTGAACAGGACAGTGATATACCTCTCTACGCTGTGCATCCAGTTCGTCATCGTCCATGCCGTGAAGCTGTGAGATAATGGTTGCGTTTTCTCCGTTTTCACCTGGAGTGATGGTGTAGCTTGTACCATCGTTGAAGTAATAGATGTAATTTGTACGGTTGTCTTCCGCTGTCTTGAACTTTCTCATTTAAAGTCC
This sequence comes from uncultured Clostridia bacterium, assembly GCA_937858235.1. Lineage (GTDB taxonomy): Bacteria > Bacillota > Clostridia > Oscillospirales > Oscillospiraceae > Onthomonas. The sequence goes on from CALLZZ010000313.1 coordinate 37,254, forward strand.
CTGCCTTTCTTTTCCGCCCAATTGGGTGGCGGCAAGGACACAAAAAGAGCCGATGTGATGGTACACACCGACTCTGATACCGAAAATGGGCATGACAAAGCACGGTGGGTACATCTTTGGTCAGTCCACGGCTATGCCGTGAATTTGACTCTTGATGTATCCCGCCGCCTTAAGGTCGACCACTTCGGGCATTGGAATATTTTTTATTTGAGTGTCTGGCACTCAGATGGATACACATTTCTGTGTACCCGTCTCAATGTCAGATTTGTAACTCTTATTGAATTTTTCTTGGATTTTATATAATTTCTTTCATTCCGCACACATTTTTTTGCGTGAGCATTGTAAATATCGCTCAAATCTGATATGATGTTGTGTAGAAGTTTTTCTGTGCTATATCCATTCTCGCTCATGTACTCTTTTGTACGATTTCATTCTACCAAAGCAACTCGGTATAACTTGGTAGTGACGGGTAGTCTTGGGTAGGCATAGTTACTAATAGAGAATCAGGCGGTGAAATTATGGAATTCACAGAGTTCGTAAATCTTCTTAAGCCAATAATCGGTGGTGCCGAAAATACTCACTCTTTTGTAAAGACACTTTTTGATGTTGTTGTCACAGAAGAGGGGAAACCTTTTTTAGAAGATGTGAAGGCACCAACTTACAAGGCTTATTTCAATGGAAAAACAAAAATCACAAAAATGGCTCAAAGAATAAGTCCATACCTTGAGCCAGAAGAATTCGTTATATACTTGGATGCTTTTTCAGACGCCACGGCACAGCAAATAATCGATACATTCAGTCCGTATATTGATGGGCTGAATGCATCTAATATGCCTGAGAAGATGGCCTACTTTTTCTGTGATATAATTTGCACTGCTGCAACCACAGAAAAGAAAAAAGGCACTCCGAAGAGTGCCAAAAATACAGATGATAAAACACCTCATGATATTCTTGAAGAAAAAATCATAGCCTCCGGACAAGCTGTTGCCAATGCCTGGGGTACGGCTATTTCTAATTTAGTTTCATCAAATGCAGAGGCTATTGAAATCCCCGAAAAATGTCCTTCTGAAGAATATCCTTATTCCTCAGAAGACAAAGCGTTACTTCAAGAATTCACGTCTGATTATGATGAAATAATGTTGGCATTGATAGGCGAAAACTACGGTGCTTCATTAATAGATATGAAACTTCCTCAGAAAGTACAGGATTTATACAATTCGAAGTGGAGTTCAAAATCAGACGCCTTCCTTGACCCGATCTTGAAATCATATGTATATGGGTTGCTTGGAGAATTAAACAAATTGAGTAATAGTTTTTTCAATGATTCTCATGCAACACCTTTTATGAGGGATACAAGGACAAAAATACGAAATTTGTATGTTAAACTCCATCCTGATTTATTCGCTGGTGCATTTCCTTATGATGCATTTATAGACGACTGGGATGAAGGAGAATTTTAGCAAACAGGAAGGTGGTATTGATGCCTAAGATTGATGACTCCATCAGAAAAATAGACAGCGTTATATGTAGACACTTGGACAGCATCGAAGATTCATCTCGCGGTGCTATATCCCAAGATATCTTAGAACAGTTAATGAAATTCGTAAACCATATCATGCTTAAGTTTTATGCTAATGGCTCTGATATTGAAGTTAACGAAGAAAATATAGCTAAGGCAACCGAGTTTGCTCAAGTAAACAGTGACCTACACACTTTATATAAATTTCGCAATTATTTAAATGTTGTAACCACCCAATATACTTTGGACGAAGACGGCTCAGAACGATTGATGTTGAAGTATTACCAATACTTGCTAGAGGCAAAAAATCTCCTTAGCCACTACTACAACATAGAGGTATTATACAACATTGAGAAATTTCCTCTGCATTTAGATGATACATTGCAGGAATATTATACAAAAATCTCCGAGAAGTTGGAACGATACCCTAGAAGAACAGATAGTTATGAAAGTAACAAATATTATATACAAAAAATAAAACCTCTGTTTGTAAACAGAAAGATATACTATGAGGTCACATTTGCACCTGTAGATGATAGAAGAAATAAATCTAAATCCAACAGGGTAATCGCCTTTACAAAACTACCCATCAAAAGCAACTACGCATCAAGATTTCATCTTGTGCAAGAATCAATAGAGGTTCTGGGTAAGACAATGCCCATCATCATTATCGATGGTTGGGAAGTGGCCATCCGTGACTGCGAATTTAAGAACTTCGCAGCAATAGTAAATGGCGATAAAATCAAAATACCATATCCAGAACAACGTATCATCTGTGAGTTCATTACAAGTCGTGGTTATTCGCTTAATGAACTTATAGACTTTCCAGATATAGCATACGCCAAAATCACAAATGATTGGAAAAGCAAACTGAAGTCCTACTCTTTTATTCCAGTTTTGGATAGATGCAGAGAAATAATTCAACATAAGCGTTCTGGACAAAATATACTTCGTTATCTTCTTTATAACATGAACAATGTTATCATCAAGAATCAGTATTCATCTGGCTTCTATAGCCAATATTATGAGGAGTGGAGAAATGTTGGTAACAGTTCACTCTCTTATTTATACTTGTCAAGTAAATGTAGACCATTTGATAATATGCCTTTTAACCAATCTCCAAGTGGTCATAATCCAAGGCAAAGTGCATTATTTGAATGTATTCCTTGTTACGATAGAAAGCCAGAGTTATTTGCTAGATTTATTAGAAACAATACAGTAGGAAAAGGACAATTATTTACAGACATTAGCGAACTTAGTAATTATCCTGATTACGAATCCCTTATAAAAAAGTACAATGATAGCCTTTGGGATGGACATAGACCTGCTAGTGATTTGATTCTTGAACACAATCAAGTGTTTATCAACGACTATAAGCTGGATACTTGTACAGTAATTGAGAAGTTACAAGAATTAGCTGAAACCGGCATTGAAAACTATAGCGATGATTTTGATACTTGGTATCTTTTAGGTGATTACGAAATTGACTGTGACGAAAAAAGAAACATAATTAGCCGTATTTTTTCCGAATCAAGAGTTGGTGTGATATACGGTTCTGCTGGTGTTGGCAAATCGACACTGATAAACCATGTATCTCACTACCTAAACGATGCAGACAAACTATATCTAACGCAAACAAATCCTGCAAAAGAAAACTTGATGAGTAAGATTGATGCTGAAAATACAACTTTCTCAACAATCGAAAGCTTCAAACATCAAGGCACGCCTTTAGTAAAATATAAACTATTAGTTATTGATGAATGTAGTACCGTTAGTAATAAAGACATGGTAGATGTATTGCAAAAAGCAAATTTTGAAATGCTTTTACTTGTCGGAGATACTTATCAGATTGATGCCATTCAATTTGGTAACTGGTTCTCTGTACTAAAATCATTTTTACCGGAAAGTGCTGTTTTTGAACTTACCCAGCCCCATAGAACTAAGGACGAGCGTTTGCTTGAACTTTGGGACAAGGTTAGGCATATGGAAGATACAGCAAAAGAAGTCATTGAGAGAGAAAGCTACTCCTTAAAAGTAGATGAGACACTGCTCTCTTCGCTTGAACCAGGGGAGGCTATCCTTTGCTTAAATTATGATGGTTTATACGGAATCAATAATATCAACCGATTCCTTCAAGAGAGCAATCGCAACCCTGCTGTCACATGGGATATTCAACAATACAAGGTTGAAGACCCTATTCTCTTCCTCGATTCAGATAGATTTCGACCTGTCATACACAACAATATGAAGGGCATCATCAAGGGTGTAGAAATAGTAGATGCAGGTACTCCAGAAGAACGTATTCAATTTGATGTAGAAATACCAAAAGCTGTAGATGAACGTGATATTTCAGAATTTGACCTTGAACTGCTAGAAAACTATGAAGGAAAAGAAAAATCATTAGTTCGATTCTATGTACACAAATTAAAAAGTGCAGATGAAGAAGATAACGATTTAAGAACTATAGTTCCATTCCAAATTGCTTATGCCGTATCAATCCATAAAGCACAAGGCTTAGAATATGACTCTGTTAAAATTGTAATTACTGATGAGGTAGAAGAATTAGTAACGCACAATATTTTCTATACTGCTATCACAAGAGCAAGAAAAAAATTAAAGATTTACTGGACTCCCGAAGTTGAAGAAAAAGTAATCAACAGAATCAAGCCACGAGATATAAGCAAAGATGTTGAACTCTTAAAAAAATATCTAAGCCGATAAAACTGTCAGAAATGTAAGGAGGCAAATATGCGTATAAGCTACAATAAGCTATGGAAAATGCTCATAGATAAAAACATGAATAAGACTGACCTTAAGGATGCTGCCAAAATTAGTGCTTCTTCCGTAGCAAAATTAGGTCGATGCGAAAACGTCACAACAGATGTGCTTCTTAGAATTTGCGAGGCATTGGACTGTCGTATCGAGGACATCATTGAAACGATAAAGGATTAGCGGAGGTTACCATGCCTACCACTATTACATTAACCTTGGAATCCGAGTCAATCCAATACCTATGCAAAAAGGATAAACGGCTTGCAAAAGTAATATCGACCATTGGACCAATAAGTTACCTGCCTTATGAGGACGGATATGCCTTCCTGGTTCACGAAATCATTGAACAAATGCTTTCTGTTAAGGCTGGAGCAAAAATCTATGCACGTTTAGAGAACTTGTGTGTAGGAGAGATAACCCCTGATGTTATCAATGGGCTATCTGACGAAGAAATCCGAAGCATAGGTACATCTGCTGCCAAGGTTTCCTACATTCGTTCTTTAACACAGGCAATCGCATCGGGAGCATTAGATTTGGCATTACTGCCTGAACTGGACGATAAAAGCGTTATCAAGCAATTAACTGCCATAAAAGGAATAGGCAATTGGACGGCAAAGATGTATTTAATTTTTGTGCTGGACAGACAAGATATTCTCCCTACAGAGGATGTTGCTTTTCTTCAAGCATACAAATGGTTATACAAGACAACAGACCGTTCTCCAGCATCAATTACAAATAAATGCACAAAATGGAAACCATACTCTTCCATTGCTGCACGATACCTTTATCGTGCCTTGGATTCTGGGTTAACCAAAACTGAATTTCACTTATACAAATAGGAGGTATTATTATGGCTACAGACGAAAAGCAGTGGCATCAAAGATTTTTAAAGTACATGGAAGGGATTGTCAATAATCCTAACTACAAAGGTTTACCTATCAACGCTTGGGTCTTAAACATTGCAATTGGCATTTGTATCTTCGGGGTGAGGGCATTTGCCTGCCACTCCATCCAATCAGTAGCATCTCTACTATTATCTTTTATGCCACCAATTACCTGACACTTGATTCGTGTGACACTGCTGTTATATAGCCGCTCCAATTCAAATGCTTTTCTATGCTGATCCCAATGAACACACTCATGGA
>CALLZZ010000314.1 GCA_937858235.1 uncultured Clostridia bacterium
TGGACTGAGGAGTGCGGAAGTTGACAGATTGTGCCTGATGGATGGGAGAAGAAAAAAAGGTGATCCGGGATTGGAAAATAGAACCAATAAAGAGAAAGCTTTGCAGTTCCACTGGAGGTATCTTGCAATTTTAGGGGGGATACAGTACAATAAACTGGAAGGTTGTTTGCACTGGGAGGAGTGGATTGCTGTGGTATCGTCAGTGCGTTCTCTGGGCCTGTACGGAGTGTCTGGATACGAGGTAAAAGTGGAGTGTGATATTTCCAATGGACTGCCTGCCTTTGACGTGGTGGGATTGCCGGACGCTGCGGTGAAGGAAGCACGAAACCGGGTGCGTGCGGCAGCAAAAAACAGCGGTTTTTCCTTTCCGGTCAACCGTATTACGGTGAATTTAGCGCCCGCCGACCGACGTAAAGAGGGAACCGTTTACGATTTGCCTATGCTGGTGGGTCTGCTACAGGGTAGCGGCCAGTTGGAGGCGGATCTGGAGCCCTGGGGCTTTTTGGGCGAGGTCGCCCTGTCCGGACAGCTAAGACCGGTACACGGAATGCTCTCCATGGCTTTGGCTGCCCGGCGGGCAGGGTTGCAGGGACTGTTTCTCCCAGCAGGGAACGCCCAGGAGGCGCTTTTGGCTGATGGCATCGTGGTTTATCCGGTGGAGACCCTGAATCAGTTGGTGGATCATTTCTCCGGAAAGGCTGCGATCCCTCCGGCGGAGAGAATTCCGTTCCAAGAAGAGGACAGTCATTTTCCCGATTTTGCCGATGTAAAGGGGCAGGAACAGGCAAAACGAGCCTTGGAGATTGCGGCGGCGGGGGGACATCACGTCCTGATGGTAGGGCCTCCCGGGGCGGGCAAGAGTATGCTGGCAAAGCGGCTGCCCTCCATCCTCCCTGATTTGACGCCTCAGGAGTCTCTGGAGGCTACGGAGCTCTGGTCGGTGTGCGGCATGACGGATCGTTATCATCCGATGCTCACCCGACGGCCCTTCCGCGCACCCCACCACACCATCTCCGCAAGAGCCCTGTCAGGAGGTGGCAGCATTCCTAAGCCGGGGGAGATTTCGCTGGCGCACCACGGTGTCTTATTTGTTTGTGAAACGCTTTGCACCGCCAATTGAACACACATATTCCGCTGAAAAATGCCGTATTTCTGGGCTTTTTCGGCTTTTATTTTCGGAATTTGAGGTTGGGAACACATACCCAATGGTGTGTTTTGGCTGGATTGTAGACCAACTATATGTAGTATGGGGTGAATATGAAGTTTCGATATGTAGCAAACGGTTCACGCAGATGTAGCACCATTTGGCAAAACTCCTAACCTTTTGACGAAACGCCATATTATTTGGCGTAACTACCATTTAGCAAAAGGAGAATGCCATGAAAAACAAGAAAAACAGAAGGCTGAAAGTGTACGGCCAGAGTAACGGATATAACTACCAGGATGTTCCTACCATTGTGCTGAAGGGCAAATGGCTGGAGGCTGCCGGATTTGATATTGGTTCTGACCTGCTGGTCGAATGCGAGGATGGAAAAATCACCATCAGAACCGTTGATAGAAATTGGAGCCTACTGGAATCAAACTAAGAGGAAATCGCATATTGAAAAAAATGTACTTTCGCACTATAATATATGTGTAGAAGTGCAAAGTTTAGCACCTGTACGATCTGCATATCGTATGGGTGCTTTTTCTCTAACGGTTATTAAGCTGTGAGTAAATTTATGATGGAGGTTGGCGATATGACAGAGCATCAGTTTGATTCATTGATTGATAAAGTCTTAGAATACTTGGCTGCGGATTGCCAGCAACACCCTGAACGGTACAGGAAAAGCGGTGAAGATTTTGAACCTTGGGTAAAGGAAGCTGTAGATTATGCCATTGATGCGCTTTCTCTTGATGCGTCTGTTGACTACACACCTGGCGGACACGGTTTTCCTGATATTGTTATTGAGGGTAACGATGGGAATAAGTATGGTATTGAAGTTAAGAGTTCTTCCGGCACGGGTAATACATGGAAAATCAATGGTAATAGCGTACTTGGAAGCACCAGAGTTCCTGGCATCCTGAAAAATGTAATTGTATTTGGTAAAGTTCGTGGTGAAAATAGTATTTTCCGTGCCAAGGAATACGATAAATGCATTGCGAACGTTGTGGTTACCCACAGTCCCCGCTACTTGATAGATTTGGATGTGGAGGATGGAGAAAGTTTCTTTGATAAATCGAATATGAGTTATGCGGAAATTAGCCAATCCGATCAACCTATTAAGCTGATCACGGACTATTTTCTTAGTATAGGTCAAAAAGCCTGGTGGTTGGCAGATAGTACCCCGGCGGCAATTCAAATGTTTGGGAAACTTCCCAAGGTCGATCAGAATAAACTGATGGGTTATGCTTTCGCACACTTTGCAGAGATTTTCTCCAATAGTGGAACCAAATTCTACAGATATATGAGTTGGCTGGCTTCTGAAAATAGTATTATCGATCCAGCATTGAGAGACCGCTTTACTGCTGGAGGTAAAGCCGATGTCGAATTGTCGACCGTCATATATGAAAAACTTCCAAGAATTTTCAAAAACCTGCATGAGTACAGAAAGTATGTCTTGATGGAACTGGAAAATGCCGATTTGCAGGTGTTAGAAGATGATTGGGGTATTGTTCCCAGCACTGAATATCAAGGGCGTATTGAGCAGTGGTTGACATTGACCGCAGCAGTAATTCCAGATAAGGATTTGGAACACGTGAGAAAGCGTCAAATGCTGGAAGATATTCTGCTCGATGAAGATGAAGAATAATTGTTAATTTTTGCGCCTCCCGCTTGACTTTTTTCGCACAAACGAATAGAATGTTATGCGGGAGGCGTTGTTATGGATTCTTATATTACTGCCGCAGAGGCGGCTGCGAAATGGGATATTACAGCAAGACGAGTTCAACTCTATTGTGCCGAGGATAGAATTCCGGGCGCTGTCAAGCACAGCGGAATTTGGTTAATCCCATCTGATGCTATGAGACCAGATAGAATTAAGTCTGGTAAAAAATGTGAAGAAGTTAAAGGCGCACTAAATGTGTTGTCCTTGTTTTCAGGATGCGGTGGAATGGATTTGGGTTTTGAAGGTGGCTTTTCTGTTCTGAAAGCATCTGTAAATAGTAAAATCAATCCTCACTGGCGTGTAAGAACGGTTGATAAACAGTGGGTTAGGTTGCCCAAAACGAGATTTAAGACCGTGTTTGCCAATGACATTAAACCTGATGCAAGAGCCGCTTGGTGTCATTATTTTAGTAAGTTAGGAGTACCTGAGTCTGCATACTGTTTGGATAGCATCGTTGACTTGGTAAAACTCCACAAGGAAAACAAAATCAAAGTATTCCCCACAAATATTGATATTGTGACTGGCGGTTTCCCTTGCCAAGACTTTTCAGTCGCAGGAAAAAGAAAAGGCTTTAATTCAGATAAAAGCCATAATGGTAAGACTATTACAGACGAACCCTCTGTGGAAAGTCGTGGCCAGCTATATATGTGGATGCGTGAGGTAATCTCTATTGTTCAGCCTAAGATTTTCATAGCGGAAAATGTAAAAGGGTTGACGAATCTCGCTGATGCAAAAGAGATAATCGAGCATGACTTTTCAACGGTTTGCGATGGCGGTTACATCGTAATTCCTGCAAGGGTTCTTCTCGCAGCAGACTTCGGTGTTCCGCAGAGCCGAGAACGTGTGATTTTCTACGGCTTTAAGAAAAGCGCATTAACACAGCAGGCATTGGAAGCGTTGTCAAGTGCTGTGATTCCTTCTGAGTACGACCCGTATCCTTGCGTTACACATGGAACAGGTGACGATCTGCTAAAATATGTTACCACTTTTGATTGCCTTTGTGACTTGCCAGAACCCGAAGATGCAAAAGACGCTTCTCAAAAGAAGTATTCAAAGGCAAAATACATGGGAAAGCATTGCCAAGGACAGAGCGAGATTAACCTCAGTGGTATCGGCCCGACAATTCGTTCTGAGCATCATGGTAATATTGAGTATAGACGCTTGAGCGAAGAACACGGTGGAACACATACAGATGAGTTGAAAGCCGGATTGAAGGAACGTCGCCTTACAATTAGGGAATGTGCGAGAATTCAGACGTTCCCGGATGATTATGAGTTTATTCTGCCAGCAGAAAGTGGCCGAAAGAGCGTTTCTGCTTCAGATGCATACAAACTCATTGGTAATGCGGTACCTCCGCTTCTCGGTTTCCATATTGCAATGCGCTTGCAAGATAACTGGGAATTGTATTTTACTTCAGAAAAATAATTATAAACAAGGTGGAGTGCCTCAGATTTTGAAGCACTCCACCTTATTTTTTTCTGCGTATTCGATAGTATTCCTGGTTCCGCCAGGTTCGCCATTATAAACAGCGATTACCCTGGCAGATCTATTCACCATCCACTCGTTGCGGATCTGAAAGCAAACGCGGCTGTAGCCTTTGCAAATATAGCGTACAAGGTCTGCTCTGTCGAGTATGTCCTTATAACGCTTCTGCCAGTCCGAAGCCCAGCGGTTCTCAAAGCCATCGTAAGGAACGGCGGCAATGAGGTGGAGATTGGGATTGTGCTGCCGAAGCTGAAGAACAATCTCACCAGCCCAAATATCCACACCACGAGCCATGCCTGTTATGAAGGTCACGAACCCATCATCTATCGCCTGGAGGATTGCCGCCTCCAGGTCTCTTTTAATTTCAGCCTCCGACCGAGTCAGTTTCAATGGGCGATGCCCAGTAAAACAGCAACGATGTAGCCGGAGTTCGTTTTCGTTTGCCATAGCGTTAACCCAGGCGGGCTTGGGTCATGTCCCTTGCCTCGCTGATCGTGTCGCAGGTGAGGAGCGTATCAAGCATAGCCCACACACGACCGTTCCTAAAAATCTTACCAGTTTTGACGGTCTTTCCAGGGACGATTGCCGGTCCCAGCTTATAAACATAGCAGTCTGTATCCCAGACTTCATCCGGCATCTCTGGAATTTCATCGTGCATATTACGGGTCACAGTGTATCCCTCGATATGGTGGATAGACTGGAGCTGCCCATAGTAGCGGAAAGCGATGTAGTTCGGTGGCTCTTTCGGCCATCCGTTGCCGCCGACCGGGCAGAAGTATTTGTTATGGGTCTTGACGATGTCTATCCAGGTGATACTACAGCGGTCTGGACACTGGGTACCAAGTGCAACGACATAGACCATATTTGAATCAAGTTTCTGCATAGTCATTAGTCCTCTCAGATATTCGCAGAACTCTCGGAGGAGATGCTTCTGCTCGTGGTTAGAATGTGCGTGGGATGCCTGGGCCATCTGGTACACTTCCTGGTAGGAAAGATGCGACACAGGGATACCGTTTACCTCCTGGAACGGGAGATGGGTCTTGGCATAAGCCTGTGTGCATTCCGACAAGGAAACAATGTGCTTGTGGTTGTAGTTGGCTTTGGCGAAATCTTCACGAATTGAGTATTTCGTCAGCTGGTCAGCACCGGGGAGCAACCAGCCACGCTTGGCTTCAAAAATGATGTGGAAGTTTTTATGGTCGGTTACTTCGATATCAGTGATACCAGTGGCAGCATCGTACCGCTGGTTCGTAATCGTTGTATCCTCGACTGCTGGGGTAAAGCCGGAAACGGAGGACACGACTGCCTTGAGGAATTCCGGGCATTTTGCTAAGGCCCAGGACATACTCAAAGTGATGTCGTTTTCCTTGTCCCCCAACAGCTGGAAGATGCTATGTATTTCCCGACCGTAGGATTCTAAAGTTGCCACGGTTACCTCCTTCCTGCGGATAAAAGGTCAATCATCCGCTGTAGAATAGGCTGTACCTGTCCGGCTCTGTAACGCTCTCCAAAGGAGCCATTACTGAAATGATCCTCCCGGAGCAACATGGTCAGCAATGCACAGCAAAGGTCATAGTCAGCTTCTGGCAACCGCTCCAGTTCCTTATCGCAGTGGATTGGCTCTGTTGTCATGTAATCGTAATAGTGGTTTTTGAGATCGCCGATGCGCTCTAAAGCCTCATAGTATTGATCGACATGGACAAGCCCTTTTTTCTGTAGGTCTTGGAGAACCCACAGCTTTTCACGATTTTCCATAGTAGCTGTGGCGTTGCTCTGCTCCAGCTGCCGTGCTTCTTTCATCCAGAATTTGAATTCCCAACGGAGAGGATAGTAGCCACGGATTCTGGAACGGAGAGCCGACTGGTACGCCATGTATTGTCTGTTGTAATCATCCCATCTGCTCCAAGCTGTGGTCGGCTGTGGGATGCCAAGTTCCTTTTTTGCTATGCTGAATACATAGTTATCAATGGGAACATGGAGATATTGGAACAAGCCGTCAAAGGTGTATTCGCCGCTGACATACAGATATTTCATAGTCATATTAAGCCATTTCTGTGCTTGCCCATAGTAAAATTCGATTCCGGCATCCCGGTAATATGTACGAATTTGACCGCAGATGCGGTGGTGCCAGGAATCGTAGCTGTTTTGATTATCCACCCCAATCTCTACAAGGGTGGGAATTTCCTTTTTGAAAAGTGCTGTTACCGATTGCCGCAGAAAGTCTCTCCGTTCCTGGGGCATATTCTTAAATCGGATAGTGCGGTTCAAATCTCGGTAGGCACGGTCGCTGGCGGCAGCCATCGGGTCCGTGATTGCTCCAAAGTAGATGACTTTGAAGAAGTCCAGGACATCCTTGTCCACACTTACATATTCTATTCGTTCCAAGTCTATCCCTCCTTATGCAACCCGGCGTTCAACGAACCAACGGCCGAGATTATTGCCAGTGAGAGAGCAGCTCCGTTCAAAGAACAGATAGCTTTGCTTTCCTCTGACCCATATTGTGTAACGGTCACCCTGGCCCCCAGCCTTCATGGCGGCTGCCTGCCGGATATCGGTGACACGGTCGATTTCAAAAACTTGACCATCTTCCCAAGTGAGGTTGATGGGTATTAAAAACCCATCGCTGTTGAACTTGGCGGTCACATCCACATAAACCTTAATATTCATCGGTGACCTCCGTTTCCACATTCTTTAGAAAGTTGGCATTCGCCATCAAAGGCGGATCTATCAATTTGTATCCGTTCCGCTTCATCAGACGGAATTTGAAGTCCAGCAGTTCCGGCGGGACACGGAGTAAGGACGCAGCCCCAAAGAAGGAGATGTCCTCGTTCAGCTTTTCCAGGACGTCATTATCGTCCATAAGAAACTCGGCTGCAAATATATTAGCTTCATATTCCATGAAGGAGGTGCTGTCAAATAACTCAAAGTCGTGGAAGGCATTCACGCCCACAGCTTTGGCGTGGAGAACAGCGTGACCCAGTTCGTGTGTGACGATAATCCGTTGTATCGCCTCCGGGAGATCACTGTTAACGGTGATTGAGCGTTTACGGCTCTGTGCCAGGAAGAAACCTTTGCAGGCTCCTGGGTATGTACCCATCGGCGCGTACAGAAGTATGATACCCATCGCATCACACAGCTTGAATGGGTCTGTCTCATGGAATTTACGCTTGAGCCGTTCTACTTCACGGCATATATAATCCACGGTCATTCAGATCCCTCTTTTCTGTATCACTTCAATTGTAAATTATAATGCGTACCAAAAAACGGACTTATTTCTTTTTGCGTCCGAAGGTCTTTCTGGCTTCCTCTTTGCATTCCAGGTAAGCCTTGGTAACGGCAGTGAAAAATGCGTCCTTGGCTTCCTCGCTCAGTTCGCCACCTGCGAAGAGGGCAGCGTTGCGCTCAAGCAGTTCATCTACTTCACTGGCAGCTCTGTCGCCGAACTGACCCCTGACAGCCTCGATGTGTTCGATTTTCTCAATGCCCTGCTTCGGGTCAGTCACTTCATCATTTGCCAGATAGTCATAGGAAACATTCAGTGCTACCGCCAGCTTTCTCATAGTAGAAGAACGGGCGATTGCCCCAGAAGATTCGTAGGATGCGATGGTACGCTTGGAAACGCCCACCTTGTCAGCAAGCTGCTGTTGGGTCAAATTGCAGAGTTCTCGTGAGACTTTGATTTTATCGGAAAACGTCATGGTAGCCCTTCCTTTCAGAAAATTTTCGTTTGTAACTTCATCAACTTCATCAAACCCATTGACGAAACTTCACCGCAGTGCTATTATACGGGTGAAGTTCGGTGAAGTTATGAGAAAATTATATTCGCAAAACTTCACTTTGTCAATAGGTTTGGATGAAGTTTTAAGAGGAAGGTGATGAAGTTGGGTGAAAAAACGATACTGCACAGCGACATGAACTGTTTTTACGCATCTGTAGAGATGATGCTTGACCCCAGTCTTAGGGGAAAGCCTGTGGCGGTATGTGGCAGCACGGAGAACAGACACGGTATCGTGCTGGCAAAATCGGAACTGGCGAAGAAGGCCGGTGTTAAGACGGGCATGGTCAATTGGGAAGCACGCCAACTTTGTCCTGGGCTGGTCATGGTGAAACCACAGTATGACCAGTACCTCAAGTATTCGGAACTGGCCCGCAATATCTACCAGAGATACACAGACCAAGTCGAGCCGTATGGAATGGATGAGTGCTGGCTTGATGTCACTGGGAGTCGTGGCGTGTGCGGTGATGGGATGAAGATCGCCGAAAGCATCCGGCAGGAGATTAAGGAGGAACTGGGACTAACGGTTTCCATTGGTGTTTCTTTCAATAAGATATTTGCTAAGCTGGGCAGTGACATGAAAAAGCCGGATGCAGTAACTGAAATTACAAAGGACACTTTCCAGGAAAAGGTCTGGCCTCTGCCTGCCTCTGACCTTCTGTTTGTGGGAAGGGCAACCACAGCCAAGTTCAGCAATTACGGCATTTATACCATCGGCGACATCGCCACCACGGACCCAGAGTTCCTCAAAAGGCTTCTGGGGGTGAACGGGCTTCAGCTGTGGCGGTACGCTGCTGGCAAGGATGACACACCCGTTATGCATAAGGACTTCGTATCGCCAATCAAATCTGTGGGGCATGGAATCACCTGCGTGGCAGACCTTCTGGATGATGAAGAGGTCTGGAAGGTGATGCTGGAATTGTCACAGGACATCGGACACCGACTGCGCTTACATAAGCTGAAAGCGACTGGTGTTCAGATCAGCATCCGTAGCAACGACCTGGGGTATCGGCAGTTCCAGGCACCTTTGAGCCTATCAACCCAAAGCCCCATGATGATTGCGAAAAAGGCTCATGCCATTTTTCAGTCGAATTACCGCTGGTCTACTCCAGTCCGTGCGGTAACTGTAAGAGCCATCAACCTTGTTCCCCAGGGAGTGCCGGAGCAGATCGACCTCTTTACGGATATGCGCTGTGTGGAGAAAGCCGAGAAGCTGGATGACTGTATAGAGGAAATACGGCGTAGGTTCGGCAAGAGGGCTGTGTTCCAGGCTTGTCTGCTGGGGGATCTGAAGATGCCAATCGATAACCGCCACTTGGTTCAGATGCCTGGTGTGATGGGGCGTTAACAATCAATACAGCGAAATTGTTAGCAAGCGATATTTCTCACATCTATTGACTACGGGGTGTGATTTGATATAATGTTATCAACAGTTAATCGAAACAAACGATTGTTTACAGTTGCTCGTTTGAAAGGTGCTGATAGCGATTGATAACAGGAGGTACACGGCATGGACATCGGTTTGAATGTAGAATTTGACGGAAAGAAAAATATCGTGATGGAAGGTGACATCATCAAGGAGTATCCGATTGGAGGTATGGCTTGTGAATATGCCAGACTTCGCCCTACGGAGATTAAGCCCCTCATTATGGAAAATACCTACTTCAACGATGCCGACTTGGTGGGAAATGGTGGTCACGCTCTTATGAGTTTGTATGAGGCGTGTCTGGCAAAGTTTGGTGTAGTTACCGCCGTGATGATTCTTACAGACTTCTCCAGTTTCATGGCTGACTTTAACCGCGCCAATGCCGAGGAGTTGAAAGGACTGTTGGACCCTCTGAATGAGGATAGGGACACAAGCCAGATCAAGTCGTTCATTCTGGAGGATACAGGCTTTGAGGAATTTGGTATCAGCACCATCGGTCAAACTATGCTGACGGCCTACGCTGCGTATGCCGATTGCTATGTGGCATTCAAGCACTCCTTCAATATGTTGGCTTCCGGCGAGGAATACGAAGAAGACCAAGTAATGGCCTTCTGGGGACTGTACGCATCCAATACGGATTTCCAGCACATTGATTTTCACATTATGTTCTTTGATGATGCATTCCACTCGATATACACCATAAAGTCTTCCATGTCGCTGATTCTGTTTGAAGCCGCCCATGCTATGGATGCCCAGACTAAATTTGTGAAGTGCAAAAACTGTGGGAACTATTTTGTGCCAGTGGGCAGATCTGATTCCGTGTACTGTGGTTACCCTGCTCCCCAGGACGAGACAAAGGAATGTCGGGATGTGGGAGCCAATGCGACCAGAGCCAAGAAGATGAAGAATGATGTTCTGACTCAGGAATACCGCAGGCTGTATATGCGGTTGAAAATGGCAGTAAAACGCCACCCGGACAGTAAAGATGCGCAGGAGCGTTTGCAGGAACTTACGGAGGGTATGAAAATCAGAAGGAAACAAAAAGAAGAAGGTTCGCTCTCAACAGATGCGATTCTGGAGTGGATTGCGTCCTTTGATAATAAGCTGAACGAAAGTTAATAGGTTCACCCAGCTAAGGTGTTGACTTTTCTCATCTGTTGCAGTATAATTTACGCAGAACGGCGTAATAGGCGTAAAATGCGTAATTACAGCACAACAGGAGGCTAACTAAAATGAGAGAAGAGAACATGAGGTTCGGCGAGTTTATAAAAGCAAAGAGGCTTGCTGACGAGCGCGAACTGACATTAAAGGATATTGCAAAAGAATTGGGCCTGTCCTTAAGTATGCTGAGTGATATTGAACAAGGAAGAAGGAAGCCGTTTGATAGCACTCGGATTGAAAAATTCTGCGAGGTGTTGCATCTTTCCGATGAGGATAGAGCCAGAATGTATGACCTTGCAGCAAGAGAAAAATCCGAGATTCCTGCCGATATTGAAGATACCATGATGTATTCTGGTATAGGCGACATGGCACGATACGCTCTTCGTATGTCAAATGCGGGTGTGGCAGATGAGGAGGACTGGAAGAAGTTCATCCGTGATTTAGAAAAAAAGCGAGGTAGCAAATTTGATTGATTTTCACTGTAGAACACGACACAAGGATATGACTCCCATTGTGAAAGATACGGATATCCAGGACTATGCAGAGACTCTGCTCCAGGACTACAAGCCCAAGCTGCTCCAGGAGCCGGGCAAGGTCAATCCGATCCACTTTGTGGAATCCTATTTAGAGGCTGTCGTTGACTACCAGGATATCTACTATCCTGAGAATGCCCCTGCCATCGCTGGGGCTACCGTATTCAACGATGACCGAATCCTGGTATTTGACCGGGAGGCAAAACGCATTAAGCCAATTGATGTGGCGGCAAATACTGTGCTGATCGATAACAGCACGATGGACGATGGTAAGGAGGGCTTTGCTGCCTTTACCGTTCTCCATGAGGGTGGGCATCTCTGTCTGCATCCTGCAGTGTACCGCCGTATGGGTGGACAGCTGAGTTTCTTTGACAACCACAAGGATGGCGACTATGTGGTCTGCTGTCGCAGAAGCAGTCTGGAGGGCGGCAGTGCCAAACGCTCCAAACTGACTACCCAGGAGGAATTTAGAGAGCATCAAGCCAATGTGTTTGCTGCATCTATTGCCATGCCCCGGCAGACCTTTGTTCCTGCCGCACAGGAACTGATCCGCAAGTGCGGCTTCAAGGACGGTGTGTTTATCATGCCGACTGTTATGGACTGGGACTATAATTTAGGAGTTTCTGCTATCGAGGAAGCTCTGTCTGGTCTCTTCGGCGTATCCAAGGCTGCCGCTAATGTACAGATGAAGCGGCTGGGTCTGCTGGTAAGTGAAGAGAAATATCTGGAACAGCACAGACAATTAGCTGTTGCCTTCTAATGCGTGTGATACGGTAGCCTGCTTCCCAAAACAGGTGGTAGGCTACTATTTTTTGCCCTATCGTTACGCAACTTGGCGTAAAAAGCGTAAAATATCACCGTATTGGAGGTTGACTGAATCATGCAGCATTTGTTTAATAGACACCTCATTTGCCCTTGGTGCAAAAAGGGCGAAGTCCTCGCCGATGGAAAGGCGAAGGTCACCGTATCCGTCATGTGTCCGAAGTGCAAGCGCTTTTTCCAGGGCGACTTGGACACGCTGAAAACAGAAAAGGCCGTAGCCCAGCGTAGGAGCGGGCGGGCATCATAAGCATTACTGACTGACCACCGGGGCAAGAGCCACCACTAAGGCCGGAGTAAGGCTGTATTCGTACAGCTATACTCCGGCCTTATTTTTTTCTCCAAAACTTTTTCGCAAAACTTTTTTTAAAGCGGTAATTAGGCTTCCGCTTTAACTTTTACCATTAAGCCACAGCAAACGAAAGGAGGTGAGCAAGCGATGATGACAGCGATTGAACGGCGTGATGCCATTCTGGACAGGCTTTGTGTCCGTAGACACGACCAGGTCAAAAACCTGGCAGAAGAGTTCGGTGTGTCTGAAAAGACCATCCGCACCGATATCGAAGTCCTCGCTTGCTCATATCCGATTGAGACTGTCCGTGGCCGACACGGCGGAGGCATCTATGTTGCGGACTGGTACCACCGTGGCAGAAAGACCCTTTCGCCGGAGCAGGCGGCGTTGCTTAAGAAGCTGGCACCCAGCTTGGAGGGGCATGACTTGGAAGTCATGAACAGCATCATCAATCAGTTTGCTTCCTATTAACCACGGGACACACCCCCGAATGACATGAAAGGCAAAGGTGAATTTTTATGAAACGAGTATTTATCTGTTCTCCGTATCGTGGCGATGTGGAGAGAAACCTCAAGGCAGCAAGGAAACACGCCCGTATGGCGGCAATCATCGGTTATTGCCCGATGGCACCTCATCTGATGTTTCCGCAGTTTCTGAACGACAACGACCCTGAACAGCGCATCCTGGGTATCACCCTCGGTGTGGAGCAGATGAAGGTCTGCGATGAAATCTGGATCTTCGGCGGTCGCATCAGCAACGGCATGGCCTTTGAGTTGGAGCAGGCAAAGGAACTGGGCATTCCGGCTCGTCTGTATGACGATGACGGCAACCGCATCAGTCCCGCAACCATGATGATCGATGACCGTGTCAGCGAGGAATACCGCAAGGCAATCCACGGTCTGAAGTTTGTCTAAGGAAAGGATGAAGCACATGAATGAAGTTTATTTAACCATCGCAGATGGATTTGAAAAGCTGGCTGCTGGCTACCGTGCCTTGGCTGGCAACACCTCTGCTCCGGCTGTGAGCGAAGCTGCCCCTGTGGCAGAGGTTCCTGCAGAAACGGCAGAGGTCACTATCGAAGAGGTTCGTGCGGTTCTCGCAGCAAAGTCCGAGGCCGGCAAGCGTAAGGAAGTCAAAGAACTCCTCTTCAAATATGATTCCGGCAAGCTGTCTGGGGTCAAGAAATCTGACTACGCAGCCCTCCTGGCTGATGCGGAGGCGCTCTAATGGGTGCCCACGCAAGGAACTCTCCTTCGGCTTTGCACCGTACTTTGAACTGCCCACCCTCTTTGGTGCTGGGGGAGCAGTTCCAGGATGAGGAGAGTCAGTACGCCGCAGAAGGGTCTGCCGGACACGCTCTGGCAGAACACCTTATCAAAAAGCACCTGAAACAGCGTACCAAACGCCCGGTATCCGACTACTACTCGGATGACCTTATGGAAGCCGTGGAAGATTATGTGGCTTTCGTCATCGAGAAGATCGAGGAAGCCAAGCGCGAGTGTAACTCGCCCCTGTTCTCCGTAGAGCAGCGTGTGGATATTTCCGAATACTCCCCAGACTGCTTTGGCACGGCAGATATGGTCATCGTCACCGACAAGGTGGCTCATGTGATCGATCTGAAGCTGGGGCGCGGCGTGGAAGTTTCTGCCGAAGAGAATCCGCAACTCATGGCCTACGGTCTGGGCGTACTGGAAATGGCAGAGATGCTCTACGACATTGAAACGGTGCGACTGACCATTTTCCAGCCTCGTATCAATAACTTCTCCACCTGGGATATCACACCCGACGCCCTCAAGACCTGGGGTGAGGAGATTCTGAAGCCCCGCTCCGCTATGGCACTTGCCGGGGCAGGAGAGTTCCAGGCTGGAAGCTGGTGCCGTTTCTGTAAGGCTCGTAACCAATGTCGAGCCAGAGCCGAGGAGTTCCTTCGTCTGGCAAAGATGGAGTTCCGTCAGCCCGCTCTGCTCTCGGATGACGAGGTGGCAGAAATCATCAAGATTTCGGATGAACTCGCCAAGTGGGCATCCGATGTGTACGCCTACGCCCAAGACCAGGCTATCATCCACGGCAAACAGTGGAAGGGCTACAAGCTGGTGGAAGGCAGAAGCAACCGTAAGTATTCCAGTGATGATGAGGTGGCCGAGGCGGCCAAGGCTGCTGGATACACAGACATCTACAAGCAGACCCTCATTGGCGTGACCGAAATGGAACGCCTCATGGGCAAGAAGGAATTTGCCCGTATCCTCGGCAAGCTGGTGTATAAGCCTGCAGGCAAAATCACCCTCGTGCCGGACACAGACAAGCGTGAAGCTATCAACACATCAACCGCTGCGGCGGATTTTCAGGAGGAATAATCATGAACAACAATACTACCAAAGTTATCGTACCTTGCCGTTTTTCTTATCTGCACTGCTGGGAGCCTGACTCCGTGAATGGCGGCGATCCTAAGTACAGCGTGTCTGCCATCATTCCCAAGAGCGACACCAAAACCATCAACGCCATCAAGGCTGCTATCGAGCAGGCCAAGAAGGATTCCGTTTCCAAGTGGGGCGGTAAGGTTCCTGCCAATTTGAAGCTGCCCCTCAGAGACGGCGACATCGACCGTCCCGACGATGAAGCCTATGCTGGCTGCTACTTCTTCAACGCCAACAGCCGTCAGGCACCCCAGGTCGTGGATGCCAAGGTTCAGCCTATCCTTGACCAGAACGAGGTCTACTCTGGCTGCTACGGTAAGATCAGCGTTACCTTCTACGGCTATAACAGCAATGGCAATCGTGGTATCGCCGCTGGTCTGGGCAACATCCAGAAGCTGAAAGATGGCGAGAGCCTGGGCGGTCGCTCCAACGCTGCGGACGACTTCCAGACCGAGGAAGATGAGGACTTCCTCAACTAAGAACCACTGTGGTGGGTGGCGGGAAACCGCCATCCGCCCTTACATATAACGCTATGCGAAAGGAGTGATTGCATGGCCCTGTTGGCTATTGATATTGAAACATACTCTGATGTGGATCTGACCAAGTCCGGCGTGTATGCCTACTGCGACAGTCCACAGTTTGAAATATTGCTGTTTGCCTACGCCTTTGATGACGAACCAACCGAAATCATCGACCTTGCCTGTGGGGAGCAACTTCCCCAGAAGGTGCTGGATGCGCTGGAGGATACCGCTGTGATAAAGACAGCGTTCAACGCCGCATTTGAACGCACGTGTATTTCCAAGCACCTGGGTAAGAAGCTGTCTCCGGCAGCTTGGCAGTGTACGGCGGTGCAGTCGGCAATGCTGGCTCTGCCCCTCTCCCTGGACGGCGTTGGTGAGGTGCTGGACATTCAGAGAAAGAAGCTGAAGGAAGGTGCAGACCTTGTCCGCTTCTTCTCCATGCCGTGTAAGGCGACCAAGGCCAACGGCGGCAGAACCAGAAACCTCCCGTCTCACGAGCCGGAAAAGTGGGAGAGGTTCAAAGCCTACTGTATCCGAGATGTGGATGCGGAGCGTGAGATCCGCCACAAGCTGCGGAACTACCCAATTTCCGAAAGTGAGATGCGGCTCTACCAGATGGACCAGGAGATCAACGACCGTGGCATTCTGGTTGACCGTGAACTGGTGGCAAACGCAGTCCTCTGCGATACAGAGTACAAGGAAGCCGTCACCGCCAGAGCCTATGAACTGACTGGGCTGGATAACCCCAACTCCCCGGCTCAAATCAAAGGGTGGCTTACTGACCGCGGTGTGGAGGTGGACAGCCTCGATAAAAAGGCGGTCAAATCTATGATTTCCGATGCGGACGGCGAAGTGCTAGAAGTCCTCCAGCTTCGTCTGCTCATGGCAAAAACTTCTGTAAAGAAGTATGAAGCCATAGAGCGTTCCGTGTGCAGTGATGGCAGATGCCACGGTCTGCTCCAGTTTTATGGTGCGAACAGGACGGGGCGTTGGGCTGGGAGATTGGTGCAGGTGCAGAACCTCCCACAGAACCACATCGTGGATCTGGAACTGGCTCGTAATCTGGTAAAAAATCGGCAATTCGACCTCATTGATTTGCTATATGATTCCACCCCAGGGGTGCTGTCTGAACTCATCCGTACCGCTTTTGTCCCAAGACCAGGCACACGCTTCATTGTGGCGGACTTTGCTGCTATCGAAGCCAGAGTGCTGGCATGGTTCTCTGGGGAGCAATGGCGACTGTCCACCTTTGAAGAAGGCGGCGACATCTACTGTGCATCGGCATCGCAGATGTTTGGCGTACCTGTAGTGAAGCACGGTGAGAACGGCCACCTCCGGCAGAAAGGCAAGATTGCCGAACTGGCTCTGGGCTATGGCGGCTCGGTGGGCGCACTGACATCAATGGGTGCGTTGGACATGGGAATGCAGGAAGAGGAACTCCAGCCGCTGGTCAATCAGTGGAGAGCCTCCAATCCACATATCACGAAGTTCTGGTGGGATGTGGATGCGGCAGCAGTAAAGGCAGTGAAGGAACGCACCAGCGTGACCTATAAGAACCTCTGCTTCTCTTACCGTTCCGGCATCCTGTTTGTGACCCTCCCGTCCGGCAGAAGCCTTTCCTACATTAAGCCTCGTATGACCCAGAACCGCTTCGGCCGTGAGAGCCTTTCCTACGAGGGCGTTGGTGAGAGCAAGAAATGGATGCGTATTGAAACCTACGGCCCAAAGCTGGTGGAGAATATCGTCCAGGCCACGGCAAGGGATCTGCTGGCTCTGGCGATGCTCCGGCTTCGTGATGCTGGGTTCGATATCGTGATGCACATCCACGATGAAGCTGTTCTGGAAGTGCCGGAGGGTGTTTCCAGTGTAGAAGAAATCTGCCGAATCATGGCGGTGGCTCCAGCTTGGGCAGCTGGACTTCCGCTCCGTGCAGATGGATATGAATGCCCGTTTTACAAAAAGGACTAAGGAGGTTAACTGCATGGGAATCAGTTATTACAACGGGTCTGGCTACCCGGACCCTACGGCGCACTACGCAGTTCGCCATTTGGAGGAGGAAGAAAAGATGCTCCATATCGTGTACTCCACAGGTCACATGGATATCCGTATGGATAAGTTCTTCCCCGCTACTCTGGACAGGGCAAGGAAACTGTTCCGTCTGATGGCACAGTATTCTTCCAGCGAGGATAAGCATCGGCTACTGGAGTTCCTCCACCAGAAGGAGCAGAAACTTGGGAACCAGGAAGAATCATATAGCAGGCTGGCGATGGACAGCGAGAAGAAAAAGGACGTCAACAAATATACTTCTTTCGCCCGTAATGCGGCGAATGAGAAGCACCGCACCAGACGGAACATCGAACTGCTCTGCCAGATTTGCCGATTGGAGGTATCGAAATGAAGCTGAAACTCAGTATTGGTAATTCCCGTATGGACAAGAAATGGAATGCGGTGGAGATGGAACTTTCCGAGTTCCGTGACCGTATCTCCCAGACCAAGCGTACCGCCGAAACCGTGGAGCAGTACCGCAAGCTGGGTAAGGCGAAGCAGGATGACATCAAGGATGTGGGCGGCTTCGTTCTTGGCACCCTCAAAGGCGGTCGCCGTAAGAAGGACTGTGTGCTGACCCGCTCTGGTCTTTCGCTGGATATGGACTACGCCACCCCAGACATCATTGAACAGATCGAGATGTTTTTTTCCTTCCATTGCCTGTTCTACAGCACCCATAAACACACGCCGGAGAAGCCTCGACTCCGCCTGATCATCCCTCTGTCCCGTGAGGTGACCCCAGATGAATACTGTGCGGTAGCCAGAAAAGTGGCGGACGAGATCGGCATTGAACTGTTTGACGATACGACCTATGAACCGAGCCGTCTGATGTACTGGCCCTCTACTTCTTCTGACGGTGAGTTCGTATTCCGTGAGGTAGAAGGAGAGCCTCTGGACCCGGACGAAGTGCTGGCAAAATACACCGATTGGCATAATACCGCCGAGTGGCCCGTGTCCAAACGCCAGCAGAGCATTGTCCAGAGGGACATCAAGAAACAGGCAGACCCTTTGGCAAAGCCGGGAACCGTGGGAGCGTTCTGCCGAACCTATTCGATATCCGATGCCATCGACACTTTTATTCCAGATGTGTATAGGCATAGTGCCATGCCGGGGCGTTACGACTATATTCCGGCTGACTCCCAGGCTGGCGTTGTTCTCTATGAGGACAAGTTCGCATATAGCCACCACGCCACAGACCCTGCCTGCGGTAAGCTGATGAACGCCTTTGATGTGGTACGAATCCATAAGTTCGGCTCACTGGATGCCCGTGCAGATGTGGATACCGACCCGGCAAAACTACCGTCCTTCAAAGCCATGCAGGAGTTCGCCGTTCAGGATGAGCGTGTGAAGATGCAGCTTGCTAAGGAGCGTGTGGGTCTTGCTCAGGCAGAGTTCAATGAGGAAGGTGACGAGGAAAACTGGCAGACCCTTCTGGAACTGGATAAGACAGGCAAGGTCAAAGACACCCTCAACAACATTGCCAATATCATCCGCTATGACCCGAACCTCAAGGCCATTGTCTACAACGAGTTCAAAAGCACCATCGATGTGGTGGGAGAGTTGCCGTGGAAGCAGGTCAAGCCTGGCTGGTCGGATGCCGACCTTGCCAATGCGAAACTGTATTTTGAGAGGGTCTATGGGATCTGGTCGCCGACCAAATTCAAAGACGCTCTGCTGGCGGTGGTGTCTGCGGAACGGTTGTACCACCCCATCAAAGAATACTTCGCCACCCTTCAGTGGGACGGCGTGGAGCGTGTGGATACCCTGCTCATTGACTACATGGGTGCAGAGGATTCTCCCTATGTCCGTGCCGTGACCCGAAAGGCTTTGACCGCAGCGGTAGCCCGTATTTATGAACCGGGTATCAAGTTCGATTCCATGCTGGTCATCAGCGGTCCCCAGGGTATGGGTAAGTCCACCTTCTTTGCCTTGCTGGGTAAGGAGTGGTTCTCGGACTCGCTCTCCATCGCAGATATGCGTGATAAGACCGCATCGGAGAAACTGCAGGGATATTGGATTCTGGAAATCGCCGAAATGAACGGTATCAAAAAGGTGGATGTGGAAACTGTCAAGTCCTTCATCAGCCGCACGGACGATAAGTTCCGGCAGGCTTATGGCACAGTGGTCGAGAGCCATCCCCGAACCAATATCATCGTTGGCTCCAGCAATTCAGACTCCGGCTTTCTGCGTGACATCACGGGCAACCGCCGCTTCTGGCCTGTCAATGTGACTGGCGAAGGTAAGCACCATCCCTGGGAACTGGAGTCGGTTGACCAGGTCTGGGCTGAAGCCATCATCCGTTACCGTGAGGGCGAGGAACTGTACCTTAAGGGTGCTGTGGCGGCGGAAGCGTATATCCGTCAGCAGGAGGCAATGGAATCCGATGACCGTGAAGGCATTGTGGAGGAATATCTGGAACGTCTGCTCCCTGCCGATTGGGCTGGGATGGATCTGTACCAGCGTAGAAGCTACCTTGGCGGTAGCGAGTTTGGCGGTTCTGCCGCCGTTGGCACTGTGCGCCGTGATAAGGTCTGCATCATGGAAATCTGGTGTGAATGCTTCGGTAAGGAACGCCAGAACCTCAAGCGCACCGACTCCTATGAGATTGAAGGCATCTTGAAGAAGCTGGGCGGTTGGCAGAGAACCACCGAAACCAAAACAGGAAAAACACATTTTCCTATCTACGGTCCCCAGAAAACCTTCGTCCGGCACGGCGATTAACCACTTCGGCATATGCCTACCCATGCCGTGGAATGGAAACGGCACAGAGGTAGGCATAGCCGAAAACGGTAGTTTGGCACGGAGTTACTCAACCGTTTGTGCCTATGTGCCTATCTTTTCTCTATTAAGTATGGGTAATGAAAAAATAAGGAAAAAGGCATACGCAGGAAGCGTGTGCGCGCATAAGGTTTTTGGATGCTTCGGCACGGAATAAGGAACAGAAAGGAGATGGCCTAATGCGTGAAAGTGTAGTCGAAAGGAAGTTTACCACGGAAGTAAAAAAGCGTGGTGGGCTGGCAGTCAAATTTGTGTCTCCCGGATTAGATGGGGTGCCTGACCGTTTGGTGTTGTTCCCTGGTGGCAGGCTGGCATTTGTGGAACTGAAAGCCCCCGGAAAAACGATGCGACCGCTACAGGTCAAAAGAGCAAAGCAGCTCACCGCTTTGGGCTTTCGGGTCTACTGCGTGGATAGCCCAGAGAAGATCGGAGGTGTTTTGGATGAAATACAAACCGCATAACTACCAGGCTTTTGCATCGGAGTTCATTTTGGAACACGAAATATGCTGCCTCATGCTGGACATGGGTCTTGGCAAGACGGTAATTACCCTGTCGGCTCTCTGGGAACTGGTGCTGGACAGATTTGACGTCAGCCGCATTTTGGTCATCGCTCCTAAACGTGTGGCCGAAGACACCTGGCCGAAAGAGATCGCCAAATGGGAGCATCTTTCTGGTCTGTCCTTCTCCCTGGTTCTCGGCTCTAAGGCAGAGCGTGAAACCGCCCTTCGGAAACGGGCTTTTATTTACATCATCAATCGGGAGAATGTGGCGTGGCTGGTGGAGAACTACCGCTGGGACTTCGATATGGTGGTTATTGATGAATTGTCATCCTTCAAATCCAATAAGGCAGAACGGTTCAAAGCCATGAAACGTGTCCGTCCGAAAGTGGCTCGTATCATTGGACTGACTGGCACCCCTGCTCCCAACTCCCTGCTGGATCTGTGGCCTCAGATGTATCTGCTGGATATGGGACAGCGGCTGGGAAAATTTATCGGTGGTTTCCGGGATCGGTTTTTCGTGCCGGATAAGCGGAACCGGGAAATCATCTACAGCTACAAGCCCAGAGACGGTGCGGAGGATGCGATTTACAGTTTGGTGTCCGACATCTGCATTTCCATGAAAGCTGTGGACTACCTCGATATGCCAGATCGTATCGATAACCGTATTGAGGCGGTGATGAGTCCCAAGGAGCAGAAGCTGTACGATGACTTTCAGAGAGACATGATTCTTTCCATTGGCAGCGAGGAACTGGATGCAGTCAATGCGGCGGCTCTTTCGGGCAAATTGCTCCAGATGGCAAACGGTGCGGTGTATGGTGACGATAAGAAAGTACTTCCGATCCACGACCGAAAGCTGGATGCTCTGGAGGATTTGGTGGAAGCCGCAAATGGCAAACCACTTCTTGTGGCGTACTGGTATAAGCACGACCTCCAGCGGATAAAGGCCCGATTTAAAAATGCCCGGTGTATTGATACTTCGAAGGATATTGACGATTGGAATGCTGGGGAAATTCCTCTGGCTCTGATCCACCCCGCCTCTGCTGGACATGGTCTGAATTTGCAGGACGGAGGATGTACCATCGTCTGGTTCGGCCTTACCTGGTCGTTGGAGTTGTACCAGCAGCTGAATGCGCGGCTGTGGAGACAGGGGCAAAAACACACGGTGGTCATCCATCACATTGTAACAAAAGGCACCCATGATGAGGATGTCATGAGAGCCTTGGAAAATAAAGATATGCGGCAGTCCGCTTTGATTGAAGCGGTGCGGGCAAGGATTGGAGGTTAAGGTATGCGAGAAAGGATAGAGATGCTAATTCGAGATTACCCGAAAAATAAAATGGAACTAAAATGTCTGGAGCATCAAATCCGAAATTTCCGTGGTATCACCGAAGAAGAAATGATCGATACCATGTACTTCACCCAGCCGGAGGGAGAGCGGGTGCAGACCAGCGGTGTCTCTGACAAGACTGCCAAAATCGCCATGAGTTACCGTGAACGGATGGATGCCATCAACCAAGACTGGTATCAGCACTTGGAAAAGCAGTACATCTCTTTGGCAGAGGAAGTTGGGTTCTTTGAGAGCGCGGTCAAGGCCCTTCCCGGCAAGATGGGAGAGATCATGCAGGATATGGTTTTTTCCCAGACCTCCTGGGATGACCTGGCGGACAGGCACTATGTGAGCCGCAGAACCATCGGTCGCTATCGCCAGAAGGCCATTGATGACCTGGTGGTTCTGTACGAAAAGCATGAAGCTGAGATGGTATCCTATATGTTGAGTTGAGGTAATTGGTATGTGTAAACGAGGCGATATTTATTACGTGGACTTCGGTCAGAACATAGAGAGTAACAAACAGTGTGGCATCCGTCCGGCGGTCATCGTGAGCAACAACCGTGCAAACGAGCATTCCCCGGTCATTACGGTCGTGCCTCTGACTGGCAGGACATATAAGAAAAGGCATCTTCCCACTCACGTATTCATCCCGAAAAGCTGTGGCCTGGATCGGAACAGTCTGGCTCTGGCCGAACAGGTGGAGGCTATCGATAAGAAGAACCTCCGGGAAAAGCGTGGTCATATTTCGGATATATCTGTCATGGAGCAGATTATCCAGGCAATCCAAATACAGATTGGTGTGGATGACCGATATAATTAAAACGGCAGCTGGCTATAGTAGTCAGCTGCTCCTTTTTATCTGTGGTTTGATTTTATTCTGATGGCTCTGCGCTTTCTGCCATTTTGATGACTTCTGAGTCATCAATTAGGGTAGAGTTATATTCCAGGACATAGCTAACCTCCGGGTCGTAAGTCCAACAGAGGTAGGCCTTGTCGCTCTTTTTGTATAATGCGCCGTACCAATCCTGAATCATCATTTCCTTGAAACTATCCATGCTGTCCACGGGGAAAAGCACATTAAATGCTTCGGTGTGAAGTCCAGTTATGGCAGATGGGTCACCGCCTTCATAGTATGTAGTTTTCAGTATATGGTAATAAATATTGCTTTCTTCATTCCCGTTGCCATAGGTCATCGTTGCGGCAAGTTCAGTCTTGGACACCTTTTTTACATCTTCCCCTAAAACTTCTTCAGCGGCTTTCTCAAAGCGTCCCGCCATTTCATCAAAGTTGGTATCTTTTTCTTTGTTATTAACCAAAACAACCACGATGCTGACTGCAATCAGAGCGACAATGGAAAATAGGATCATGAGTTTCTTTTTCTTCATGGCTGTCCTCCCCAAGGTATTACTGCGTTATGCCGTTTCCTGGGGAGAGCATCATACCAATTCCGAAGATCACTTCTTCCGGGGTAGGACGGTCTCCTTTGAATGGGATCGTTTCCCAGTTCTTTCTTACCTTCGGGTCGGGGCTGTCGTAAGCGGCATCAATCGCTATTTGCATTTCCCGATAGACATCCTCTGGTGTGGTATGGTTTTCCTTTGCAATCCTGTCCAGTATTTTCTGAAAGTCCTTTTTCATATTGTAATCTCTCCTTTTAGAATTAGATATAATTCTTACAGGATTACTATACCATATTTTTGATGTCGATGGATGGGAAGTTTTGTCGACCAGACAAAAAATATAAAAAATAGGAAAGAGCGAATCGGCTCTTCCCCATTATTTATCCAGCAATGCTTTGATTACGTTAAGGATGCGGTTTTGATCAGCTTTTGGCAATCTGGAAATGGACTCCATTATCTCAGAAGTTACGCTGTCACTGGCATGGTCGATTACATCGAACAGGAGCGTATCAGCAGAAACACCCAGTTCATTAGCGATAGCGACAAAGGTTTCCAGCTTTGGAGCCTTTACCCCACGCTCTATGACGCTGATATGATTTCGGCTCAAATCAAGAGCGGCTGCGAAATCCTCCTGGGTCATGCCTTTGGCTTCCCTAGCCGTTTTGATTCTTGCTCCAATCGCTTGTAAATCCATCGTAACACCTCCTTCTGGAATGAATTGTAGTTCTTAAATAATTATAGACGGGCAGCTATTTGCCATACAGCAACCGCCAGAACCACAACTCATTCCAAAAGAATGCAATTCTGCAAAAGATGGCACTAAGGTGGCACTGGTCTGACACTGACTTGTCCTAGAAGATGTGCTATTATTAGAATTGCCAAGAAGTTTAGAGAGTCTGCGGAGAATCCCCAGGCTCTTTCTTTTTGACCGGGTGTGTCTTTCATCCTTTCACACACCTGTACATATGAAAGGAGGATTTTTCAGTATGGTATTTACAAGCGAGCAGGTGTCCTGCGGGCACCCGGATAAAATCTGCGATCAGATCTCGGATGCTATTGTGACGGATTGTCTGGCACATGATAAAAAGAGCCGTGTCGCAGCAGAGTGCATGATAAAGGATTATGACATCATGATTGCTGGAGAAATCACTTCCAGCCATCAACCTGATTATGAGTCTCTGGTGCGAGAGGTTTTGAACCGTATCGGCATTTGTGGAGCAGAAGATTTTCATATCCAGACATTTATCAGTAAGCAGAGCGAGGATATCGCCCGTGGTGTAGATGGGAATTTCGGAGCGGGTGATCAGGGCATGATGTTTGGGTATGCTACAAATGAAACCCCAGAAATGCTCCCAATTCCGTATGCGGTAGCAACACACGCATTGCAACTACTTCGTGAAGTCGGCTGTCCGATTTTGCTTCCTGATGCCAAGAGCCAGGTTTCCTATGACTATGAAAGCAGAAAAATCACCACTTTTCTCATCAGTACCCAGCATTTGGAAGGAACAACAGTCGAGGATATTCGTCCTATCGTGGAGGCGGTCATGGAAACTGCCGCACAGGACTATGGGCTGAATACCGATTTTGAAAAACTGGTCAACCCGACTGGGCGTTTTGTGGTCGGTTCGTCCTTTGCGGATTCTGGGCTGACTGGCAGGAAGATTATCGCCGATACTTATGGTGGTATGTGCCGTCATGGTGGTGGTGCCTTTTCCGGCAAAGATCCCACAAAGGTTGACAGGAGCGGAGCCTATGCGGCCCGCTACATTGCAAGAGATATCGTCCGTCAGCAATTTGCTGACCGCTGCGAAGTGCAGCTGGCATATGCGATTGGTGTTGCTGAGCCTGTCAGCGTATATGTAGACTGTTTTGGTACGAACCATATCTCGGAGCCGGAGATTGTGGAATACATCCGTGCCGAGTACGATTTGACACCGCAGGGCATCATCACGGCATTGGGGCTTTTGGATGTGGATTATAACAAGGTCAGCGCATACGGGCACTTCGGCAAGGCTGGAGTTCCCTGGGAGGAGTAAGCTATGCCACGAAGACCAAACACCCCATGCAAACACCCCGGTTGTGCAAGGCTCGTTCCCTATGGCACGATGTACTGTGAGGAACACGCACCGCTTCATTATCACGACACCAAGTCCACAAAAGAAAAAGGTTACAACAGACGTTGGCAACGAGCCAGGAAGAACTTTCTTGCCTCCCACCCACTGTGTGTACGATGCCAGCAGCAGGGCAAGGCGGTACCAGCAACGGTTGTTGACCATATCATTCCCCATCGAGGGGATCCGAAGCTGTTCTGGGATCAGAAAAACTGGCAACCTTTGTGCAAATCGTGCCACGACACAAAAACCATGACTGAGGATCGCTACCAAGACTACCATTATTGAATACCCAGGGGCGGGTCAAATCTCTACCGCTTTTCATAGCGGAGACCGGCCTGGGGTCACGTGCGAATTTTCGCAGAATTACGCAGGGGGGATACCTTCTGCGGCAGACTGTAAACACAAAAATGAATAAAAAACGCAAAAAGAGCCGTTGTTTCTGGGACTTTGGATACCCAGAAACAATGGCTCTTCTGCCGAATAGTTCCCTTTTAGACCGTCAAAACATCCGCAAAACGGGGTGTTTACGGTCGTTTTTATTTTACAGCGAAAGGATGTGAAGCGATGACTGAATTTCAAGCGAAGCAGATCAGGGACTTGCGTCTGCAGGGAACGGGATACCGAGCCATTGCTTCTGTCGTTGGCTTGTCCCGTGATATTGTCCGCAACTATTGTAAGAGCCATGGGCTGGATGGGTATGCTTCTGTTCTTACCATCAATATGAAGGAGCAGATGATGAAAGGCCAGGCCTGCCTTACCTGCGGTAAGCAAATTGTGCAGCCGATGACTGGACGCAAGCGAAAGTTCTGCTCAGACGAATGCAGACGGCGCTGGTGGTCGGCGCACCAGGACGAACTTAAGAAAAAGCCTACTGCCTACTATGAAAAAGAATGCGCCTATTGCCATAAACGTTTTGTGGCCTATGGCAATAAGAACAGGAAATATTGCTCCCATGAATGCTATGTCCGGGACAGGTTCTTCTGGGAGGAGGAAGGACGGGAGCCGTACATTGGCCCCACAATCAGTGAGGAGGAGAATTCATGAGTGCAATGGAATGGAAGACCCTGTCGGTGGATGCACTCCGTCCGGCAGAATACAACCCCCGTAAAAAGTTGAAGGCTGGGGATAAGGAATATGAGAAAATCAAGAACTCCATTTTGGAGTTTGGATATGTAGAGCCAATCATTGTCAACTATGACATGACTGTCATCGGCGGTCACCAGAGATTGACGGTTCTGAAAGACCTGGGATACACAGAAGTGCAGTGCGTTGAGGTCCATATCGAGGACGAGAACAAGATCAAGGCACTCAATATTGCTCTTAACAAAATCACGGGTGCCTGGAATGAACAGCTTCTGGCTGACCTCATTGTTGATTTGCAGTCCGCCAATTTTAACACGGTCTTCACAGGCTTTGAAGCCCCGGAGATCGAGCAGCTGTTTTCCAAAGTCCATAATAAGGGCATCAAAGAGGACGATTTTGATGTGGAGGCGGAACTGCAAAAGCCGACCATGTCCCAGGTTGGTGATGTGTGGCTGTTGGGCAGACATCGCCTGGTGTGCGGTGACTCCACTTTGCCGGAAACCTATGCCACGCTGTTGGAAGGCAGGAAGGCGAACCTCGTGGTGACGGACCCTCCCTACAATGTAGATGTGGAGGAAACCGCTGGCAAAATCAAAAACGACAATATGCCGGATGAGGATTTTTATAAATTTCTCTTTGCCATGTTCGTAAATGTGGAACAGAACATGGAGAATAATGCCAGCATTTATGTGTTCCACGCAGACTCCAAGGGACTGATTTTCCGGCAGGCTTTTCATGATGCCGGATTCTATCTTTCCGGGTGCTGCATCTGGAAGAAGAATGCGTTGGTGCTGGGGCGTTCCCCCTATCAGTGGCAGCATGAGCCGGTGCTT
>CALLZZ010000315.1 GCA_937858235.1 uncultured Clostridia bacterium
TCCACCTGCCTGATGTCTGTGAAATCAAAAAAGGCCCAAACCATTGGGAAACTCAACACACTCGCAGACTCTTATGAGCACTGGATAAATAAGAAATTAGCCGGGAACGCAAAAATGGATGATACCGGTTTCAGCGATAAAATCGGCAACAAGGTTATATCCAGGTGCAGGGACGCATTGAGGCGAATCCGTGAAGGAATACATATCATTGAATCGGACGATACCTCGTTCGAAGCCTTCTGCTTCATGAACCGTGTTATATTTCTTCAGAACAGCATCAAGAATTACTCCAAAAAGCACGGCGCAGGTATTGAATGCAATTTCCAGGACTTTATTGATCCGAGGAAATCTGAGAACGATTTCGGATGGCGTCCGTTCCAGATTGCTTTTATTCTTATGAACCTTGCAGGCATCGTTGATCCCAGACACCACGACCGTGAAGTTGTGGACCTCCTCTATTTTCCAACAGGAGGCGGCAAAACCGAAGCCTATCTCGGCCTCATGGCGTTTGTCATCGCAAACAGACGGCTCCGTGCCGGCGAAGGCGATAAATATAACCTCGACGGAGGCGTGACCATTATTCTGAGGTACACGCTCCGTCTGCTGACCACACAGCAGAGAGATCGTATTACAAAGATGGTGCTTGCCGCAGAAATGATACGCCGCCAGGCATATCCGATGTACGGCAGGGAACCTATCAGTATCGGCTTCTGGGTCGGAGATGGAGTTACTCCGAATAAATTTGATGAATTCAATGAAAAGCCGGATAACCCTTACGCAGCAAGAAGCGCAAGGAATCACGTGTACAAGCAGCTTCTCACCTGCCCGTTCTGCGGAAATCCTCTCAAGGAAGACAACTTTTACATTGATCCGGACAGAAAGTCCATTGATATTTATTGTTCTGACCGGGACTGCAAATTTTACAAGTACAGAAATGACCGGATTCCGATTCCTGTGTATCTGGTGGATGAAGAAATATATTCCAAATGTCCAACCATCATTTTGTCTACTGTGGATAAATTTGCAAGACTGCCATGGGATGTCAGCACAAACGCCCTGTTTGGCCGCATTGACCGCAAATGCAGCCGCGACGGATATGTGGCTTACGGTGCAGCGCACAGTAAGCACAACAGGACGGCATCAACACTGACGAATGTACGGCCGTTCCTTCCGCCGGAACTTATTATTCAGGACGAGCTCCATCTTATCACCGGCCCTCTTGGAACGGTGTACGGTGCATATGAGACCATTATCGAAGATATGTGCACGCATGACGGGATAAAGCCGAAGTACGTGGTTTCGACAGCCACAATTAAAAATGCAGAGGCACAGACAAAGTGTCTTTATGCCAGGAGGAATACCACCCAGTTCCCGCCTAACGGATTTGAGATCGGTGACAGCTTCTTTATTAAGGAGATACCCGTTAAAGATGATCCTTTCAGAAAATATGTGGGTGTCTGCGCTCCCGGTCAGTCAGTGAAAACAGCATTGTTAAGGGTATACGCAATTATCCTTCAGGCAGCATACACGTTCTCCCTGCAGGAAAAATATAAAGATGTGATTGACCCCTATTATTCCCTTGTCGGGTATTTCAACAGTATCCGTGAGCTTGGCGGTGCCGTGAGGCTTCTCCAGGACGATATTCCGAAGAGAATATACAGGATCAAGAACAAATATCATTTGGACAAGCAGCGTTATCTCAACCGCAACGTGGAAATAACATCACGCATGTCATCGTATAAAATCCCGGAGAAGCTCAATCAGCTTGAGACTACATACGAGTCAAGGGATTGTCTTGATACTGCCGTCGCCACAAACATGATTGCTGTCGGTATGGATGTTGATCGTCTGGGACTTATGGTCGTTACCGGTCAGCCTAAGCAGAATTCAGAATACATCCAGGCGACAAGCCGTATCGGTCGTGCTTTTCCCGGATTGGTGGTCACCCTGTACAACGCATACCGGCCGCGTGATTTGTCACATTACGAGAATTTTACAGGTTATCATTCCCAGATTTACAGATTCGTGGAGGGCACAACTGCGACTCCTTTCTCTGCCAGAGCAAGGGATCGTGTCATGCATGCCCTAGTAATCTCTGCAATACGGCTTAGCTATCCTGAAATGGCAGACAATGCTGATGCGGCTGATATTGGATCGTTATCTGATGAACAGCTTGACTCGGTGAAAAAGCTGATCATCGACAGGCTGAATATCATTAAGCCGTCTGCCAAGGCAGATGCCGAAGAGGAAATAGACCGGTTTATCGACTGGTGGAAACTGCAGGCTGCACAGACAAAGCCGCTTCGTTACTATGTCGTGAAGACTGACAGGTACAGCAGGTTGATGAATCCCTATGAACTTCCGAGCAATGATAACGAGAAAGCTACTTTGCGTTCCATGCGTGAAGTTGAGAGTTCTGCAAATATGTTTTATTACACGGAGGAATGAAATGACTGGATTTGATAATAACAAACTCGGCGAATTACGCCCGAATCAGATAATTACCACCTTCGGTCCTGGCTCGGTCGTGGATGCCGTCAAGGACTCGGTAACCATACTGGATATATCCTACTGGAAACAAAAAGGAAAAAAGATTATTGACGGCAGGCTTGCTTCCTACCTTGGGGTAGACTGCTTCTATATGCCACGTACAAGTTTCTCAGGTGATATACCTGTCGTGACATTCCCATACTGGCATGTTTGTTCCAATTTAAGATGCGGCAAACTATTTGACGCAAGAAAAAATTTTGACCTTGACAAGTATTTAAAATACGGTGTCACGTGCCCTGAATGCCACCGCCCCGCATATCCATCCCGTTTCATTATCATATGTGAAAATGGGCACATGTCTGACTTTCCTTGGAAGTGGTGGGTTCACAGAGGCGATACCGACTGCAACGGTACATTAAAGATGTATTCGACAGGAAACACATCCACACTCGCTGATATGTGGGTCGAATGTTCATGCGGTGCAAAGCGAAGCATGAGCGGAGCAACACAGAGAGAGAATTTTGATGGCTTGACATGCCCCGGACATCATCCGTTCAGACCGAATGTGAAGAATCAGAGATGCGACAAGCCGATTATCCCGTCTCAGAGAGGTGCGTCGAATGTTTACTTCGCTGTGAGCAGAAGTGCCATATCGATTCCTCCGTGGATTAATCCGCTTTATAACATGATTGATGAGCATCTAAGGGATATTGAGCTCGCAAAACAACTCATGGGGGACGACGGTGTTACAAAGATATACGAGATGTATTTTGCCGCTTACACACGTGACGAATTCGACGAGGCTCTCGCCCGCCGCTTAAGCAATATAAAGGAGTTCACCGAAATCAAGCAGATGGAATACAACGCCATTACGCATCATAATGATCCGGCATATGAATCGAACAAGAAGCATTTCAAAGCTGAGGAAGACCCTCTGCCCGGATATTTGCAGAAATACTTCAGCAGGATTGTGCGCATCACCCGGCTTCGTGAAGTCAGGGTGCTACTCGGATTTACAAGAGTGGACGCTCCAGATCCAGATGCCGATGAACAGGCAAATATCGTATATCTCAGCAAAGGAAGAACAGAACGCTGGCTTCCAGCTGCCGAAGTCAATGGTGAGGGAATCTTTATAGAGTTTAATAAGGATACCCTTGTCCAGTGGCTGAATTCAGATAAGGTAAAAGCACTCTCTCAGAAATATTCCGATTCATACAAAGAATTCTGCGAATCCAAGGGATGGACGGTTACCGTACTTAGAAATGCAGTGTATGTGCTGATGCATACATTTGCTCACCTTATGATAAAGCAGATGTCCATGTCTTCAGGGTACTCCTCATCGGCGATCAGAGAAAGAATCTATTTCGGAGATAAAATGTCCGGCGTTCTCTTGTATACCGGGAGTTCTGATAAGGAAGGCTCATTAGGCGGTTTGGTTGAACTTGGAAACATCGACCAGATGACCAGCCTGATGAGAGGTGCGTTCCAAGAAGCACTTGTATGCACTAACGACCCGGAGTGTATGAACAATCTTCCTGCAGGAAAAGACTCCAATGGTGCAGCGTGCCATTCCTGTTGCATGATTTCCGAAACTGCCTGTGAGAACGGGAACAGAATGCTTGACCGTGGTTTTGTCGTTCCTATCCCCGGTCGTGAAGAATGCGCATACTTTAAGGAATTGGTGAATGAACTATGTCAAGTGGAAATATAAGCAGGGAAATACTGCTGAACACTATAAAGGGTGATGCCAATAACGGAACTTCAAATTCAATCACACTTTTGAAGAGAAGTTTTCCCGCATTGACAAATGAACAATGCAGTGATATCGCCGGACTCATAGCAAGTGCCATGAATACAAATGATACCGACAAAGTATCGCTTGTGGTTACCGCTCCACCGTCATTTGCAATAAAAGCGAGAACTACTATGAATGTCGTTCAGTCGATGATAAACAGTGCCAACAGGAATATCCTGATTACAGGATATTCCATGTCATCGTACTTTTCCGACATTGTTGATACAATAATTCAGAAAAGCCAAAGCGGTGTTTTTATAAAGTTTTATGTAAACGATATAGAGAACCAGATAGGGTTTGACAAGATATTACGATATAAAGGTCATTTTCTGAAAATATACAACTATCGTCAGTCCGAGGATCCCATGGCTGCCCTTCATGCCAAGGTGATATCCGTGGATCAGGAAAAAGCACTGATCACATCAGCAAATTTATCCTACCACGGTCAACAGGGGAATATAGAACTTGGTACTTTAGTCGAATCGAAAAACATAACGAAACAGATAGATGATGTTTTCACGAAGCTTATTTTTGCGAAAGTGTTTAATGAGGTTTAACTGGTATATGTCAGCGATTCCTGTTTGCAATCGCTGAACAGCCATGCAAAAATTTTGAAGCGGGTGATCATATGCCGGATGTCATGACAAAAAAGCAACGAAGTTATAATATGTCACGTATCAGAGGTAAGAATACCAAGCCGGAGGAACTTATCAGGAAATATCTGTTTGCACAGGGATATAGATATAGAAAAAATGACAAGCGCTATCCCGGCAAGCCGGATATCGTACTGCCGAAATACCATACCATTGTCTTAGTACACGGATGTTTCTGGCATCAGCACCCCGGATGCAAGGCTGCCCGGATTCCCGAAACAAACAGGGGGTTCTGGGCTGATAAGTTTGAAAAAAATGTCAGGCGTGACAAGGCTGAAAAACAGCAGCTTGAAGATATGGGCTGGCACGTAATTGTGGTATGGGAGTGTGAACTTTCAAACAAGGAGAAACGAGAGGAACGGCTTGCTGCTCTTGTGGAAGAAATCGAAGAATGTCACAGATTTTGAATTATCTAAACCCTGCCGTTCTGGCAGAAGACGGACTGGGTTGCCTTTTAACGATTATCCGAAATAGCAACCATTAACGATTACCTCTTACAATCGTTAACAGGCGTTCAACGCCGGCAAAGCAAGCCGGGTTGAGCGCCTGTTCTGTATTGCGGAAGAAAAACGGATTATAAAAAATGCTATGCACAGCCGATTGATGACTCGCGTACAACTTTGGCCGGTATCCTCCTGTTCTCAAATCAATTCGGAATAGCGTCATACGCCTTGCATTTACTTGAACAGAAGTAATTGGCTCGGATCAACATCCAGAGCCTTCGCAATCTTGTA
>CALLZZ010000316.1 GCA_937858235.1 uncultured Clostridia bacterium
CATCGTCGGCGCGCAGGGCCGGTACAAATCAACCATTCTCGCTAAGATGGGCGGTGCATGGTTCAGCGACAGTCTGCGGAACTTTGGTACCAAGGAGTCCATGGAGACCATCCAGGGCACCTGGATCAACGAGATCGCCGAGATGCAGGCCATGAACAATTCTGAGATTGACGCTGTCAAGGCATTTCTCTCAAAGCTGGCGGACTACTACCGGGCGGCCTACGGGCACTTTGCCGCGGAGTACCCGCGGCAGTGCGTCTTCTTCGGCACGACGAATACCCATGACTGCCTGCGGGATACGACCGGCGGCCGGCGATTTTGGCCGGTCGACATTGACCAGCAGTCACGAAAAAAAGACGTGTTTAAGGACCTCGACACGGAACGGGATCAGCTGTGGGCGGAAGCCGTCGTCCGCTGGCGGCATGGTGAACCCTTGCACCTGCCGAAAGACCTGGAGATGGAAGCTGGCGTGATTCAGGAGGATCACCGCGAACGGCATCCGTGGGAAGGGAAAATTGAAGAATTCGTCGCGCAGCCGATTCCAGCGGACTGGCTAAAATGGGATGAAAACCGCCGCAGAATGTATTGGAGCGGTGGAATTAATTTTGACGGGAAACCGGTTCAGCGGACGCGTGTCTGCGCGGCGGAAATCTGGTGCGAATGCCTCGGAAAGGCACAAGGCGACTTCCAGCAGCGGTTTACGCGGGAGATCAATCAATTACTGGAGAAACTGCCAGGCTGGGAAAACGTCGGTGTCCGCGAGGCCGGAAAACCATATGGAAAGCAGCGGTGCTTTGGACTAAAAAGGAGCAACAAATAATAGAGCAACAAACTGAAAAGGACAACAGATGCTAAGCAACAAAAGCAACATGTAAAATTTTGGATGTTGCCGTGAAAGAATCAGGCCACATCGGCATTAGCAACAAAAGCAACAAAAGCAACAGATATTCATAGAAAGTAAAAATTAGAGAATTTGAGAGGTATATATACTCTCTATCCGCCTAAATGCGCGTAACGTTACGTGACGTAGCAGGCGCGCATTAGAGACTAGGACTCTATGGAGTATGGAGGGAAAAATAAATGACCTGTGAAGAATGGCTTGAAGAATACGTAAAACAGCATCAACCTGTAAAACTCTCCGCGGTATATGCAGCTGGTAAAAAGATCGGTTTTACGAGGCGTCAAATCAAGAGCGCTCGACATTGGTTTGGGAAACAAATTGACACACAAGTTATCGGGGACACGACGTTATGGGGGTGGAACTAGTGAAAGAAAGTACGATTGAAGCTTATCTCCGCGATCGGGTAAAAGAACTGGGTGGCAAAGCATACAAGTTCGTCAGCCCCGGCAATGACGGCGTCCCGGATCGGTTGGTTTGTCTCCCCGGTGGCCGGCTGGTGTTCGTGGAGCTGAA
>CALLZZ010000317.1 GCA_937858235.1 uncultured Clostridia bacterium
CTACGATAAGGAAAAGTTTTTGCGGGGGCATGAGAGCGACATTATCCTTTTTGAAGCGTCAGCCAGGGCCCTAAAGGAAATGGAGATTGAAAAGCTCCCCTCCGCCGAGAAGATGAAAGCGGAGCATGATAC
This sequence comes from uncultured Clostridia bacterium, assembly GCA_937858235.1. Classification (GTDB taxonomy): domain Bacteria; phylum Bacillota; class Clostridia; order Oscillospirales; family Oscillospiraceae; genus Onthomonas. The sequence continues at coordinate 133 of CALLZZ010000317.1, forward strand.
CCTTGCCGCTGAAAAGGAAACACTCTACACCGAATACAAAACGGCCCGCCAAGAGGCCAGGGAGTACAGCACCATCAAGCAGAATGTTGACAGCCTGCTTGATGCTCCTAAAGAGCATGAGCGGGAAAAATATATGGAAAGATGATGATAAACCTGAGCGTGGGAGTGGAATCTACCATGTGAAGATAATTAAGTCTGTGAATCCAATATCCAATTGAGAAAAAATCTCAATTGGATATTGATACGTTTGGGGTTTTGTGATATAATGCATATAGGAGTGTGAAGTTATGCTTATGAGATTTACTTTTAAGAATTTCAAGTCCTTTAAGGATACCGCCACATTGGACTTGTCTGCAAACAAGATTACCGAATTCTCAGATCATTTGCTCCAACAGGGAAATGAAAAGGGATTGCCAGTTATCTCTATCTATGGCGCAAACGCAAGCGGCAAATCAAACGTGTACCAAGCCTTTGAATATATGACGCAGTATGTTATTCATTCATTCAAATTCGGCGGGGATGATGACACAAAAGAAAAATCTGAATTCAACTATATGAAACCGACCCCTTTTATGCTTTCAGTAGAAAACAAAAAAGCAGAATCGGTATTTGAAGTTTTTTTTACTGATAGCAAGCATGATGTAACCAAGTCTCTTAACTATGGTTTTGCTGTTAATGCACAGGGGGTAACCAGAGAATGGTTCAAGAGTAAAGCAAAAACAGCAAGAGAATATAAAATCCTTTTTGACAGAAATACGACAGAATTCCGTTTGGATTTATCAGGGTTGCCCGCAAAACATCGCGAAAATATTGAAATTGCTTTGGAGAACGAAGTTTTAATATCATCTCTTGGTGCAAAACTTAAAATCCCTAAGCTCAAAGCTATTCGTGATTGGTTTTTGGATAATGAGTTCGCCGATTTTGGTGATCCAGTTGAAAGCTTCTTTCTATCTCGGATGTTGCCCGAAAACTTTGTGGAGAGTGAAGAGACTCAGAATAATGTTGCTGAGTTTTTCTCGTCATTTGATGATTCAATAAAAGGCTTTAAGATTGAAAAGATACCTTCAAACGATCCCGAAGATAAGGACGACCATTATACCATTGATGCGATTCATTACATGCTTGACAGCGAGGAAACAACCACAATACCATTGCGCCTTGAATCAGATGGAACACTGAAAATGTTTGCTTTATACCCAAGATTGCAGGCGGTGTTAGAACAAGGTAGTATTCTTTTTATAGATGAACTCAACGCCCGGTTGCATCCACTATTAGTTCAAAATTTTGTCCAAATTTTCTTGAGCCAAAAATCAAACCCAAACAAAGCACAACTAGTATTCACAACACACGACACATGGCAATTGGCCTCAGATTATCTTAGGCGTGATGAAATATGGTTCACCGCAAAAGACAAAAATGGAATATCGACATTATATTCTTTGGCAGATTGTGTTGACTCTGAGGGTGTTAAAATACGAAAAGATGAGAATTTCGAAAAGAACTATCTTCAAGGGAAGTATCTAGCGATACCCCAGATCAAGCATTTTGATGTGATGAACAGGGAGAAAGACTGATGATTGAAGCAAAAGAAATAACAAACCCCTCACGGCATATTCAAGAGGATACAACGAGGATGCTTTGGGCTGCTTCTGCTGGGATATGCGAATGTCGCGGATGCACAAACCGACTTTATACACACCATGTTACAAAAGAAAATATTAACCTTGCAGAACGCGCACATATTTATGCTTTTAGCAAAGGCGGGAAGCGTTTCTCTCGGCTTATTTCCAGAGATAAAATTAACGATATCGATAATCTGATGTTAGCATGCGGAAATTGTCATAATCTTATAGACTCTTCCAACACGGACTATTCAGCAGAGAAGCTTCTTTCAATGAAAAAGGAGCATGAAGAACGTATAAGACTGTTAACAAGCATCAAACCCGATTTGCAAAGTGAAGTGGTCATATACGGTTGCAATATTGGTAATAGACCTATTCGGATACAAGATTTTCACGCAAATGAAAGCATTACGCCTGATTACTATCCGGCACGCATAGTCCCAATAAATTTATCCCCGGACTTACGGTTATATGACAATGAACAGGAATTTTGGAGCATAATGGCTAAGGATTTGGAGCGACAATTAGAAGCGCATGAGCCTAGTATAAGGGATAAGCATATATCTTTATTCGCTGTTGCCCCTCAACCACTTCTGTTCAAACTGGGAACGCTTTTGAATCGCAATTATAATGTTTCGGTACGCCAAACCCAAGGCAATACGGAATCATGGCGATGGCAAAAGGCAGAGCAATCCATAGAACTACAGCTTTGCGAATTGGGGCAACTTGATTTATGCGATAAAGCTGCCATAAGTATTGAACTAACGGCACGCCTGTCAGATGAAGAAATTCAGAGCACTTTTGAAGGACATCGAATATTCCGTATCATTGCAAACGATTGTAGCCCTTTCGCTATAAAAAGCGAGGCGGATTTATCAGCAGTTAAAGAAGAATATCGAAACACGCTTAATAAAATCCGCCTAGAATGTTCAGCAGATGTACAGGTATCATTATTGCCGCTTGCTCCAGCATCGGTTTCAATCGAAGCTGGGCGCCAGCTTATGAAAGGTGACCCAGTTATTACAGTATATGACCGTAATTATTTAACAAAAGAATGGGTGCCTGCCCTGTCAGTTCACGAAATGGGGGATAAATATGACCGCTAGAGACCAAGAATATAATAAGTATCTACAAAAACTTGCAGAAAACTTGGATATATCCGACACGATGCGAGATAAAGCCATCAACAGCTATACTGCTGTTGGCAAATGGCTAGGGGACTGCGCGGACGATTCGGCTATAAAAATATCCCCGCAGGGTTCATTTTACTTGGGTACTGTTATTAAACCTGTAGATGATAGAGATGAGTATGATATAGACCTTGTTTGTCTGCTAAAGGACAAGCATAGTGCATCAGAGCACGAAATTAAGAGCTTGGTCGGTAATCGCCTTAAGGAACATGGTACATACGCCGAAATGCTAGATAAGAAAGAAGGAAAGCGTTGCTGGACTTTGCACTATGATGAATTTCATATGGATATTTTGCCATCTGCCCCAAAAGATAAGATTTATTCAGAACCCTATCTTACAGGTATCCGACTTACCCATAAGGATGCTCCTGGAGTGTACAGCTCTAGATATAGTAATCCGTACAAATATCATGATTGGTTTGAACAACAGATGCGAGTTATGATGCTGTTAGAAAAATCAGCATTTGCAGCCCGCAATCAAGTGGACATATCAAAGGTTCCGCTTTACAAAGTGAAAACACCGTTACAACGAGCCATCCAGCTCCTTAAAAGGCATCGAGATATTATGTACCAAAATGCGCCGAAAGTCCAAAAAGACAATGCACCTATTTCCATTATTATCACAACGCTTGCAGCACATGCCTACAACAACGAAGCAAGCCTAATCGAAGCTCTCACCAGCATTCTCGACAATATGCAAAACAGCATTGAAGTCAGAAATGGCGAATATTGGGTGGAAAACCCAGCTATGCCTGAAGAAAATTTCGCCGAAAAATGGAATGCTGAACCTGATAAACAGCGAGAATTTGCTCGTTGGTTGGCAAAAGCCAAACAGGAAATATTGGTTGCACCATCCAAAGTATTCGGGCTACATAATATTTCTGATGCAATGGAGCATAGCTTCGGTAGCAATATAGTGAAGAAGTCATTTTCAGATTTGGGTTATGAAACAAAGGATACCCGTGATGCAGGAAATTTGTTTATAGCTGGTTTAACAGGCGGCTTAACTACATCTGCTACTGAAGGTTCAAAAAAGGTAGGAGGTCATACGTTCTTTGGGAAGTAAGAAAAAAGTGTATCCAAAAACGAAGAAAATAACATTGATCCAGCAAGCAGTTGCTTTACGTACAGCGTACCCCGATGGAAAATGTAGCATCGAAAAGCATAAGCGTCTGATATGGGGTGGGAAAGTACGCCCTACACCACTTTCTCAGGAATATACTGTTTTATTAACTTATAAACCAGGGTGGTCACCACGGGTTTGGATAATCGGTGACGAACTGCAAAAATTAGATGACCCAGAATTTCCTCATAAGTTTGATATTGATACAGAAAAGAAAATGGTTCGTTTATGTTTGTATCGCTATCAGGAATTTAATCAGTACAAGTATTTGTCAAAGACCATTATTCCATGGACAGTAGAGTGGTTGTATTTCTATGAAATATGGCTTGTGACAGGCGAATGGTGCGGCGGTGGTGAGCATCCACAGATAGGCGAACAAAAAAACGATGATGCAGCATAAGTGATAAACTCATTGCTCAAATCAAAGCATCGGGAATAAAACACATCTAAAACAGCGACTTTCCAAATCGTACACCAAAAAAAGAACGGGAGCGCACCCATTGGAATAAAACCAATGGATATGCTCCCGTTTTTCGTGCTGTAAAAGTGTCCAAATCAAACCTTTTTAGGCGGTATTTCAGCAAAACAGGCATACAAGGGAAAAGGTATTACCTACCTTTTTTGAAGCCGATACAGGGAGGATTTTTGCCCTTTTTCAACCCTTTTTAGGGGTCTTTTTCGCCTCCTTGCCTATGTACCTCGGACATTCAATTAAATCCGTCCTGAAACTCTGCTTGCAGCCATGCACACACCGCCTGCAAATGCGGTTATACTGCCGCCTGCCGTTTTCGCCCAGGAAAAAGGCCCATTCGGATTTCCATACCTTGCTTTTACTCATAGGTCATGCTCGGGGCCGCCGCGCTCCGGCTTCTTCTCCGTGGGCTTGCGCTCGGCGCACTCCCGCTTTGCCTCCGTCAGCCGTTCCCGTATGGAGGTCTTTTCATCCGCGCCGGGAGGCGTGATCTCTTTTTTGCCGTTGTTGATGATACCATCAATCATGCCAAAATCATCTTCCATAGCTATTTCCGCATTCTTCAGGTAATTTTCCGGCTCCATAACCTCGTTGTGAATTGCAAAGGCCCGTGTTCCGTTCCCCATGATCTGATACAGGCCATCATCCGAAGAATGGTGATACCCATACCCAGCAGCCTCAATCTGCTCCCGCGTCATATCCGTTAAGGAAAAGTTCCCCCGCGGAGTTTTAATCTTTTCCCCGGTCAGAAAGTCATCCGGCATGGCGGCGGGAACGGGAATGGCCGTAATCTCGCCATTTATCTTGGCGAACATTTCCGGGGTCTTGAAATGCTCCATGTACTTTTCAGCCAATTCCGGGGAGAGGGAGGCAAAGTTTTCCTCCCCAAGCCCGGTAACGATAAACGGCCCCGCCACAATATCATACATCCGGCCCTGACTGTCCCGCAGGGCCCGGTTGAGCTCCATGCCGTTCATCTTCCCCTCGTCGTTGCAGATAATGGCCACAGGGTCGTCAAAGGGATATGCGGCTGAAATCAATCCGTCAACCTCGGCCTGCATAGCGGAAAGGCCGGGGTCGATCTCCTTGATATACGGCTCTTTCATGGGCTCCACCACAAGGACAGTCATTTTCTCCGGCTCCTGGGCCTGCTCCAGCTTTTCACGGATGGCGGCAACGTCGGTATCAAGGTATGCCTCATACCCGGTGGCCTGCTCATAGCTGCCGATACGGGAAACAAGTTCATCCTCCGGGGTCTGCTCCATTTCCGCCAGCCTGTCCTTGATGGCGGCGGTTTTCCCCTCCAGGAGCAAATCCGCAATCAGTTCCTTGCTTGCGTGGGTGTCCGGGTGGGCGGCGGCATACTGCGGGTCTTTCTGCCGGAAAAACTCGTCCAAGTCAAGAGAGAGTTCCACAGCCATTTCCAGTTTTTCATCCTCGGAGAGCTCCGGCGCAGACATGACACGGTATTCCTCCGGGATATTCTCCCTGTTTCCGTCGTAATGCTCGGTGAAGCTATCCCCGGTATCACGGACATAGCCCTGATCGGTGAAGTGGCCGATTTCATCCAGGGCAATATCCCGCCCGTATGCCTCATAGTCGATATAGTTTTTCAAATGGTCGGGAACCTCCAAAGCACCGTATTCCTCAATATACATTCGCCCCAGGTCGTCGTGATCGTGAATGTCCGGGTAAAAATCGTACTTATTCAGATTTTCCGTGAGATTGATAAGGTCTTTCACGCTTTTGGAATAATCACTCACGGCTATGGCGGTCTCAAAGCGGGCAAAGTCGTTTTTGTCCATTGCCTCGATACTGGCCGCCAGGTAGTTGAGCTCGTCCAGACTTTCATATTCCCCAAGCACATCATGGAGACCGTCTACATAGCAATCGTAGTCCGTGATGAACCATTCTTCATATTCTTTGCCGATACCGATACGCTCAAAGACTTTCTGCATTTCCTCATAGGTGGTAGGAAACTTCACCCATTCACCCACAAGCTCACCCTCATTGTATTTGCCAAGATTAGTAATGTAGGCTTCAAACGGACAATCGTGATCGTAGTTATACATTCAAAGCACCTCCTTAGCGCGCCTGTTCTCTTTTCTTCTCAAACTCCAGCTTGAAATTGATATACTTGCCGCCCGTATCATCCAAAAGTACCGTAGCGTCATAGGCAGAGCCTTTCTTTTCGGAATACATCCCCTTGACTTTGGTACGGCCTTCTTTGAGTAGGTCGGCGGCCATCTTCTTTGTAAGCTCCTTTTTGCGTGAGAGCCAAAAGCGGTCATTCTTCCAGAGGACAAAGCCGCAGCCCCGGTTTCCGCAATAGAAGTTCTTTTTGCCCTCGTATACCTGTTCCCCACAGCGTGGGCAGGCGCCCACCGGCTCCTTTTGGGGAGCAAACAGCTTCTGTCCGTCCTCCGAGATATGGGAATAGGCTGCCACAAGCTCCGCCGCCATTTTCTGAATATCCTCCATGAAGGTCGACGGATCGGCGGCGCCTTTTGCGATTTCGGAAAGACGCTGCTCCCAATCGGCGGTCAGGAGCGGAGAAATCAAAACCTCCGGTAGTACGGTAATCAGGTTGATACCGTCCTTTGTGGGGGTAAGGTTCTTGCCCTTGCGCTCGGCAAAGCCGGAAGATACCAGCTTTTCAATGATGGCCGCCCTGGTCGCCGGGGTTCCCAGGCCTTTCCGCTCTGCATCCTCCGGCATATTATCTTTGCCTGCGCGCTCCATAGCGGAAAGAAGCGTATCCTCCGTGTAGGGCTTCGGCGGGGCGGTGTAGTGCTCCGTCACAGAGGCGGCGGCGCGCTCGTAAATCCTGCCCTGAACAAGCTCCGGCAGATCGCTTTCACCCTCGCTGTCATCCTCCGGCTTTTCTTTCAGGGAGGTGCGGAACAGCCGTTGAAAGACTTTCCAGCCCTCCGCAAGCACCGTTTTCCCCTTTGCGGTGAAGCTATGGCTGCCGCACTCAAATACCGCCGTGATCGCTTCAAACATATGGGGAGAGCCCGCCGCACACAGAAGTTTGCAGCAGATCAGGAGAAACAGGGAGCGTTCCCCCACAGGCAGGGCGGCAAGGTCTGTTTTCACCGCCTCCATTGTGGGGATGATGGCGTGATGGTCGGACACATTCTTATCGGAGAGCAGAGCCGCCACATCCGGGGAAAAGGTCGGGGTCTGCACACGGCCCACATTCAGGGTCTTGTGATAAAGAACGGAGAAAAGCCGGGTGGCGTTTATCCCGATCAGCCAATCCGCTTTTGAGCGGCAAAGCGCCGATTGGTACAGGGCTTCATATTCCGCACCCGGTTTCAGGTTTTGGAAGCCCTCCCGGATGGCCGTATCCTCCATAGAGGAAATCCACAGGCGGGATATGGGCTTTGTGCAGCCCGCCGCTTCGTACACAAGCCTGAAGATAAGTTCGCCCTCCCGCCCCGCGTCGCAGGCGTTCACCACTTCGGAAATGTCCGGGTGCTCCATAAGGCTTTTCAGAACGGCAAACTGTTCTTCCTTGCCGGGAGAGAGGGCATAGTTCCATTCATCCGGCAGGATGGGGAGATCGTCATACCGCCATTTTTTGAAACGCTCATCATAGCTGCCCGCTTCGGCAAGGCCCACAAGATGACCGATACACCAGGAAACGATAATACCGCCTCCCTCAATATATCCGCTTTTTCTGCCCGCAGCGCCCAGGGCGGTGGCTATCGCCGCCCCAACACTCGGCTTTTCTGCGATTATGAGTTGCATGGGTTGTCCTCCTTTGTGTTGTTTTGGGATTGGATGGGGTGTATAATCTCTATTAACAGGTGGTGATATTATGAATGATTTACGATTTCTCATTAAGTTTGGTGAACGTGTTTATATGGAAAGGTTCGCCGCAGGATATCTTTACTTTTCTCATGCAGTGAAATTCAGAGAATTTGAGAATACCCTAAAAATAAAGGGGCAAGGTGATAGGTTAGAGGGCGCATCAAGACTGTTTGCTCAGAAATTAACTATGCAAAGCCATGAGAACCCTCAAGATGTTTGGACAATAAATATGGCTGATATTCTTACTACATACGGGCCTGCAAATAAAGTTCCAGTATTTTGTCTGTTTTCATGCCTCGAAAAAGATTGTGTTAAAATATCGGAAAAAGAATACAGAATATCTCTGGATGATGAAATAAAAAATGATATTACAACTCATTTTGAAAAAGCTGATACTGCTGTCATTATAGAAAATCCAGATGCTTTTATTGATGATATTCGTAATACTTTTGCTTCTGGTTACAAAGCGGATGCAGTTAATTATTTCCATGTCGAAGGTTTTCCGTTAGATAATGGCGGTCGCTCTATGGACATGGAGTATTTCAAATATTTAGCACAGGATACTCCTCCGACAAAGATTAAGGGGGGAACGAAATACTCATTTGGAGCTGATTTTGCTTACAGAGCACTTTTTTGTAAAGACATTTTCTTTTCAAAGGAGCAAGAATACAGAGTTTTGTTGCCTAAGCAGCAAATATCTGAGCCTAAAGAATATTTCGTTGACTACACAAGTTCCAAATCACACATTGTATCTTTAGACGACCTTTTTAGTGGGAGTATAGTGGTGTCTATTGCCGATTAGTGAATCCGCCGCCCATAACATAGGGCGGCAGGTTTGCTATATCTTCCTTACTCCGTATCCTCCTGTTCCGCTTCATCCTCAAAGGCTTCGCTGTCCCCGTCCTCGTCGTCCTCAAAATCGAAATCATCCAGATCGTCGCCGCCTTTTACCGACTGTTTTGGTTTCAGCACCTTAAAATAGTAGTAGGCGCCGCCTCCGCCCAGGGCAAGAATAAACACGATAATCAGCATACCGCCCATGCCGCCGCTTTTTTCAGGCTCCGGTTCCGATTCGGCGGCAGCTTCTTTTCCCATGCAGTTTGTCATATCGTTTTTGCAAATGGGGCAGTTCGTATTAACTGCTCCAGCCTTGCATTTATCGATACAAATACAAGTTGCGGGAGGCGTGGGAGAGGAGGCGGTTTCATCCTCCATCAAGGCCAAAAGGTCGGCCTCGTTCACCTGGTTCAGAAAGTGAACGGTATTCTCGCCATCCTCCGCCCGGTCAATGATGATGTAAAAGTAGTTGCCGTTTTTGGTAACGACGGTAATAAACTGCTTATCGCCGGAAGCCTCACCCTCAATGTCATCCACAAGGCTCATGTTGCCCTCCGGGGTAAGGGGCTGCGGCTCGGCAGGTTCTTCAGGAACAGACTCATTGTTCAGTTCGTCGTAATAATCCTCGCCGCTCGCAAAGGCGGTCAAAGGAAAAGCCGCCATGCAGAGCATGACGGCCAGTAAAACGGAAAATATGCGTTTTGTCTTATTCTTCATCTTCCATATCCTCCTGTTCTTCCTGCTCGTCCAAATCAGCCTGCATATCGACGGGGAGTGAGATAAGGCCGCTTGCGTAGGCTTTCAGGAAAGCCGCAAGCTCCTTGTGCTCCATTTTGACCGCCTTAATCATGCGGACTATTTCAAGATTTTCCTCGTCTGCTGCCCGCTGTTCCAGTTCACGGAGCCGCTTTTGCTGCTCCGCGATCTTTGCTTTCGTTTTCTGTATATCCCCGCGGATTTTATCAATGGTCGCCATAAAATTACCTCCAATTCATTTTTTAATACGGTGGACGCCCAAAGGCGTAAAAGTGATTTTGCCAGTAAGTCGTATTGATATTTGCGTAAGAAACCGGGTCGCCGCAATGCAACATCATTCCGTTGCCAACATAGATACCCACATGAGAAACGCCCGGCGTGTCGTAGGTCCCCACAAAGAAAATGAGATCGCCAGGGCGGGCGTTCGCAGAGGATACGGGCGTGCTTATGTTATACAATCCCTGGGCGCCCAGCCTGCCCGTGTTGCATAGACCGCTGTTTGTCAGCACCCAGGAAACAAAGCCGCTGCAATCAAAGGAAGTGCTCGGAGAGCTCCCGCCCCATACATAGGGATAGCCGATATATTTTTCCGCCTCGGCTATCAGGGCCGCAAAGGTTTCATCCTCCAAAGCCGACGCCGGAATATCGTAATAGGTCGGCTCTTTCAGCGCGGAGGCGTTTGGATAGACTCCAGACGGGAACAGGTCGGGGCGGTTGCCGAGAGTGGACATATATGTTGCGTAGAGGCTCAAAGTATCCTCGCCCATGATATAAACGGGAAGATGGGAGAGATTGAAGTTTTCGAGCTCCACATTGAGAATGTAATAGTTATATGCCACTTCGTAGGTATCCGTATGAGTGTTGCCCT
>CALLZZ010000318.1 GCA_937858235.1 uncultured Clostridia bacterium
TGAAAAGTGTGCATATTATTTTTCGATTCTCCTGCAAAAATCCTCTCCGTAAACCACATTTAAGGAAGACCCATTCTCCCAGCGAACCATGATACTGCCTGTGTCATCTACTCCGATGACAATGCCTTTTGTTCCGATGGGAGGTGCTTGGATATCGTCCATGCGAACAAGTTCTACCCGGCACCCCGCCGGATATTGCTTGCGGATGCGTTCCACAATTTCTATTGAAGGAAAGTTATTCATCAGCTACTACCTCCTTATCTTTAGTCGGAGCACCATTTTTAAAGGCGCTGTTGCCGGATAAGTTTTTCAGCAGGATTTTACGCTCTGCTTTGTATTCGGAGCCTACGAACCCGAGACGAATGAGGAAACAGCGAAAAGCATACTTTTCATTTTCTGCATGCTTTTCGGTAGCATTGACTCTCTGTTGAGTTTTTGCCGTCTCACATAGTGCAGTTACAAAATGGGTATAGGCTTTGACCTCATCTGAAGTAAGCTCTCCTTGAAACCAAGGAAAATAAATAGTTTCTTCGGTTGTCATTATATTGATGCAATCTGTGCCAAGAGCTTTTTTAATTAGAGACGATTTGCTTTTTACCAACCGCTTGAGGTTTTCAAAAGCCACATCGTTAAAATCCGTCTTTGGCAGTTCGATGGTCAATCGGTTAGTTTCAACCTCGTCACTTTGCTCAGGTTCTGCATTTACTGATGGCTCTTCGTAATCGCAGTAAGGGCTGCTCCCACCGCCAAGAGCCGATTCGTTAGGAATTTGAACATCCTCCGGGGCAGGCTCAACTTTGGGAATTGGAGTGTCATATTCTTCTGTAATTGCTTTGAAGTCATGCAGTCCCTTAAGGTCTGCAACCAAGCCGTAATTGTCCTCACCCTCGAGCATTCCATTCTTATCGATGTGGTAGCCTCCTACTTCGTAAGCAAAGGTAGGTGCACCGAGGTAAATTGTCGGAGCATTTAGTTCCAGGCTGATTGCTCCTACCAGAGATTTTCGCTTTGGACCGGTAACATTATAATTGATCTTCATTTTTCCTACCGCCTTTCATTTTTCGGTACTACATATATCACTCTGAACGCTGTAAATAGCAAGTCATTTCGAGCACTTTATGTAGAAAATACTGTTCTATTAATCAGCGGTATTTTGCATGGAAAACACAATGCCCGACAAAACAAAATATACACATGGAAGTGCCACTCCGTTGCCCCACATCTTATATTCCGCAGAATCAGAATGTGGGTCTTTAAGCCACTTAGATATCTGCTTTAAAGTCTTAGCTTTTGATGAACTTCCCGTAACCTTGCGATGAGTTTCGAATATTTCATACCAAGTACGTAAATCATCCATTGTTGGATTTTCTGTTGTAAGATTACTGCACCACCAATCTGGAAAACCTTGAAGTCTTGCACATTCGGTCGGAGTTAATCTTCTGACCGTGTACAAGGTCCCGTCTGTATCATTTATAAGCGGAGGATCTTTATAATCCCTTGCGGCAAGTGTCGGTGCTTTGTCCTCATTCACTTGCATGAATCCACCCGTTGTCATTGCATAAACTGCGTGTCTATCCGTGGTATTAAGTGTGAAAGATACCTCTTTATTAACACCATCACCCTGTGGACCATTCTTATCTTTTCTGCCTATCATAGAGCCTTGCAGGGCATAACTTTCTACAACAGCAATGCCTCCTTGATTGCAGGAAGGGTTTCCTCCATTTCCATCGATTGTGCGTGAAGTATCTGCCTCATATACACCGCTATGAGGATTGGAAGATTTCATAGCATTGCTTTCTTTAGAACAGATACCGTAGGCTTTCGGAACAAATAACGTCTGGTCATTGTTGCAGGATAGCGTTGCCGATTTATTATTCTGGATAAGAGCACCTTTACCGCCACCCTCACAGCCAGTTCGGATTTTGAGAGTCTTAGGCGTATCATCGACCACAAAAGGTTGATTATTACCGCCTGTTCCATATGTTGCGGATATTGTCGGTGCAATTTCAATCGGTCCCGTAAAACGAGTATCTCTTCCGTGATTATCAAAAACAGCCGCAT
>CALLZZ010000319.1 GCA_937858235.1 uncultured Clostridia bacterium
TTTGTAACAGGCGCAATCACAAGTGAATCTGAAGAAATAATGGTAGGCGGCTCTGAGAATGTCAATGGTGCACTTTTCGACTCGTTTGATTATGTTGCGCTTGGACATATTCATCGTCCACAAAATATAGGACGCCCAACACTAAGATATAGTGGAACACCGCTTATGTATTCGTTTTCGGAGGCAAACCACTCAAAATCAATTACTGTTGTGGAAATGGGTAAAAAAGGCGAAATAGAAGTATCCGAATTGCCTCTAACTCCTACCCGTGTAATGCGTGAAATTCGTGGAACTTACAATGAAACAATGAACCGCGACAATTACCGTAATACCAACACCGAAGATTATGTTCGCATTATCCTGACAGACGAACAAGACGAACCGGAAGCTATGGCAAAGCTACGGAATGTGTATCCTAATGTTATGCGCGTGGAATACGACAACAAGCGCACACGTGCCGCCAGTTTGCTCGAAACTGTAGTATCTACTGATAAAAAGGCTCCGGCAGAACTTTTAGGGGAGTTCTTTGAAATGCAGAATGGCAAATCGATGAGCGAAGAGCAGACAAAATATACTGAAAATTTGTTTGCCGAGATTTGGGAGGAGGTTATATCTTTATGAGACCTCTTAAATTGACAATGTCTGCATTTAGCTGTTATGCTGATAAGCAGACTATTGACTTTGAAGCTCTGGGTACGGAAGGTCTGTATTTAATTGCAGGTGACACAGGATCGGGAAAAACAACAATTTTTGATGCTTTAACATTTGCACTTTATGGATCAACAAGCTATGGTGTACCCCATATTCAGTACAACAAAAGGGTAAAAATAAGGTGGTTTTTTTGTGCCGGAGGTGATGCCCGATGGCGGGCTACTTACCGGTTGTTACTTCCGGCTCTCTACCCATACTTTAGCATCATATCCTGAGCTGTCAAGGCTGAGATGCTCTGCTCGAGTATGCTGCCGCCTTGACAGCGGTGAAGGATATTGTGCTATCCTCTCCGGGATAGAGCCGGAACCTCCTGAACCTGCCTTATTCACTTCTCAAAGTACACTGCCGCCGGTGTCCTGTAACCCAGCGACTGATGCGACCTCTCTTCGTTATAGAAGCTGAAATATGCCTTCAGCCCCTGAACGGCTTCTCTCATGCTGCCATAATCATTCAGATAGACGTTCTCATACTTAACCGTGCGCCATAACCTCTCTACGAAGATATTATCCAGCGCCCGTCCCCGCCCATCCATGCTAATCCTGATACCTTCATCCTTCAACCTTCCGGTATAGTCCAGGCTGGTGAACTGTGAGCCCTGATCGCTGTTAAATATCTCCGGCCGGCTTATCCTCAAGGCATCTGCCAGCGCTTCCAGACAGAAGCTTGCCTCCAGAGTATTGGATAACGCCCAGGACAACACATAGCGGCTGAACCAGTCTATTATCGCTACCAGATAGGCAAATCCTCCCCGCATCCGCAGATACGTTATATCCGTGCTCCATACCTGATCAGAGTGCTCTATCACTACGTTCTTCAGCAGATATGGATATATCTGTGCTCCCTCTGCCGGCTGACTGAGTCTGGGCTTGGGATAGATTGCCTCCAATCCTATCTTACGCATCAGGCGTCCTACACGCTTGTGATTGACCTCATAGCCAAGCTTCTGCAGGTAGTCTGTCATCTTCCTGATACCGTAATACGGGGTCCTGGTATATTGCTCGTCAAGAAGGTTCATCAACTCAAGGTTGAGGGCACTCTCCTGTGCCGGCTGATAATACCAGCTTGAGCGCGATAGCCCTATCAGTTCACACTGCCTGGCTATACTGAATATCTCACTGTCCGGTTCTATCAGCAGCCGCTTCTCATTACTCCCCCAAGCCGGATTTTTTTTTGAGCCAGTCCAACTCTACTTTCAACTGGCCGATCTGCTGATACAGGGAGGCTTTCAATGTTTCTTCTACGGCATCCCGATCCCGGTTCGGCTCTGTGAATATCCGTGACGACTGCTCTTTCAGTTGCTTCTTCCATTTCCCTACCAGATTGGGATGCACTCCATACTGGCCAGCTATCTCGTTAACCGTCTTCTGCTCCTTGATTGCTTCCAGCGCTACCCTGGCTTTTAATTCCGCGCTGTACCGTTTCCTCTGTGTCCCCATTTTTTCCTCCGTTTTTCCTATCCGGCACAGCCATTATACCACCTTAACTACCTGTCCGAATTTTGGGGTACACTATACACCTCTGGCCTTTGCGGCACGAGCAAAGGCTCTTATACGTTCCAAAGCTTCCTCTCCGCTTCCAACAATCGTTCTTGCCCTTTTGGCTAATCTCTTCAGTGAACCGGACCCTTCCAGCATACCTACCAGGCCGCCGGCGACCAGAAACTGAGCAAAGTCATCCTCGAACACGGCATTTTCAAAGCCCTTTTCTTCCACCGGCAAATAAAATACCAGCGGCAAATCAGGCACATCACGCAAAAATCTTACCCAGGTAAAATCCTCAGACCAGGACATGAAAGTAGTCAGTACAAAGTCTACATCTTCGTTAACAAACAATTTGAGCGCCTTTGTTACATCCTCCGTCTCAGTGATCATTCCGGCATCCACTATTTTCAGCTCCGCAGAGAGCTTCCGCTTCATTTCATCGGCCGCATCTTCAATACGGTGAAGATAGGTGCCTCGCGGCGTTTCCTTGCCCACTTCATACTTTATAAAC
>CALLZZ010000320.1 GCA_937858235.1 uncultured Clostridia bacterium
ATTTCCAACCAACTGCTGGCTGGAGCAGTAGGGCGTGTGCTGGAGGCATGTGTGGGCGCGCTTTCGAATGGTCTGCCGGAGCCGGTACGAAAGCGGTACAAGCTGGCGCAGATTGGCTATGCCCTGCGCAACATCCATTTTCCGGAATCTTGGGAAGATCTGCAAGTGGCACGGCGAAGGTTGGTGTTTGAGGAGCTGTTCTACTTTTCCACCGGACTGGAGCTGCTGCGGCAGCGCCGTGTTCAGGGAGAAGGGGGACGGTGTCAGGACGGAGATCTGACTGCATTTTATCAAATGCTGCCCTTCCAGCTCACCGGGGCGCAGAAGCGGGCGGTGGAAGAGGCGGTTAAGGATTTGACCGGAGCGCGTCCCATGAACCGGCTGCTCCAGGGAGATGTAGGCAGCGGCAAAACGGTTGTGGGAGCAGCCTGTGTGTGGCTGATGGCGCGAAACGGGTATCAGTCCGCTATGATGGCACCCACAGAGATTTTGGCGGAGCAGCATGGAAACACCCTCCGCGTGCTGCTGGGAAGCAGTGGAATTCGCGTGGGATTGCTTACCGGTTCCATGCGGGCGGCGGAAAAGCGGCAGATGTATGAGGCGATTGCGCTGGGGACAGTTGATCTGGTGGTGGGAACCCATGCGCTGCTTTCAGATCCCGTGTCTTTTTCCAACCTGGGGCTGGTCATCACAGACGAACAGCATCGGTTCGGCGTGCATCAGCGAGCAGCACTGGCGCAAAAGGGACGGCGGCAGGAGGTACCACCCCATGTGCTGGTTATGTCCGCTACCCCCATTCCCAGAACCCTGGCGCTGATTTTGTACGGGGATCTGGATGTATCGATTATAGATGAGCGGCCTCCGGGGCGGCAGGAGGTGGACACCTTTCTGATTGGAGAGGACAAGCGCCGGCGGTTGTATGGCTTTGTGCGGAAGCAGGTGCAGGAGGGGCATCAGGTTTATATGGTGTGCCCGGCAGTGGAAGAGGGGCAGGAGTCAGATTCTGCTGACCAGTTAAAAGCGGCGACGGTTTATGCCCGTCAGCTTCAGAAGGAAGTATTTTCGGACTTGCGGGTGGGATTGCTCCACGGTAAGATGAAGGGACGGGAAAAGGAACAGATCATGGCAGCGTTTTCAGCCGGAGCCTTAGATATTCTGGTGGCTACCACCGTGATTGAGGTAGGGGTAGATGTGCCCAACGCCACGCTGATGGTAGTGGAGAACGCAGAGCGGTTCGGCTTGTCCCAGCTCCACCAGCTTCGGGGACGGGTAGGTCGGGGCGATGCCAAATCCTATTGCATTCTGGTGTCCTCCCACAGGAATCCGGAGACGCGGCAGCGCTTAAAAACCCTCTGTGCCACCAACGATGGGTTTCAGATTGCCGAAGCAGACTTTAAACTGCGGGGGCCAGGTGATCTTTTCGGTACCCGACAGCACGGATTGCCCCAGCTGCGTCTGGCCGATTTGATAGGGGATCTCGAGGTGCTCCGACAGGCCAGAGAAGCCGTGGAGTGGATGCTGGAACAAGATCCGGGGTTGCAAAAGCGAGAAAATCGAGGTATTGTAAAGCATATAAAGGATTTGTTCCGGGAAAATGCAGACAGTTTTAACTAACACAACATAAAAGGAGAATAAGCATGAGCAAAAAAGTAGAACGCGCAAGGGATCTGCGCAGCGAAAAAAGCGGACACTACAACTGTGCACAGGCAGTCCTGATTCCCACCTGGGAGGAATTGGGTATGGATGCAGAGACGGCTGCAAAGGTAACTAAAAACCTGGGTGTGGGCATGAAAATGGGCTCTACCTGTGGTGCGGTAACCGGCGGTCTCATCGCCCTGGGTATGGAAGGCGCTGACGAGCAAACCGTAGCGGAATTCCTGAAGGTTATGCGGGAGCGCCACGGCGGCAGCCTCAACTGCCCCGACCTGCTCAGGCGCAATCAGGAACAGGTACGCATGGATAAGAAGGTACACTGTGACGGCATGATCTACGAATCCGTCCAGCTGGTGGAAGAGCTGATGGGCAAGAAAAGATAATTCGTCCCGTTGCGTATCACAATGTAAAAAATGTAGTAGAGGCTCTTTGAACTGCATCCCATCAAGAGGACAATGAAATAATATAAAATTTTCTCGGTCAGTGACGATAACGTCACTGACCACTTTTTATGCAGTCAGGTATAGATTGTACGTTCCTATCAGTGTAAGCACACCAAGGTTCCGTTGAACTCGCCGGTCATTGTAATAGGTGATATAGTTTTGAATCACATTTACCAATTCCTGTTTGCTGGTATCGTTTCCCATAATAACGTCCACGCTTTAGGATACACCAGAAACCTTCTATTGGGCAATGCGCCTGTCGCAAAAGTTTAAAATAGCACTGAGGCAGACCTTGTATTCTCCGCGCCCATCCAGATACGCTTTTACTATTTCTACCCTTTTTTCATACGGTAGCTTGTTTTTGACATTAAAATGCTCCCTTTATAAGAA
>CALLZZ010000321.1 GCA_937858235.1 uncultured Clostridia bacterium
AGTTCAGCCTCAATCTCCTCACGTCTTTCCATACGATGGATTTCATTGGTAAGTTCAGAGATTTCATCTTCCATAGTCTTGTAGGTAGCATCATCTTCTACAGACAAAGTGCCATTCTTAGTCTTATGAGTATCCAAGAACCCGTCCATTGTTTCAATGAGCTTTTTGCGCTTGTTACGCATTTCTGTAATCGTCATAGTAAAATTCCTCCATTTACATATATTTTTTGATAATTAAAAGACGCTCCTTGAGTTCATCAACTGAGCGCCCTTGTGGTTTTTGAGTTTCCTCTGCCTTGATTGGTACTTCCTTTTCTGCCATTTTATTGAGAAGATTTGTAGCCACTGCTTTTCTTGAAAAAGCATAGGCAGAAATAGTGGTATTAGGTAACTTTTCATCCCTTAGAACTTCATCTGCAAAGCCTAGTTCAATCGCTTTGTTGGCATTCATCCAGGTTTCAGCATCCATGAGATGGGACAGTTTTACACGAGATACACCCGTCTTAATTTCATAAGCGTTGATAATGCTTTCCTTCACCTCGTTTAGCATCTCAATGGCTCGTTTCATATCTTCATGATCACCCATAGTGATGGTTGCAGGGTTATGGATCATCATCAGCGCTGTAGGAGCCATCAAGACTTTTGTTCCCGCCATTGCTATGACGGATGCCGCTGAGGCTGCAATGCCATCAATCTTAACGGTTACCTCATCTGGATAATCCATCAGCATGGCATAAATCTGACTGGCAGCGATACAATCTCCACCTGGCGAATTAATCCATATAGTAATTGGACCCTTTCCGCTAAAGAGTTCATTTTTGAACATCATCGGTGTCACATCATCATCAAACCAGCTTTCTTCAGCGATTGTTCCGTAGAGTTCAAGAACTCGCTCTTCTTGTTCGTTGCCCTCTACTTGGTTCTTCCACTGCCAGAACTTCTTGTTCTTCATCCGGGTTTTCCTCCTTTCCATTTTCGTTTGTATCTGCAAAAGCCCCCGCCTTTGTAAGCGGGAGCATATTGCCGTTGACAAGGTACATATCTCCACCTTCTTCTGTGGGGATACGATCTAGGTTTTCAAGTTCACGTATATCATTTGCACTCATCCAACCATTCTGCCTTGCTGTGGCATAACCGTTCATACGGCTAACATAATCCCCTCTAAGCAAGCCTTCTACATTGAACCGAAAGAAGAGTTTTTTCTTTTCTTCTGTGGTAAAAAGGGTACGAGCTAAGGTTTGTTCCCAACGCACCACCCAGGGATCCAATGTGTACTTCACAAACTCAAGGGATTGTTGCTCAATATTAGAAAAGCTCGACTTTTCAAGGTCACCGACCATATGAGGCGGGACTCTAAAAATTCGAGCAATTTCATTAATTTGAAACTTCCTTGTTTCCAGGAACTGTGCTTGTTCAGGAGAGATGGAGATTGGTGTATACTTCATACCCTCTTCAAGCACGGCTATTTTATTGGAGTTGGCACTGCCACCAAATTGTGACTGCCAAGCTTCTCTGACCTTTCCAGGTTCTTTAATGGTGCCTGGATGTTCAAGCACACCACTTGGTGCTGCACCATTGGCAAAGAACTTAGCTCCGTATTCCTCTGTTGCAATGGCAAGACCAATCGCATTCTTAGCCATAGCAATTGGAGAGTAACCAACCAGTCCATCAAAACCAAGACCCGGAATATGAAGCACATCTGTGGTGCCAAGCTTTACTGTCATACTCTTAGTACTTGCCACATCATCTACCCCTCTTGTATAGAGGTAATAGAGCTGTCCATTCTCATCACGATGCACCGTCATTTTGTTTGGCATCAGAGGATACAGACCGACAATTTCATCTCTTCCATTACGAATAATCTGTGCATAACAGTTGCCCCACAATAAAAGATGGGTCATCAGCGTTTCTCTAAACACAAAAGAACTCATCTCAGTATTTGGCTCATCATGAAGGAGTCGGTACAAAGGATGATCAATTGCTTTTTCCTTGCCACCATCGTCTGTGTATCTATAAAGGTGCAGTGGAAGTCCTGCTACAGCCTCAGCTAAGATACGGACACAAGAATAGACTGCCGTCATTTGAAGAGCAGAACGCTCGGTCACGGTTTTACCTGCTGTGGTTGAACCCATTAAAAAGGTGTAGTTAGAACTCACCGCTCTATCGCTAGGCTTGTCTCTCGCCTTAAATATGGATTTCAATATTCCCAAGTTAAATCACCTCCTCAAATAAAGAGAATGCCTCGGCTGTCATAAACCGAAGCACTCGTATCATTGCCACATCGTATCGCTCTATCAAGAGCCATTATTGTTGCCACAGCACCATCTATCTTTTCAGATGATTTTTCCTTATCCGGCTTGACGTTCCCTGCTGGGTCCGTGCGAATAAAAATGTTATCCATCATCCAACGAAGAACAGGATGCCCACCATGGGCAACTTTTTCTTCTAGCGTTAGTTTCATGAGTTCCTTAGTTGGTGGACTCATATCTTTAAAGCCTTGTCCAAAGGGAACTACGGTAAAACCCATGCCTTCAAGGTTCTGTACCATCTGTACAGCACCCCAGCGGTCAAAGGCGATTTCTCGTATATTGTACTTTTCTCCCAGTTCTTCAATGAACTTCTCAATGAAACCATAGTGGACCACGTTTCCTTCGGTTGTTTTAAGTTGACCTTGCTTTTCCCAGACATCATAGGGAACATGATCACGATTGACTCTGGCACTTAGGTTTTCTTCTGGTAGCCAAAAGTAGGGAAGAATAATGTATTTATCATCCTCGTCTAGGGGAGGAAACACCAGTACAAAGGCTGTTATATCAATGGAACTGGAAAGGTCTAATCCTCCATAACAGACCCTGCCAAATAAATCTTCTTCATCAACTGCAAAGGCACATTTATCCCACTTATCCATCGGCATCCAGCGTACCGCTTGTTTGACCCATTGATTGAGCCTTAGCTGTCTAAAGCTATTCTCTTCAGCAGGGTTTTGCTTGGCGGACTCACAAGCCGCTTTCACCTTATCAATGCCCACCGTTATCCCAAGGCTTGGATTGGCCTTTTTCCATACCTTTGGATCAGTCCAATCATCAGATTCATCTGCTCCATAAATGACAGGATAAAAAGTAGGGTCAATTTTTCTCCCATCCATAATGTCCTTTGCTTTTTGATGGGTTTCATAGCAGATTGATTTGGTATCTGAACCTGCTGTTGTAATCAAGAAATACAGTGGCTGTGTTCTAGCATCACCAGACCCCTTGGTCATAACATCAAAGAGTTTTCTATTAGGCTGAGTGTGCAACTCATCAAAGACAACCCCATGGATATTAAAGCCATGCTTTGAGTAGGCTTCAGCTGACAACACCTGATAAAAGCTATTGGTCGGTTGAAAAACGATCCGTTTTGTTGCCGACAGAATCTTAACCCGTTTACTCAGTGCTGGGCTCATACGAACCATATCAGCAGCAACCTCAAACACGATGGACGCTTGCTGTCTATCTGCGGCACAACCATAGACTTCTGCTCGTTCTTCACCATCACCACAAGTCAGTAACAAAGCTATGGCAGCGGCTAATTCAGATTTCCCCATTTTCTTTGGAATTTCAATATACGCTGTATTAAATTGTCGATATCCATTTGGCTTAAGCGTTCCAAACAAATCTCTAATAATTTGTTCTTGCCAATCAATCAGTTCAAATGGTTTTCCAGACCATTTTCCTTTGGTATGGCTTAAACACTCAATAAAGTTGACCGCATAATCTGCAGCATCTTGATCATAAATGGAGTCCTTCGCCATAAAAGGAGTCGGCTTATACTTCTTTAATTTCCTGATTGCGGTCACCTCCCTTCAAAATGAGCATAAAAATAGACCTGCATCCAGCAAGCCTTATCACTCTATCTATACGAGAAACAGAGCCAATTTTGGCGCTGTCCTCTGTTACTATTTAGTTGTGTTCTAGCAATAAGATTGCAAGCGCAATTTCTGCATCCTCATCTACAGGTTCAATGTCCCAGCCTCGGTCATAATTTGCAACAACCTTTCCCTTACGCTTAAGCATCAGCTTTGAGATACGTCCTTTGTCAATGCCAAATTTCGAGCTTTTCTCATAGCACTTTACCCAATAATGGATGATACTGTCATGAACATTAATGCTGCCTTCTTTCCACATGGTTTTATTCCTCCTTACCGGTCAGAATGAACCGGGAGTAGGCACCAACGTTATCTGCAAGGTAAACAAGTAGCTCGTCGTATCCTTCCCTCAGAGCGATTTCCTGTACTTTTCGCACATCAAACATATTGGTTTCACCGGTGTCCCGAATGGCAAGAATCTGCTCTTTTATCTTATTTGTCATCTTGAATCCTCCTGCACAGGTCTTCACCAAAAGCTACTGAAAGGCTAGAGCCTGAATCCCAACGCACCATAATAGAACCAATATCGTCAACTCCTACAACTGTTCCTTTTGTGCCAATCCTAGGCGCTTGAATATCATCCATTCTTAGGAGTTCTACTCGGCATCCTGCAGGGTACTTCTCCCGAAGGTTTTCCAGTTGTTCTTTACTGATTATTCTCATCTCTTGTTCCTCCTTTAAATGCCGATGAACCTGTTAAGTTTCTAAGCAGTATTTTTCGCTCTTCTTTGTATTCTTTGCCAATAAAGCCAAGGCGAAGTAGAAAGCATCTGAATGCGTATTTCTCATTCTCTATGTCTTTCTCTTTTACCGTGATGCGTTTCTGATTTATCGCCATGTCGCATAGAGCAGAAATGAAGTGGTTATATGCTTTAATCTCTTCTGGGGTTGGTAACTCTTCAAACCAAGGAAATGAAACCTCATCCTCAGAAACTTCAATCGGTAACTCCTCTACATTAAGTGCATGTCGGATAAGTTCTCTTTTTGCCTCAACAAGTGCTTGTAAGTTTTCAAGTGCCCTCTCAGCAAAACTGCTCCTTGGCATGGAAACCGTAAGGCTTAACCTTTCGCTGTCTGCCGTTTGTGTGCCCTCTGTGGCGCTTGTCTCTTCCTCGGCAATAAAACCCTCGCTGGCTAGAAGCCCCGCCACACGTTCGGCTTCTGTGCGGTTTACCTTGTTGCTAAGTTCAAGGCTTCCATTCTTCTCGATGATAAAATCACCCACCTCATAAGCCATGCTAGGCATTCCCAGGTATTTAGCTTTAAGCCCTGTGATTTTGCTAAGGGCTTCGACTAATCTTTTTCTTTCTGCTCCTGTTACGTTATAGTTAATGACCATGTACAAAACCTCCTTTTGTTTTGGTATGTACATATATCACTCTAAAACACTTATATAGCAAGCTTTTTCTTGGTTTTTCGGTGTAGAAATAAGCCCTACGTCTTACCTTCTAATTGTGTATACCAAACAATGCCCGATAGTACAAAACACACGTTTGGCAGAGCCACACCATTACCCCACATCTTGTATTCCGCAGAATCTGAATGAGGGTTTTTAAGCCATTTCGTTATTTGCTTTAGGGTCTTTGGTTTCGAATAACTACCAGTCGCTTTACGGTATGTTTCAAAGATGTCATACCAAATCTGAAGGTCTTTCATTGTTGGATTTTCTGTTTCTAAATTACTACACCACCAATCTGGAAAACCTTGCAGTCTTGCACATTCTGTTGGTGTGAGCCTTCTAACTGTATATTCAATACCGTCATTACCATTAATAAGTGGTGGATCCTTGTAATCTGTAGCTACTAAAGTATTGGCAAGTTCCTCATTGGCATTTGTAAAAAATGATGCCTTACTGGATGAGTAGGTAGGAGTTGCAACAGCACTGGGACCTTGTGCCTTCAGTGTTGAATTAATTCCATCTTCAGTAATTCCAAGGTTTCTAGCGTAGTTTTGACCGCAGTTAAATGACTCCCTATCAATGGCATAGACCACAGCGTGTTTATCTACAGTATTTAGAGTAAAGCTAAGCTCCTCATTCACACCATCACCTTGAGGTCCATTCTTGTCTGCCCGTCCTATCATAGAACCTTGTAAACCATAAGATTCCACCACTGCAATACCACCTTGATTGCTGTCCGGTGCATTACCCGACGTATCAATCGTTCTTGCCGTATCACTTTCGTAAACATTGGAACGGGCATTTACAGTTCCTTCCGAGGTAAATCGCACATCATAAGTCTTAGAATTCTCCACAACAAATGGTTGATTGTTGCCGCCTGTTCCATAGGTCGCTGAAATCGTAGGAGCAACATCTATCGGTCCAGTAAAACGAGTATCCTTTCCGTGATTGTCGAAAACAGCAGAGTCAATCACACATGGTGGGTGATTCGATTTAGCCCTTAATGTACAAGTGATATTCTCTGTTACATCCATGCGATTTCCACCTTGGTCGTTTAAGCAGATTGTGCCTGCTTCTCCAGTGCTATCTGCAGTGTTTCTGGCAGTTTCTTGCCACGAGTGGATGCTCTCCTTAGAATACCCAGACAAGCCTTCTGACTTAAATAGTATTTCTCCGGCACCCCCACCTGCAAAATCTGTGACAAGAAAGATTCGTTTTCTTCGTTGGGGCACTCCCCAGTATTGAGCATCAAGCACTCGCCAGGCAAGGGAGAAATCATCTCCCATAATACTTCCTGCTTGTTTCCACTTATCATTCTTAGGAACTGATAAGGTTTCATCCTTGATGTGGCAGATGCCCTCAAGGACACATCTGAAATCTTCTCCTTTGTTTGATGAGAAGGCTCCAGGGACGTTTTCCCAGACAATATATCTTGGTTTTTTGCCATCTGTAGCACACCTCATTTCTTTTACAATTCGGATAGCATCATAAAAAAGACTTGAACGTTTTCCATCCAAGCCATCACGCTTACCTGCTATGGATAAATCCTGGCAAGGTGAGCCAAAAGTAATAATATCCACGGGTTCTATCTTGCTGCCATCCATACAAGAAATATCACCATAATGTTTTATAAAGGGCAGTCTTTTGGTGGTCACCCTAATAGGAAACGGTTCAATCTCCGATGCCCATATTGGGGTAATACCAGAGATTAAACCGCCTAAAGGAAAACCGCCTGAACCGTCAAAAAGACTGCCAAGGCTTAGTTTATCCATCAGCTACCTCCAATTCATCGTAGTCATAGCTAAGTCCATCTCTTTGGACTTTTACTTCTTTGGAAGTGCCTACTTGCTCAATGTAGCGTTTAATAATGACATCACAGAACTTCTCATCTAATTCCACCGTGTAGCAGATTCGTTCTGATTGCTCACAGGCAATTAAGGTACTGCCACTACCTCCAAATGGATCAAGCACGATGGTATTACTCATAGATGAATTTAAAATCGGATAGGCAAGAAGAGGAACAGGCTTCATGGTAGGATGGTCACCATTTCTCTTTGGCTTATCAAACTCCCAGATAGTAGTTTCTTTTCTGCCTGTATACCACTGATGTTTACCTTTCTTTTTCCATCCAAACAGCACTGGTTCGTGTTGCCATTGATAGGGAGAACGACCCAGAACAAGCGAATCCTTCTTCCATATACAGCAACCGGACAAATAAAAACCGGCATCCGAGAAGGCTTTTCTAAAGTTAAACCCCTCGGTGTCGGCATGGAATACATAGATGGAGGCATCGTCTGCTAGTGCTTCTTCGATATTGATAAAGGCATCTAAAAGGAATTGATAAAAAGCATCGTTTGCCATATGGTCATTTTTTATCTTTCCTGCAGTACCTTCATAATTTACATTGTAGGGAGGATCTGTCACACACAAGTTAGCCTTATTTTTATTCATGAGTAAATCATAGGTTTCCTTCTTGGTTGAATCACCACAGATGAGCCTGTGTCTACCAAGAGTCCATATATCACCAAGCTTACTGAATGCAGGCTTTTTTAGTTCTTCCTCCACATCAAAGTCGTCATCATGAATACCGTCTTTCAGCGTGTCCTTAAACAAATCATCCAGTTCTTTAGGATCAAATCCAGTTAGTGACACATCAAAATCGACACCTTGTAAATCACCAATTAATAAAGCGAGTTTATCCTTATCCCAATCACCACTGATTTTATTAAGGGCAATATTTAGTGCCTTTTCTTTTTCCTCATCCATTTCGATGATGACACATTCAACTTCGGAGATTCCCATATCAATGAGAACCTTCAATCTTTGATGCCCACCTACAACATGGCCGGTCACCTTATTCCAGATAACCGGCTCTACGTATCCAAATTGCTCAATGGAGCGTTTCAGTTTTTCATACTCTGCATCTCCAGGCTGTAAATCTTTACGAGGATTATACTGAGCAGGGAGAAGGTCTTTGACATTCTTTTTTTCAATTAGCATACCTATCTACCGCCTCCCTTAATTCCTTGTAGTAGTCCAAAAACTCCCATGAATTTAATCCATATCTGAAATGACCGTAAGTCGCTGTATCTGCGTAAATGACATCCGTCAACCTTAACTTCTCAATAATGGCTGCAGGTCTAAGGTTGAATACATCCAAAACAGCAGAGCTAAGAATATTCTCGTCAACCTTACCTGTTCCAAAGGTATCAATCTCGACAGCAACTGGATCTGCTTTTCCAATGGCATAAGAAATAGCAGCCTGGCAGCGTTCTGCAAATCCACAGTGAACAATGTTCTTTGCGATGGCTCTTGCCATATAGGCACCACTGCGATCTACTTTTGTTGGATCCTTTCCTGAGAAAGCACCCCCACCGTGGGCAGCAAGACCGCCGTAAGTATCTACCATTATCTTTCTTCCCGTTAGACCTGTATCTGCAGCGGGTCCACCCTCTACAAATCTCCCACTTGGATTGATGAGAATTTCTGTTTCATCATCAAAGGGATATTTTTCAAAGACAGGCCAAAGCACCTGAGAGATGACTTCATTTCTTAAAACATCTAAATCTTTATTTGCACCATGTTGAACAGAGACAACAATTGCCTTGATTCGTTTTGGTTTATCATCTTCATATTCCACCGTTACTTGTGCCTTACCATCTGGACCAATATCTTTAATCACGCCATTCTTCATCACCTTATCCAGCTTTTCGCAGATAGCATGGGATAAGACTAAGGGGAGAGGTAACTTCTCACTGGTTTCATTGGTGGCATAGCCATAAACTGTACCTTGGTCACCAGCTCCTAACATGGAATACCACGAAGTATCTCCCTCACGGGATTCCAAGGCCCTATCTACACCGCCGGCGATATCTTTACTTTGTTGATGCACATAGACAAAGACCAGAAATTTTCTCGGATTGTAGCCTACTTCCGTTAGGACGTTCCGAACCACTCGTCTAATATCAATCTTCTTTGAACAGGTTATTTCACCGGCA
This sequence comes from uncultured Clostridia bacterium, assembly GCA_937858235.1. Classification (GTDB taxonomy): domain Bacteria; phylum Bacillota; class Clostridia; order Oscillospirales; family Oscillospiraceae; genus Onthomonas. Next base: position 9,301 of record CALLZZ010000321.1, read on the forward strand.
ACTATGATGTGTCCTTTGGTTGCCATTACCTCACAAGCCACACGTGAGGATTTATCTTTTCTTAAACACGCATCTAAAATGCTATCTGATATAAGGTCACATAACTTATCAGGGTGACCTTTACATACACTTTCACACGTTCTATATTTTTTCACTTTTATTTTCCTTTCCGAGCAGATAATAACCGCTCCATTAAATCGTCTTGCGGACTTCTTCCACCAAACTCAACAGAGCAGTTTTCTTTTACAATCTGGTAGATTTGATACCAACATTGATTGACCTGTTTCATGTATTCACGGCTCATAGCAACATAAGGTGATGCGATGGCAGCCGATGTGGTTGGGTGCTTTGCAAGAAATCCGTATTCTGAAATACATTCTTCACATTGAATCCAACGAGAAACGCTCATGGCATACTGCTCAATAAGCTGGTTGTTTACTAACATTTCACAGCTACGGTCTTTTAGCCATTTATAAGTTTCTATATAAATGTCTTCTGCACAGAGGTCTTTACCATTTTTCTGAGTGGCCTTTAGATAATCTTTTACAGCAGGTACATCGTGACCTTCTATTTCTGTTGGCTCTGGAAGTACCATGGCACCATTTAATCGACCATCTGCAATTTTATCTGTTAAAGCCTTCGACTTTCTTCCTGAACCAACACGCTGACCACCTCGTGCTGTACCGTCCTTTGCCATGTTTTCACCCCACTTTCCTAAAAGTCTTTAATACCCCCTTTGATTTCTGATTTTTACACACAAGACCCCAGGCCGTTGTCCGCTATAAAAGGTCTAGAGATTTGACCCGCCCCTTGGGTTAGTCTCTAATCCGTCTATCTCCAAGATCTAAATGAATCTTGTTGTGACAGGACTTACATAAAGACATCAAATTGTTTCTATCATGCGTACCACCTTGAGAAATCGGAAGGATGTGGTGGATTTCATCGGCAGGAGTAAGCCGACCATTCTCTTTACACTTCTCACACAAGGGATGTTCCTGGGCATAGCGATCACGGATCCTTTTCCAGGCTCGACCATACTTCTTGTTGATATCCTTTGAGCGTTGGTACTTGTCATAGCGTCTACGCTCTACGACTCGATGCTCTTCACAGTACTGACCATCCGTTAAGTTGGGACAGCCTGGACTGCTGCAAGGTCGCTTAGGTTTCCTTGGCATCGTTTCACCTCGCTTTCTGGGCATAGAAAAAGCCCTGCAGGGCATGGCCCACAAGGCTTGGTAAGTATTCTATCTTGCTGATTATAATGTATCACATCAGCAAGGTGCTTATCTCTGCTTAAAAGTGCTCATTGTTGTTCAACTTTTGAATAATGATTGGATTCTCAGGTAAAACAACGTGGTTCAGAGCATTTCCATGCCACCTACGAATGGTACTCTTATCCGCATTCAGCTCATCACCAATTTGCTCCCAGGTAAAGTTATGAACATAACGGTAGCGTAAAACCATGCGTTCATCGATATCAGTGACTTGATTAATCACATCTCTAATCTCCGCTTTAAGGGCTACAAGATGATCCACCTCATTGTTAATCTTCTCTTGTAATTCTTCAATTCTTTCAAGATATCTAATAAACAAAGCATCTGTGTGACGTGTTGTTTGTACCCTCTCGCCCCAACTAGGGGATGAAACGTTAGTGGACAGCTCCCATAAGCGTTCCATTTCCTCAAGATTTGACTGTATCCGTTTATCTAACCTGTAGGCTTGGTGTAAATATTCTTTTGCTTTCATTTCTCGCTCACCTCCGCTTGTAGCTTTTTGATTAGGATTTCTCCATCAACAGAGGTAAGTTCTCTATACCAATCAGAGCGGAAGAACCTCTCCACCTCGTTTTTC
>CALLZZ010000322.1 GCA_937858235.1 uncultured Clostridia bacterium
GGTTGCCTACTTCGTTCAAAGCTGTGAGGTGTTCGATGCAATTACCGAATAAGCTCTATTCATATGAAGAAAGCACCCTGGCTTTGCTGCCGAGGGTGCTGAATGAAATGAGAAACGGGCCTGTCTCCGTAGGAGAACTGTATCTATCGATGAAGCGGAACCTTAAGGATCCTACGGATTTTCTATCCGCAATGGACTGCCTTTATGCTCTGCGAGCTATAGACATGAATGATGACGGGGAGGTTTTCATATGCTTAAGGAAATGAGATCCCCAGCCTTCAGGAAAGATGGCAAAGAAAGACCGCCGATAGTTTTCCACAAGGGATTGAATGTTGTCCTTGGAATGGAAAACGGGAAGAATTCAATAGGAAAGTCCTCTGCAATGCAGGCTATCGACTTTGTGTTCGGAGGAAGCACATATATCAAAGGCGATGGTGTAAAGCATGTGGGACACCATACCGTTTTCTTCACGTTTGAATTTGACGGGCAGGAATACCGCTTTGCAAGAAATACAGGAGAACCGGACATCATTCAAGTTTGTACGGACGGATATGTTCTGACCGGAGAGACGAAGGGCAAAAGCGAATTTGTTGAATGGTTAAAAGAAAAATATAGCATCGACTATCCCGGTTTGTCCTTCCGATCCACACTGAGCAGTTTCTTTCGGATGCATGGAAAAAGCAATGTGAGCGCCCAAGAGACTCCGCTGTATGGTGTACGCGGCGACAGCATGCAGAAATCATTGGATCGGCTTGTCAAGCTCTTCGACCGATATAAGGACATTGAGGCTTTCAATAGCAAGCTGAAGGAGCAGGACGATAAGCTCTCTGCATACAGGGCCGCTCAGAAGTATCAGTTTGTGTCTGACCTCGTAGGAGGCGATAAACAATATGAAGCAAATGCCGCCAAGATTCGCTCTCTGCAGGAGGAACTTGACAATCTCACTTCTGAGCAAGTGGAGGTGCATTCCGAAGAAAATATCGAAAAACAGCAGCAGAAGACTGAGCTTCGTGGGCGAAGGCTTAAAATTGAGACGCAGATTGAGGCAAAGCAGCGCCGGTTGAAGCTTCTGGAAATGAGCCTCGAATATGGTCTATATCCGTCACAGGCCGATTTGGAATCCTTGCAGGAGTTCTTTCCTGACGTGAACATCAGGAAGCTTTACGAAGTGGAGAACTATCATCAGAAGCTTGCCAGGATTCTCGATGACCAGTTTGAAAGCGAAAGACAGGCTGTTCTTGTTGAAATTGAGGATCTGGAAGAACAGCGAAAGGAAGTAAACGAGCAGATTAAGGAACTTGGATTTGTGGGAAACATCTCCAAGGAGTTCTTGGACAGGCACTCGGAGCTTAAGGGAACCATTGACGCACTGAAAACCCAGAACGAATCGTATCTGACGCTTCGTGATTTGAAGGAAGCGAAAAAGCTCGCGAACGATCAGCTGAAAAATGCCATCAGGCAGATCCTTACTGATATTGAACAGACCATCAACGCAAAGATGGCCGAGTACAACAACACGCTGTATGCGGAGCACCATAATCCGCCGAAGCTGACAATCAAGGAATACAACAGCTTCACGTTTGAAACCAAAGGAGACGACGGAACAGCAGCTGCCTACAAGGGAATGATCATATATGACCTTTCAGTACTGAACACGACAGGATTGCCAGCAATTGCGCATGATTCCCTCCTGTATGGTGATCTGGGGTTCAAACTGGTTGAAGGAATCATGAAGCTGTACGAGCAGAACAAAAAGCAGATATTCATTTCCTTTGACAAACAGTCTGCACATACTCCTGAAACACAGCGGATTCTGGAAAGTCACACGGTTCTGAGGCTGGCTGATGGAACAGGGAAACTATATGGGCAGTCATGGGATACAGAGACAGAGGACGAGTCATGAAGAGAAAAATGAGCTACAAGAAACTGTGGAAATTACTGATTGACAGAGACATGAAGAAAACGGACCTCAGGACAGGCGCAGGTATCAGTTCATCTTCTCTTGCCAAGCTCAGTAAGGATGAAAACGTCACGACTGATGTATTGCTTCGGATTTGCGATTCCTTAAACGTTGATTTAAAGGACATCGCTGAAACTGTACCTGACGATGAACGGAATGAAGAAAGAACCGAATATCGTCGTCGGACGTCAAACTACTCTGCGAGCGTATCGACAATAAAATGAAAAGCGAGGAGTAGCATACAAATATGAGCAGGCTTGAAGACATCACTGCTGGCAGTACTGTAAGGGGAATTGTCGGCAATGAACCAGTAACCATCATTGCAGTGCAATGGTATGGAACCGGTGTGATGGAAATTACATATAAAGATACAAAGGGAGTTCCGGGAACACAGCTCTTGTACCGAGAAAGTGAACCAAGCATAGAGGTGCTTTCACAGCATCTTCCTTGGAGTTTTGATGCGGACGCGAATCAGATGAAGCTGGCGTCAGAGGCTTATAGAATTAGCCTTGCGCATCTTTTTGATCCCTACCTCGCTGTGCATACTTCAGCGGTTGAACCGCTCCCGCATCAGATATCGGCGGTTTATCAGGAGATGCTGCCACGCGTACCGCTTCGTTATGTGCTGGCGGATGATCCCGGCGCAGGCAAGACAATCATGACTGGTCTCTATATCAAAGAGTTGATGGCGCGAGGTGATTTGAAACGTTGCCTCATCGTTGCTCCCGGAAGCCTTGTTGAGCAGTGGCAGGACGAGCTGTTTTCTAAATTCAATATCAAATTTGAGATTCTGACTAACGACAGGATGGAATCTGCAGTCAGCGGGAATATTTTTACTGAAGTTGATCGCTGTATCTGCCGCATGGACAAACTTGCGAGAAATGATGATCTTCAAGCAAAGCTGAAGGTTTCCGAATGGGACCTTATTGTGGTCGACGAAGCTCATAAAATGTCGGCGACAGTCTGGGGTGGCGAGGTTAAATACACTCGTCGCTTCCAGCTTGGTAGACTACTTTCCAATATTACCCGGAACTATCTGTTGTTGACCGCTACGCCTCATAACGGCAAGGAAGAAGATTTTCATTTGTTCCTGTCGCTTATTGATCCAGATAGGTTTGAAGGCACACACAACACTTCCCAGCAGGCTGTGGATGTTAGTGATGTCATGCGCCGTCTTGTAAAAGAAGAACTTTTGAAATTTGACGGTACGCCACTATTTCCTGAACGTCGTGCCTATACGGTCAATTACGATCTGTCTCCGCAGGAGGCAAAACTATATCAGGCCGTAACAGAATACGTGCAGGAGGAGTTTAATCGCGCGGACAAACTGAACAACGAGCGGAAGGCTACAGTAGGATTTGCATTGACCATCCTTCAGCGCAGACTTGCTTCTTCTCCTGAAGCAATCTATCAGTCACTCCGTCGTAGACGCGAGCGGCTGGAACACCGGCTGGCAGAGGAACGACTCGGAAAGCGTGCTGACGAATATAAAAATCCCGACTGGGATGAAGACATGGACGATGACGATCTCTCCTCCGAAGAGCAGGAACAGATGGAGGAACAGGTCGTTGACCACGCTTCCGCCGCAGCAACAATCGCGGAGCTTGAGGCCGAAATCAAGACATTGAAGCGCCTTGAAAAAATGGCAAATGATGTTCGGGTAAGCGGTGTTGACCGCAAGTGGGAAGAACTTTCAAAACTACTGCAGGACAATAAGTTTATGTACGGTGAAAATGGTCAGAGGGAAAAGCTGATCATTTTCACAGAACAAAAAGACACTCTGAACTATCTGGCCGGGAAGATTCGCTCTCTCATCGGTGACGAAGAATCAGTAGTAACAATACATGGCGGAATGCTCCGTAACGACAGAAGAAAAGTTGAAGAGCTGTTCAAGCAGGATGTTGGTGTTCGAATTTTGATTGCTACAGACGCGGCTGGCGAGGGTATTAATCTACAACGAGCACATTTGATGATCAACTATGATCTCCCTTGGAACCCGAATCGTCTTGAGCAGCGTTTTGGCCGTATTCACAGAATCGGACAGACGGAGGTTTGCCATTGCTGGAATCTTGTAGCGTCTGAAACCCGTGAAGGATATGTATTCCAGCGACTTCTGACAAAACTTGAGGAGGAGCGTGAAGCTCTTGGTGGGAAGGTCTTTGATATCCTCGGGAAGATGACCTTCAACAATAGGCCGCTCCGAGATCTTTTGATAGAGGCAGTCCGCTACGGCAATGATCCGGAAGTACGAGCAAGGCTGAATCAGGTTGTTGATAAGTCTATGGACCCGGAGGTCTTCCGACAGCTGATAAAAGAAAACGCGCTGACCGATGATGTCATGGACATCCATACAGTCAACGCGATAAAAGAGGATATGGAGCGGATCGAAGCCCATAAGCTACAGCCACATTTCATCGAAGCCTTCTTTGTTGAGGCGTTCAAAGGTCTGGGTGGGCGAATCCAGCCACGTGAAAAAGGCAGATATGAAATCACTTCTGTTCCCTATGCCGTGCGAAACCGCGATATGCAGATTGGTTTCGGAGAATCTGTTCTGAAGCGATATGAGCGTGTCTGCTTTGACAAGGAATACTGCACCATTCCCGGTAAGCCGCAGGCGGATCTGCTTAGTCCGGGACATCCTCTGCTCGAAGCTGTAATCGATATCGTTCGGGAGAAAAATGTTGATGTGATGAAGCGCGGTGCTGTTTTCATTGATGATGACGACTACAGCACAGACGCACGATTACTCTTCTATATCGAAGATTCCGTGCAGGATGGCATTACTACGAAAGACGGGAACCGCCGAACTATCTCGAAACACATACATTTTGTAGAATTGAAAGAGGACGATACCGCTTCAAATGCAGGTTACGCACCGTACCTCGATTATCGCGCAGCGGAACCGGATGAATACACAGCGATTCATAATTGGATGCAGACTCAGAATTGGTTGATGAGCGGAGTTGAGGACAAAGCAAAGGGCTATGCCATTCAAAATCTGATTCCGCAGCATTTTGCAGAAGTCAAAAAGCGCAAAGAAACGATGCTGGATAAGACCGAAAAAGCAGTAAAGGAGCGGCTGACTGCCGAGATTCAGTATTGGGATTACCGTGCTGGCGAACTTGCGCAAAAAGAAGCAGCAGGAAAAACGAATGCAAAGTTGAATTCTAAACTTGCAGCCAGAAGGGCCGACGATTTGACAAACAGGCTGCAAAGTCGTCTTGCTGAAATTGAGAAGGAACGCAGAATCTCTCCGATGCCGCCGATCATCACTGGAGGTGCGCTGGTGATACCGAAAGGCCTACTTCACAAGCTGACAGCTAAGCCTATGCCTGATACGTTTGGACAAGGTGATCGCCAGAGCGTGGAATATGCTGCTATGAATGCGGTCATTCATATTGAATCAGACTTGGGCTTTAGGCCGAGAGATGTGAGTGCAGAGAAATGTGGATATGATGTGGAATCATTCATTCCCGACAATATGCGCCAGCGTTTGAATTCGTATGCGCTCCGCTTTATCGAAGTAAAAGGCAGGCAGAAGGGTGCGACCACTGTCACCGTAAGCAAGAATGAAATTTTGACAGCTCTCAACAGGCCAGATGAGTTTATCCTGGCCATCGTAGAAGTAGACGGTGATAAAACGCATACCATCTACCTGAAGCACCCGTTTAAGAATGCGCCGGACTTCACGGCGACAAGCATAAATTACGACATACAGGATCTGATCCGGGAGTCAGAAGTCCTGTATCAAAAGTGAGGACATTATGGCAACGAAGAAACTAATAGAGGTGGCTTTGCCACTCGACAAAATAAATGAGGCATCCGCACGGGAAAAATCGATCCGGCATGGACACCCTTCTACATTGCATCTCTGGTGGGCAAGACGCCCGCTTGCTGCAGCACGTGCTGTTATTTGGTCGAGTCTCGTTGACGATCCCTCTTCACATCCTGAACTTTTTCCAACCGATGAGGAACAAAATACGGAACGCGAAAGACTATTCAAAATACTTGAGGATCTGGTTGTATGGGAAAATTCCAACAATCAGGACGTCTTGAACGCTGCAAAGAATGAAATCCTCAAATACAACAACGGCAAATTCCCGACACTTCTTGATCCCTTCGCTGGCGGCGGAGCAATTCCATTGGAAGCACAGCGGCTTGGTCTTAAGGCTGTCGCGCACGATTTAAACCCGGTCGCTGTCATGATCAACAAAGCGATGATCGAGATTCCTCCTCGCTTTGCTGACAGAAATCCCGTAAACCCTGATGCAAGAGTTTCAAGAACTGCTGATACATGGAGTGGGGCACAAGGTCTTGCGGAAGACGTGCGTTATTACGGCGAATGGATGAAAAATGAGGCTTTCAAGCGCATCGGACATCTTTATCCAAAAGTAAAGGTACCGCGTGAACAAGGTGGCGGGGAAGCAACGGTCATCGCTTGGATTTGGGCGAGAACGGTAAAGTGCCCGAATCCTGCGTGCGGTTGCGAGATGCCATTGGCAAGTACTTTTGAACTTTCAAAGAAGAAAGGTAAAGAGGCATGGATAGAACCACAGTTCGATTATCAAGCAAAAAAAATATCTTACAAAGTTCATATAGGAAAAGGTCATGTCCCCGAGGCGGCAAAAATGGCTCGAGGCGCAAAATTTAAATGCATCATGTGCGGAGAAGCAACTACAGAAGAATATATTAAAGAAGAATCAATGCACGGCCGCATGGGCGCAGCCATGATGGGAATTGTAGCAGAAGGGAAAAAGGGACGCATTTATGTTTCGCCAACAGAGGAGCACATTTCTGCGGCAAATTGCCAAAAGCCGGATGGGGAATACCCACAGCAAGAATTGCCATATGATCCTCGCAATATATGGTGTGTCAATTATGGGTTAGATACTTACGATAAACTATTTACGAATCGTCAACTTACTGCGCTTACAACCTTGAGTGCACTTATTACTGAGGCTCAAGAAAAGGCTGAAAAAGATGCAGTTGCTGCGGGGTTGAAGGACGATCATCTTCCGCTTCGTGATGGAGGCGATGGCGCAAAAGCATATGGAGAGGCTGTTGGTGTTTATTTGGCTTTTGCTGTAGATAAACTTGCAGATATTAATTCTACAGCGTGCGGATGGATTACTGTGAATGGAGTAATTAGAAACACATTTGCGAGACAAGCGTTGCCTTTAGTATGGGACTATGCGGAAGCAAACATGTTCTCAAATTCTACTGGCAGTTTAAAGCTTATTTTAGAGAAAATCACCGAGTGTGTTAGTGAGCTACCAGCCAGCTCAGATGGTATTGCAACTCAATTTGATGCTCAATCAGATTGTGGATTAAGAAATATAATGGTTTCCACTGATCCGCCCTATTACGATAACATTGGATACGCCGATCTTTCTGATTTCTTCTATGTATGGATGAGACAGTCTTTAAAAGGCACGTATCCACAATTATTCGGAACATTGCTGGTTCCGAAGACAGAGGAATTAATTGTCAATCCGTATCGTCATGATGGTGGTTCTGAAGAGGCAAAAAGCTTTTTTGAAAATGGTATGTTGTCTGCCTGTGAGGAAATAAATCAATATGCAGAGGATGATATACCAGTGACTATTTATTATGCATACAAACAGAGCGATTCTGATGAATCTGGTACTGCATCATCAGGCTGGGAAACAATGCTCAGCGCTATCATCAAAGCTGGTTTTTCAATAACAGGAACCTGGCCTATGAGGACAGAGCGAACTGGCCGTATGATCGGAATAGGTACAAATGCCCTCGCCTCCTCAATTGTACTTGTTTGCCGTAAGCGCTCTAAAAACGCTCCGCAAACAACTCGTCGAAATCTTATTGCAGAATTGCGTCGAGAATTACGCCCAGCTTTAAAGAAACTGCAAGAAAGCAACATCGCTCCAGTTGATCTTGCGCAAGCTGCCATCGGCCCTGGCATGAGTGTATTCAGCCGCTATCGTAGAGTTTTGGAAGCGGATGGTACGCCGATGACAGTACGGAGTGCACAACTGATCATCAACGAAGAAGTCGACATGTACTTCAACGAGCAGGTCGGAAGTATGGATACAGCCAGCCGCTTCTGTGTGGATCTGTACATGCAGTGTGCTTACAACGATATCAAATATGGTGAAGCTGAGGTATTGGCGAACGCAAAGGGTACGTCAATCCCGATGATGGCTTCGCACGGTATGCTCTATGCCAAGGGCGGTATCGTGCATCTGGTGGAGCGCAAAGATCTACCTGAAAAAGTTGACACGGATGAAAGCAATATTTGGATGTTGACGCAGCAGCTTACCTACGCAATGGAAAAAGGTGGCGTGGAGGCCTGCGCCAAGATTGTGGCTTCGATGTTTGGTAGCAATGCGGAGAATGCAAAGGATCTTGCTTATCGCCTCTATACCATTGCAGAGCAGAAGAAATGGGCAAACGAAGCCTTCGCCTATAATGCGCTCGTGGTCGCTTGGCCCGATATTCAAAGCAAGGCAGCGGAGCTCAAGGCGGCAGTACCTGAACAGATGACATTGTTCGATTATGGACTGACTGGAGGAGAACAATAACATGTTAATGTCGAAGGGAGGCGAAGCCTTTCTGTGAGAAAAATGATAGAGACCGCGCTTCCTCTGGCGGCATTGAACTCATCGGCAATCGCGGACAAGGCCAAGAAGGGCCATCCAGGCAATATGCATCTTTGGTGGAATCGTAGCCCGATTGATTCTTCAACAGCTTTATTGGAAGCGGCGATAAAAGACGATCCTGTTGAAGCAGGACTATCAGAGGCAGACAGAAAGCGGCTGATAGATGAGCTTACCCAAGTTTCCTTTGGCGAAGATAATGGGCACCTGAGTGCGAATACCTCATATCCGACAGTTTGTGATCCGTTTTCAGGATTCGGCGGACTGACTATTGCGGCCCAGCGGCTTGGATTGAACGTCGATGCAGGTGATTTGAACTCAGTAGCCACGCTTCTGACCAAAGCCTCAGCAGAAATACCAGCAGGATTCGTAGATAGTAAGGCTATTAATCCTCAGGCCGAAAACAAGATGTACTTTGGCGCGGAAGGTCTTGCAACCGATGTCGCTTACTATGGAAAGCAGGTAAAAGAAAAAGCGTTCAAGCAGTTATCAGATTCATACCCTCAAGTACAAACGAGCAAAGAAGAGAGATTTACGGCTTACTCTTGGATCTGGGTTCGAACGATGAAATGCCCAAATCCTGCATGTGGGTGTCAGATGCCAATGGCCACCAGCTATGTACTTTCCAGGACGAAGGGTCATGAGTACTGGGCTGAACCGATGGTTTCAGGAAAGCAAGTCAAGTTCCAGATTCATCAAGGTGTATGCCCGAAAGATAAAGAAACAAATAAGCATGGAAGTAACGGTGCAAAGTTCATATGCCCTGCCTGCGGTCAGATTACAAAAGATGATGATGTTAAAAGGGCTGGACAAGCGCATGAGCTTCATCTCCAGCTGATGTCGGTTTGTGTACAAAATAAGCAGGGACGTTTTTACCTTAACCCTGACGAGGAACAGATCAATGCGGCAAATAGAGCCATGTCGGAAGATGCCCCGGTTGGCGCTCTTCCGAACAACACAAGATGGTTCAGCCCTCCAGGTTTTGGTATGAAGGATTATGCCGATCTATACACGTCACGGCAGCTTCTTTTGATGACGACATTGTGTGATCTGGTCTCCAGAGAGATGGCACAGATTACAAAGGATGCAGTAGCTGCCGGGATGTCAAACGACGGGCGATCATTATCTGACGGAGGAACAGGAGCACTTGCATATGGCCAGGCGATTGGAGTTTATCTGGCGCTTGTTATAGGAAAGCTTGCTAATTTTCAGTCTTCTATCTGTACATGGGATAATAGGAATGGAAATGTTCGCGCGACTTTTACGAGGCAAGCAATCCCGATGACATGGGTTTTTGCTGAAGGAAATCCTTTTTCAACGCCAACAGGGAATTATGACACCATGCTTCAAAATGTGGTGGATTCGGTTGCTCGGTTAAGGGCTCATTCTGGTACATCAGTCGCACAGAGAAACGCGCGTACGATGAAGTTTCCGGAGAACGCGATCTTATTTACTGAGCTCCCGTACTACGACAATGTCGGATATGCGGACCTATCGGATTATTTCTATGTATGGCTTAGAAGGTGTCTGAAGGATGTATACCCTGATTTATTTGAAAAGGTAGTGACCTCCAAAGAGGAACTGTCTTCTATCCCGGAGCACTACGATGGAGATACTTCGAAGGGTATCAATGAATACCGAGTTGGAATTCGAAAGATGCTTGAACATTTTTATGAGAACGCATCTTCGAATTATCCTTCGATTCTGTTCTTCGAATATGGGAAACAAGATGATAAAGCGTTCAGCCAGAGCAATGAATCCGAGTTGTCCCCTTTTGAGGACCTGTTAAATAGCCTCATTCAAACAGGATTCAGTGTCACGGGAATATGGCCGATACGAACAGAAAAAGCAAACACAAAATTTGAAACTTTTCGCGTGGCGGTGGTCTTTCGTAAGAAAGCAGATAGTCAGCAAGGAGCCACACGAAGGGGATTTATCAACATGCTAAAAAGAGAACTCCCTCCAATGTTGGACACCGCGTATTCCTTCAATGTCAATGATGAGGATAAGCTGGTGGCAGGGCTTGGCTTGGGAATGCAGCTCTTTACCGAATACAATAAAGTCATCAATGCTGATGGCTCTGAAATGAAAATCCATGACGCGCTTCTGATTATATGGCAGGAAGTCATGGATTACTTGAATGCACATGCTGTTATTGCAGATATGGAGGAGGCATAGCTATGCAAGAGAATGTTGAACTTGTCCAGAAAGGATTTCGTATCCTTCTTCCGCAACTTTCCGGATACATCGGGATGGAAATGTCACGAGTCTATGGGGACGACTGGTGGCGGGAAGTACTTGATGCGTTAAGCGATCAATACGATCTTCCGGCAAGTGGAGAATATGGAGACTTGCTTGATTCTTTGGATATTGCAAACTGCCTCCGCCTGATTGATCGGCGCTGGAGAGATGTATTCAGTCAGAAAATGTCCAAGAGCTACAGAAATTGGGCTTCAGAATTGATGGGTGTGCGTAATGCTGTATCTCATGCTGGCTCAAACGATCTGCCGCAGGCTTATACCGAGCGTGCCCTGGATACAATGGCACTGTTGTGCGAGCCGATAGATGGTGAAGCTACGGAGGAAATACGTGCAATTTATCGCAAGGTTCGTTATGGCAATGAACAAGGCTCCACAGCGAACAAGGAAAACGCTGCTCCAGCAGATGACGCTAAACCGAAAAAGAAAACAGCCTCGGCTGCAGTGCTCACAAAGAATGTTGGTAAAAATCTTCCAAGCTGGCGTGATGTTATGGAGCCACATCCAGATGTAGCTGAAGGCCGTTACAAGGCCGCCGAGTTCGCTGCCGATCTGGCTCAGGTTGCTCGCGGAGAAGGTGCTTATGAATACAGAGATCCGGTTGAGTTTTTTGCCCGTACCTATGTTACAGAAGGAATGGCTGGGCTACTCGTTGAATCTTTGAAAAGAGTGACCGGTCAAGGAGGAGAACCTGTCATTCAGCTGAAGACTGCTTTCGGTGGAGGCAAGACACATAGCATGCTTGCTCTTTACCACATGCTGCATGGAAAAACCTCCATAGAATACATACCAAATCTGAAACCAGTACTCGATCGTGTAGGTCTTACAGAACTTCCGAAGGCAAATGTGGCAGTTCTTGTTGGGACAGCTCTCGATCCCACTCGAAAGAAGAATCCTGCAAATTTGCCCGGATACACTGTCAGCACAATCTGGGGAGAAATGGCGTATCAACTTGTAACTTCCGCAGAAAAGCCAGAACTCTACGCGAAGTATATACGTGAGGCTGATAGAAAAGGAGTATCTCCGGGTTCCGAAAATCTGAAGAACCTGTTTAACGAGTGCGGCCCTTGCCTGGTTCTGATGGACGAGCTTGTTGCTTATGCAAAGAAACTTTATGGTGTGGATGGGCTTCCGGCAGGTTCCTACGACAATTTTGTTACATTCATCCAGGAAATAACGGAGGCAGCGAGAGCAAGTGAGAACAGCCTTGTGGTGGCGTCTATTCCTGAGTCAGATATAGAAATTGGAGGAACTGCAGGGAAAACAGTCCTCGATACAATTGAGCATACATTTGGGCGAATGGAATCCATCTGGAAACCAGTAGCAGCAAATGAAGGTTTTGAAGTAGTGCGCCGTCGACTGTTCTTGGATTGCAAGAACCCGGAAGCACGGGATGCAGTTTGTGAGGCCTTCAGCAAGATGTACCAGGAGAATCCATCCGATTTTCCGCTTGAAGCAAAAGAGGTCGAGTACAAGCAGCGTCTGATTTCATGTTATCCGATTCATCCAGAGGTCTTTGACCGCTTGTATGGCGATTGGGCAACACTTGAGCGCTTCCAGAGGACGCGCGGTGTTCTGCGACTTATGGCGGCTGTAATCCACGAATTGTGGATGGCCAATGACGAGAGTGCAATGATCATGCCGGGTTCCATTCCTCTTGACACTCCAAATGTCCGTGATGAGCTTGTACGGCATCTTCCTGATACATGGAACAGTATCATCGACCGTGAAGTGGACGGTAAGCAGTCTATTCCTTATCAAAAAGACAAGGACAATCCTCGTTATGGGCAAAGCCTTGCATGCCGCAGAATCGCGCGGACGATTATGCTTGGCAGTGCTCCGAGTACATCAGCTATTCGTGACCAGGGAATTCGTGGCCTTGAAATTAGCCGCATCTTGCTTGGAACTGTACAACCTGATGAGAACATCGCCAATTTTAGAGATGCTTTGAATACATTGCATGGTTCTCTTTCCTACCTCTATAACAATCCGAACGGGAATCGATTCTGGTATGACACGAAGCCTACACTGCGCAAGACAGCCGAGGATCGCGCATCACAGATTTCTCAAGCAGATGTGGAAATGGAGGTCGAAAGCAGGCTGAAGAAAATCCGCAGAGAGAATCCATTTGCAGGAATTCATGCCTGCCCTGCTTCTTCGAACGATGTCCCGGACGATCAGGCAGTCAGACTCGTAATTCTGCGTCCTCGAGACACGTATAAACGAAACAGTAAAACGTGCTTTGCGATGGAAAAAGTCGAGGACATTTTGAATAATCGTGGAACGTCGCCTCGCGTCTACAAGAACATGCTTGCTTTCATGGCTCCAGACATGGATAAGATTGGGGCTGTTGAGCAAGAAGTAAAACGCTTCAAAGCCTGGACTTCTATCATGTCTGACAAAGATGATCTGAATCTTGATGGCGGACAGGTTCGTGAAACTGATAATAATTTGAAGAGAAGCAATGACACTGTAGATGCCAGATTAAAGGAAGCATATTGCTGGTTGTTGGTTCCCTATATTGATCAGTACGGTGATATGAAGACGGTTCAATGGGAAATCAGCGACGTCGGTGGCGGGAATGACAGTCTTCCGACAAAAGCTTCCCGTAAGATGCTACAAGCGGAGCAGATCATTACCAAATGGGCTCCCGCTCTCCTTCAGATGTGTCTCGACGATATCCTGTGGAAAGACTCGAATGACATTTCGGTAAAGAAGCTGTGGGATTATCTAACTACTTACTGCTATTTACCGCGTTTGTCCAGCTATTCTGTCTTGGAAGAGACCATCTGCCAAGGTGTGGCTTCTACCGAATATTTTGCTCTTGCTGCAGCATTTAACGGAGAAAGGTACATTGATCTTAAGTTCAATAAGTCCGTCTTCTCTATTAATCCTTCTGATCTCCTTGTTAAGATTGATGTTGCGAAAAAGCAGATTGAAGCAGAAAGAAAAGCTGACGAGGAACGCAATAATGAAGGATCAGGACAGCCGAGCTCTTGGGATGTGGCAGGTGGTTCGGGTAGTTCAAGCACAGGCGGATACTCTCCAAGTGGCAATGGCACTTCGACAGTGGAGGAAGGAACGAATGAAGTTGGATTAGATGCTGTTCCTAAGAACAAACATTTCTACATGTCGGTCAAGCTCGACAACACACGAGTGAACCGCGACATGAACAACTATGTCCAGGAGATCATTCAGCATTTAATGTCTATCGACGGTGCTGATGTGGAAATGAAGCTTGAGGTTCAAGTGCAGGCTCCTAACGGTATCCCATCCACAACAGTAAGGACTGTATCCGAGAACTGCAAAACATTGAAAGTTGATGACTTCGGATTTGATGATTGAAGTTTTCCATAATGGCTGGAGGAATAATGGATGAGATGGCAGCAATTCTACGACTCTTACCTCGGATGGGCTGACAGTACCATCTCTTCCAGAATTTCACAGATATCCGATATACAGAATGCGGATGCTGTGGAGATCGTAGATTGCTGTCAATGCATAGATGAGCCACTTGCAGGTCGTCTTCTCCGGAAGGTGGAGAAAGCAAAGGTATCCTTCACGGTTGGACAAGTTGCCGAGCTTGCCATGTTCATCAGTGATGAAGAGCTCTTAAACACCATCGCCGCAGAGGTGTCCGGCCCTTGCACGCAGAATGATCTGGAAGAGCTAAACAACGGCGGGATTCGAGATGATGTAATAACGGACATCGCAAGGCGTTACAACTTACAAGATCCGAATGAAGGTGCTATCTGGAAGCCGGGTGTTTTGCAGAAACAGCTCGATGATATGGCGGACAGTGCTGGACAGCTCGCAAACAACCTAAACCGGATCAATAGGGACCTCGAAAAGCAGAAACGGCAGAGGAAACCTGGACTGCTTGCTTTTCTCGGAGTGCTTGGAGAAACGGGCCGTTCCAAGTCATCATCTGGCTTCCGGGTTGGTGATCATGTTCGTGTGAAGTACCGTGGACAGGAAGGAACGGTCGTCGACATCAACGGGAATCTGATAATGGTCTCACTCGACGATAGCGGACACGTGGATTCCTACGACGCGTCACAGCTTGAGAAGGCTTGGTAACCGGTACTGGTAAACCTTTCAACGATAGCCATACTTTTTAACGATTGCAGATTGGGGGTGTCGCT
>CALLZZ010000323.1 GCA_937858235.1 uncultured Clostridia bacterium
CTGAACACGGCCAGCGCAAGGATAACGGAGTAAAGCAACATGCCGAAAATGCTTGTATCTCCGAGGATATTTGCATTAAACAGCATCGGGAAGAATGATAGTATGATGTATATAAAGACACCCTGCAAACAAACGGCTGCAAAGCTCTTTAGAAAATTTTTGGCGATTGTATTAAGATCGTCAGACGGAAAAGTAGCAATCGGGATCGGGGATACCGCCACAAATACATAGATTTCAATAAACCGGGCAATACAAATTACCTGTACCAGCCCTACGATCACCCACACCGCAAATTTTACGATTACCAGCTCAACGAATAGGCCGAGCTGATCCCCCAAGCCCATAGAGTTTATTTGAGTAGTAAGAGCGGCCACGTCAAGGCCACCCGTCATAGCGGAGCTGCCAAGGACACCGGCAACCCCTTGTGTAAGGCTCAAAGTCACGTTGTAAATCGCTTCCATGAACAGTAGTGAGCTGTCAACTGCGACTTTACAAAGCACCATGCGAAACATGACCTTAAAGACCATTTCAGCGCCGA
Organism: uncultured Clostridia bacterium; assembly: GCA_937858235.1. Taxonomy (GTDB): domain Bacteria; phylum Bacillota; class Clostridia; order Oscillospirales; family Oscillospiraceae; genus Onthomonas. Next base: position 539 of record CALLZZ010000323.1, read on the forward strand.
ACGATGAACCACCGCCCGCACCGTCGATTTTGATACTTGCTTTGTAAAGCTCTAAGACGAAAAATAGGGCAAGGATTACATAGGCAACCGGCATTACAACGCTTGTCATAATCGTTTTGATATAGCTGTACAGGGTAGCGTTAAACGATCCGATCCCAATAGACAGGTATCCGCTTTGCCCTACGGACAAGAGCTTTTCATTAAGCTCTGTAATCCATTGGATAAGCAAGTCCTTAAACACTCTGTTCACTCCTTTCTTTTCTGTATCAGAATGTGAAAAGGGCGACTGCTCCTTTTGCAGCCGCCCCTTTCGTGGCATAATGCTGCCAAATGCAGCCTTTCACTTGTGGTTACATTCCCGGCAATCAGCTTACGACGCTGCTAAAAAGGGCTGCTGCTGCGATAATTAAACCACCGCCGACAATTTGCCAAATGCCGGACTGTAGAGCCGGGCCGTTTTTATCCTTTAGTCCACCGGCAAGGACCACAACGCCCCATACCAGCCAAAGGCCACCGCCAATAATGGCAAACTTCGTGACAAGCGTAAGAACCTGATTAAGTAAATCCATTTTTTCTACCTCTGCTTTCTTTGTTTTTTTAGCGTAACGCTTTTTAGGTGAGGGCGTTTAACTCTGATAGGTTGACTTCCTGAACGGCTGAAACGCCGTCAAGAAAATGTTCGTCGGAATGCTCTCGCATTTTTCGTATGTCAAAGAGCGGCTTCCCGCCGTCTGATAAATAATTGAAACGCCGGTGCTTTGCCGTTGGATACTTTTTGCTTTTGAACGGCGGCAAGCCGGAGATTAAAACAAGGCATTCCGTTCTTTTCAGCCGTCCAATTTCGGCAGCGTCGATCAAGTCCCTGCCTAAATTTTGATTTTGAATGCTATAGCTGCCGGTCTGTCCCCTGCTCTCGTTAATATTCTGATTGTCGATTGTCGTTTTACCGATCATTTCAGAAACTTGCTTTGTTGTTTTGGTGGACTTCCCACCAAGAAATACAAAGGTATCACAGCAATCTATAATCGTGTCTGCATCGTCCTTATAAATCGACATAATTTGCGTAAGACTTTGCAGAATTATCATACAGGAAATGCCCCGGCTTCGGATCGTACTTATGAGATGTTGAAAATCGGGGATCTTCCCGATATTTGCGAACTCGTCAAACAGGCAGCGTACTTGAAATGGCAACGTACCGTTATATTCGTTATCTGCCTTTTCCGTAAGCAGATTGAACATTTGATACATAATCATAGCGATAAGGAATGAATAGGTACTATCTGTGTCGCTCATGATAACGAAAAATGCCGTTTTCCTGTCCCCTATTTCGTCAAGCTGCAATTCATCGTATAGCGTGATTTCCCGCAGCTCGTCAATGTCGAACGGCGCAAGCCGGGCAGCGCATGAAATAAGAATTGATTTCAGGGTTTTTCCCGCAGCCTGTTTGAACTTCTTGTATTGCTTTACAGCAAGGCAATTCGGCTTTTCCTTTTCCAAATCCTCAAACATAATATCAATCGGGCTTTGGTAGTCCTCGTCGTCCTCTTTTACCTTGCACATTTCAAGCATTTCAATCATCGTCGGGATATTCTGATCTTCGGGCGGCGCTTCATACCACAAATAAGCAATAAAGGCCGTATAAATCAGTTTTTCACAGTCTTTCCAGAACTTTTCACCCGACTGTGCGCCCTCTCCGTTGGTGTTCTCAATAAGAACAGTAACGACTTTCAAAATATCTTTTTCTTTTTTGATATAGGCCAAGGGGTTATAGTGCAAGCTCTTTGTAAAATCAATGGTGTTAAAAGACCGTAATTCATAACCGTTTTCCGTGAATAGATAGCCTGATTCCGGTAATATCGTTCCTTTCGGATCAGTAATTACATAGCTGCTGTGCAGCTGTAACAAGGACGGTTTGATTTCACTATAGGTCTTTCCTGATCCGCTGCCGCCAACAACAACTATGTTTTTGTTGCGGTCAGCTTCAAAATCTTTTACTTTGCGAACGCTTATTTGTTCCGTGGCCGAAAGAGGAATATTCATATCAGGTTCTTTGTCGGTCAATGGTGCTATGTCTTTTGACGTTCCCCATCGTGCCGAGCCGTGTTCAATTCCTCGCATGAAATTTTTCGATCCGAAAAAATTGTAAATAAATATCAGCCAGATAATAGCCGCGCCGATAAATCCGGCAATCAGGGATATTTTGCTTGTACCTATCATGAAAGGCTCTTTTGAAATGGCCGGGATAATCTGATCTATTGCCGTGTTTGTCTTTTCAAGAATGTTGCCGGGCATTCCCTCAAAGACAAGGGCTACCCTGTTAAACAGGTAAAATACAAAAAGCGACGCTATTCCGCAGAAAATCAGAACATTTTTTGTTTTCGTTTTCATCGTTCGTCCCGCCCCCTGTCTGGGCTGCGCTCTTTTTGGTTAGCTGTTCTTTCGGCGGCACGTTCACTTGATTTACGCTCTGCTTCCTGCATTACCTCTTTCATGGGCTTTTTCCCTATATCAAGGTCATTTAGGCACTTTTGCAAGCCTTTATAAACTCTGTCAACGTCCTGCCCTTTGAAAAAAACGGTGTAATTTCCGGCAGATAAGTCACGTTTAATACTAAAATCGACAGAATACCGTTTCAGCTCTCGCCGGAATGTTTTCATATCCTCGCCGGTGATCTTTACACTTTCAAGCTGTCTGTTCTGGATATTAAGTTTTTTTAGGCTCTGTTCTCCGTGTTCGATCCGGCCTTTGTTGTCAAGAAGCGTTTTTATCAGCGTTTTTAAGGCGGCTGCGCTTATTTCGGTCGTTTTCCAAGTGACTTGTAACGCTTGTTCCTGTAATTCAGCACTCAATTTACCTCCCCCTTTCGTTTTCGGACACCGTTTTACAGACTTATTTTACTGCATAATTTTTCCGATGTCAATATTATTTGACGGGAAATACCATTTTTCTGTCTTTTTTTTGTTCTATCAGCTTCCCACCCAATCCCCCAAACCCCCTTTCTCCCCCAAAGGGGGCTTTAGGAAACGGCTCACCGTCTATCAAGGGGCTTTTGCGGCATATCCTCGCTGCTATGCAGCTGCGGTATTCCACAGTCCCCTTGACAGGCGGTGTTTTTGTGCCGCAAACGCCTTGCGGCGAAGGGAAGAAACAATAAAGATTAAGTTTCTTCCCCTCGCCTTTCGGCCATTTTAGCACAAAAAACGCTAAGAAACGGGCGGCTCTGCTAAAAAAACAATAAAGGCGGCTGCGCCGCTGGACGTTCAGGCCGGGCAGCTCCACACCGGGCGACCGGCTGCGACTGCGCTAATGTAAATTTATGGTATTAAAATACTTTGCATTTTTACATTTTTAGTACTAAAATCACTTGACACTATAAATGTAATCTGTTATAATGATTATAGTACCAAAACACTAAAGTACTAATTTTGAAAGGCGGTAGCATTATGGAGAAGATCACCAGAGATACAAACACTGTTTTGATGAACAAGGTTTTTGAGCTTGTCAAGGAAAACGGCTGCTATGAAAAGGCCGGGGCAATCATGGATTACTTTTTAGCCGAGGATTACAAGGTACAGGAGCTTTCCGATTATGAATTTGACTTTCTTGTTAAGCTCAATTTCGGCGGCAGCGAGGGCATATATCTTGATTGCTATATTGAGGGCTGTTTTAGGGAGAGCAACGCAGAGAGAAAAACGGAACGGCTTTCCTGCGGCACATTCAAAACCCTTGACGAGAGTTTAGACGCTATGAAGATCATGGGAGAGCTTGCCGGATCACTCATTTATTTTGCAAGCCAGTATGTCAACAAGGAACTTGACAGGTACACGCCAACGGCGCAGCGAGAAGCCGAGGAAAAGCGCAGGGCAGAGAGGGCGGCAAAATAAGCCGCCGCCCCCTCTTTAGTATCAAAGTACCAAGACACTATAATTTTACAGTACCAAAGTACGAAAGGAGCAAAGTATTATGAAGTCTTTAATATGTGTTGTCGTGCCGGTTGGCAAAGCGCCTTATCAACATGAAATCCCGAATACCCTTGAAGCCATGCAGCAGCTTGTAGGCGGCTTGATAGAGCCGGTCAGGTTATCTAATCGCTTGATCCTCATTTGTGACGAAGAAGCGAAGATAAACGGCAAAGAGGGAAACCGCAGGATAGGGAGCGAGATTATAGCCGGACAGTTTTTCATTGTAGCGGACGGAAGCGACGGCGATTTTGCAAGCCTTGACAAATACGAAGTTGCGGCCATGCTCTCACGTTTCGCCATGCCGGAGAATATACCCCCGGAAGAAGTCGAGGACAGTATTAAAATGACCTTTATCGAATGGTGACGAAAAGCCGCCCAAAAGGGCGGCTTTTCTTTCTTGACTTTGGTATAATTTAGGTATAAAATTAGTTTAATATCAGTGTGAAAAGTCAAAATTCGGAGGGCAATTTTATGGGAAACCAATATTTACAATATCCGACAACGGTTAAGGCGCTTGCCGGTGAAATAAAGACAGCTTGTAATGATTATACCGCCCGGAGAATAAGCAACGATCAGATCAGGGAAATAATCCTTTGGTATGCAGCAAAAATGCCGCAGCTGCTATTTGCAGCCGAAAAGATAAATCCCACCGTGACGGCCATTATAGGAAAGAAACGTGTCCGGCTCGTAAATGATCTTCTGGACGGCTACCAGCACCGGATCGGGGGTATAACAAATGAGTGACACGATCCGCATATCCTTTGAAGATCAATTAAAAATTGAGGGCATAAATTGTAAAGGCTTTGGTATCCTGCCGAAATATGTCATGCTCGATCCTGATTTAACGATTGAAGCAAAAACAATCTATGCTTATTTTTGCAGCTTTGCGGGAAACGGATCATGCGCTTTCCCAAGCCGGGATAAAATTCTTGTAGACCTACCAATGAGCAAGGACACTTATTATAAACACTTCCACATAATAACCAATCAAGGGTACATAACAGTTGAACAGGACACCAGCGCAGGGATCAGGGGCAAAAACATTTATACCCTTGTTTCTAATCCGAAAAAGTTTGAGGACAAGCCAGAGGATAGCAAACATGCCCTTGCTTATAGCCGTATCCGGTTTAGCGGCCTGAAAGCTGCCGGTTATGGAATGATCCCTAAAGCCGTCATGATCGACAGCCGTTTGCCGGTAAAGGCAAAAGGTATCTATGCTTATTTTTGCAGCTTTACCGGATCGGGGAACAATGCTTTTCCGAAGAAAGATAAAATCATCTTTCATTTGGGGATTACAGAGCCGACCTATTACAAATTCTA
>CALLZZ010000324.1 GCA_937858235.1 uncultured Clostridia bacterium
GAAAGGATTGCGTGCTGTCCCACCGGCGCCTGGCAGTTATCGACCCGGAAAATGGACATCAGCCTATGGTACGCACTGGCGGGTGCGGTGAGATCGTACTGGTCTACAATGGCGAGCTATATAATACCGATCCTCTGCGGCAGGAGCTGCAAAAACTGGGACATGTGTTCACGACCCGGACGGATACTGAAGTGGTACTAGAGGCTTGGAGAGCCTATGGAGATGCGGTAGGGGATCACCTGGAGGGGATCTATGCCTTTGCCATCTGGGATGAAGCCAATCGGAAGCTGTTTTGCTGCCGGGATCGGTTTGGCGTGAAGCCCTTCTTCTATACTATGGTTGGGGGTACCTTCGTGTTTGGTTCCGAGCCGAAAACACTGTTCTGCTATCCGGGGCTGACCCCCGAGGCAGATCAGACTACCTGGCAGGAGGTGTTGGGAATCTCACCGGCTCGAACGGCAGGAGTCGGCGTATTTAAAGGAATCTACGAGCTAAAGCCTGCTCATCAACTGACCTTTGACGAAAGAGGACTTCAGGTTCACCGTTATTGGAACGTGACCAGTCAGGTGCATACGGAAGGGTATGAGGAAACGGTGGAGCACCTAAAGGAACTGTTGCGCTCTGCCATTCGCCGTCAGTTGGTCAGTGACGTGCCCCTGTGTACCCTCCTGTCCGGTGGGCTGGACTCCTCCGTTATTACGGCGGTGGCGGCAAAAGCTTACGAGGAATGGGGGCTGCCACCGCTGGAGACCTATTCCTTCGACTACACCGACAATCAAAAGTATTTTAAAGCCTCCTCCTTCCAGCCCGACGCAGACTGGCCCTGGGTGGAGCGGATGCAGAAGGAATTTGGCACCCGGCATACCATCCTGACCTGTAGCCAACATAATCTGGTGGATTTGCTGGATGCGGCGGTAGAGGCCAAGGATCTGCCCGGAATGGCGGATAGGGATTCCTCCCTCCTTTACTTTTGCAGCCGGATTCGGGAAAAGCATGTAGTATCTTTGTCTGGCGAGTGCAGCGATGAGATTTTCGGCGGCTACCCTTGGTTCCATCGTCCGGATATGCTGGCGGCAGATACCTTCCCCTGGAGCATGGACATGGCGGCACGAACCGATGTGCTGCGGCCGGAGCTGGTGAAACGGCTGGAGTTGGAGGACTATGTCAGAAATCGCTACCAGGAGAGTGTGGTGGAGACCCCGCGGCTGGACGACGAATCCCAAGAGGAGGCGCGACGGCGGGAGATCGGGTGGTTGAACCTAAACTGGT
>CALLZZ010000325.1 GCA_937858235.1 uncultured Clostridia bacterium
GCCTGACGGTTTGAATAATAAAGCGGCGTGGACGGAATCAGCGTCAGCATGGTGATGATCTTCTTCATCTCCACATCGCTGAGGTTCTTATCAGCATACTTTCGGTTCAGGAATGTGCGCAGATCGTCTTCAAGAAGGATATCTTCAAAACGGCGGTGAATATCTTCGCCGTATGTATATTCGTATCCCTGCATCTGGAAAAGCTCTATGATAGCATGTTCCAGTTCGTCTTCTGTAAATTTCCCTTTTTCGAAGATATAATCCACGTCGGCACCTCCTTTCTCAGACTCCTGCTTCCTCAAGGGAGCCTTTGATTAATATCGGACACATGTTCTTGATGCGTTCTTTAAGACGATCATCTATGTGTTTACGGTCAACATATACAGCATAAATGTCAGAAATAGCTTTCTGAACCTTGATGTCCGGAATCGGAACCTCAACATCGCACATGTCATCAAAGTTGAAAGTTTCCCGAGCGCTTCCCCAAGAGTTAAAGCGAGCATAACGGTCAAATTCTGGGCGAGTCAAAAACAGCATGAGGTATTCTGGCAAGAGCTTTTCTACATCCGTACCAAAAACTTCTGATATTGAAGAAACAAGCAATGGTTCATCGGTATTGTTAAACCCGAGTGACATTTTGTCACCTCGCCGAGAAGTGTCCGGAACATATGCAATCTGCCTCGGCATTACCATTTTATAGTTTCCAAGGCTGACGCCTTTCATGTCTGCTTTAGTAGGAATCATTTCCTTACTTGTTGCCAATCCGCGCACAGAATCGACTGGCAAATCAAGATCGTTCCTTCTATCGCTTTCGAGTAGAAATTGTCCTATTTTCTGGCTCGGAATATCACGACGCAACTTCTCGATATACGCGTCACAAACCAGCTTCAAGTCCTCCAGCCCGCGTTCATAGCTTTGCTGATTGGCAAGCATAGAATTGTATACATCCACGTACTTCTGCTGGATGGAGATGGGAGGGAGGCTTAGCTCTATTTCGCAGAATCTATCCCAATCGAGATTTGAACGAATACTACTATCGCTGTAAAACCATCCAAGTCTGTCTTTTTCTTTAGACATGAATATCATAAAAAAATACATAGGGAGAATCGCATCTGTTGCTTTCACTTCAAAAGTAGTGTAAGCAGGAGATACAATTATTGGCTTTTCGCCGGTATACATACTTATTCTGATACATTCATCCCTTCCAGTCTGCATTCCACTGAAGACAAATCGTCCATTAGTAACCAGCTTGTATTTTGACTCATCAAGATTATCTGTCCTTGCTGCTGTGGGCATGAATTCCTTGTTGATATTGATACCATAGAAATCTCGAATCCCAAGGTCATTTCTCTCGTCGACGATTTCAACGAGGTCACCAATACGCTTTTTAGTCAATGCCATAGCCGATCCCCCTGAATGCTTCCTCGAGCATGGCCTGAGACTTCTTCTCGGTCTTCAAAACGTCCTGCATTTCGCTCTGAATGCGGGACATTTCTTTTTCGTAATCAATGTCCAGATCATGATCGATGAACTCGATGTATTTACTTGGAGCGAGGGAGTAGTCCTTCGCGCGGATCTCGTCCAGCGTCGATGATTGGCAGAATTCCGGTACGTCTTTATACAGGGAAGTGTCGGTTGACTGCCAGTTGTTGTAGACCTGCTTCACCTTGGCGATCTGCTCGTCTGTGAGCACAGTTTTCTTTTTCTTCTTGCCCTTGTCAATGACAATCTCTTCAATGTTCTGATTCCAGGTGCGCAGATCCATGAAAAGCACCTGATTGGTCCGGTCGCGCAGCTGCCTTCCGTTCACGGTTCCGGCGTGCTTATTCATGTTGACGATCCAAAGCGTCACGGAAATGTCCGTCGTGTAGAACATATCCCGAGGCAGCACAATGATTGCCTCCACACGGTCTTTCTCAAGAATCTGGCTGCGGATGGTTTTCTCATCGCCGTCTGCATTCAGTGCGCCGTTGGCGAGAAGGAATCCAGCGATGCCATGCGTGACGTCAAGTTTTGATATAATATGCTCCACCCACGCATAGTTGGCGTTTGCTACCGGCGGCATAACTCCACCATAGCCCTTGAATCGCGGATCGTCTGTCAGCTGATCCTCTGTGCGCCAGCCTTTAAGGTTGAACGGCGGATTGGCCATGACGTAGTCGACCTTCTTATCTTTATGAAGATCATCCGTAAATGTGGAGGCGTTCTTTTCTCCGAGGTTATGTGCAATGCCGCGAATGGCGAGATTCATTTTGCACAGCCGCCAGGTATCCGGATTGCTTTCCTGTCCGATAATGGAGATCTTCTGCCTGTTTCCTTTGTGGCGGTCGACAAATTTCATGGACTGTACAAACATTCCGCCACTTCCACAGCAGGGATCGTAAACTGTCCCGGAATACGGCTCGATCATCTCGGCAATGAGTTTTACGACGCATGCAGGCGTGTAGAATTCACCGTCCTCCTTTGTACCGGAAGCAGCGTAGACCTGCAGGAAGTATTCGTAAACGCGTCCGATCAGGTCTTCTTCCTGAAACCGCTTCTCATCAATCTTATTGACATTGTCGATCAGATCCTTCAGCTTTGCTGTCGTCGCACCGAGCGTGGCGAAGAAGGTATAGACCGGATTGCCGTCCTTGTCCCTTGAGGACAAAGCTCCCTTCAGGGACGGGTTTGTCCTCTCAATATCAGCCATTGCGGTATCAAGAATAACCGCGATATCGTTGTCGCCCGCATGGGCCACGATGTAGGACCAGCGGGAAGTTTCATTCAGGTAGAACACGTTCACAGAGTTATAGGACGAAACCTTGTCCTTCATAATGTTGAACAGGCCTTCATCTGCTCCGTACTGTTCTTTAAGTTCCTGATACCGCTTCTCGAATTTGTCTCCCGCAAATTTCAGGAAAACAAGCGAGATCACCGCATCTCTGTTTTTTTCTGTACTTCCTATTCCACGAAGTGCAACGCGGCAGTTCCATAGAACTGTTTCCAGCGACACTTCCTTATCTTTTTTAGCTGCTCTTGCCATACCTTTAATTCTCCTTGTTTTCCTTCTCATTGCTTTCTTCGGCAGCGCCGCCGGAGCGAATCCAGTC
>CALLZZ010000326.1 GCA_937858235.1 uncultured Clostridia bacterium
TATCATAATATAGTTTTATAATCTCCACCTCCTTAGGAATATTGCACTAAACCGCTTCGCGGTGGCTCATTGAACAAAATTCCGTGCAATAAAGTATAAAACTATTTATATGTTATCACCTTTCGATTATAATAGAAAAAATTATTTGAAAGGTGGTCATTTATTATGTCCCGTAAAGCAGAAAAAGTAAAGTATATGGACGAAGTCCAGTTTGAAATGGAACTGCGTCGCTACTCACAAAACACCATCCGCCATTACCTTTGCCACATTCGGAGATTCTGTAATCATTTTAATGAAACTGCCGATAAACTCGGAGAAAACGAAATACGACAGTATCTCTATCATTGTATCCAAAGAGGATTATCCTCAGATTACATTAATATAGGCATAAATGCTTTGAAATTCCTTTATACCGTTGTGCTTGAGCAATCATGGGATTCCAACAAATTACCTAGATTGCGTAAAGAAAACAAACTTCCTGATATCCTGGCAGAAGAAGAGATTGTCTCTGTGCTTCTAAGCATTAAAAACATAAAGTATCGAACCATTCTGATGACCTGCTATGGAGCTGGTCTTCGAATTAGCGAAGCTGTAAATCTTCGAATAAGCGACATAGACAGTAAAAATATGTTGATTCGGGTAAACCAAGGCAAACATAGAAAAGACCGCTTTAGTCTTTTATCCGATACCAACTTAAAACAACTTCGTGCTTACTGGATGACTTACAAGCCCAAAGGTGAATATCTCTTTTGCAGTTCAAGAAGGGACAAGCCTATTCCCGTACAGAATGTTCAACATGCTTTAAAACAAGCTTTAGAAGAAGTTGAAATACGAAAAAAGATATCTACACACAGTTTTCGTCATTCTTTTGCTACGCATCTTCTTGAAAATCGCACCGACATCCGTACGATTCAAGAACTTCTTGGTCATTCGAATATTGCAACCACCAGTCGCTATATCCATCTGACTAGAAAGCATCTTCTGGGAGTTCAAAGTCCGCTGGACAAGATTGGAGGGGATCTCATTGATGAGTAACATACAAGAGATTTTTACTGCGATGAAAGACCAAATTCTTTCCGAGATTCCTCTACCCTTCCACAAGCAAAAGACACTGGAATCGATTTGTTCCTGTCGCACCCCTGAAATGGGTGGCTTCATCGAACAGTGTATTGACTGTGGCGAAACCGTTCCCCATTTCCACTCCTGTGGAAATCGTCATTGCCCTGTTTGCCAGGGCGCTCAGCAAGCTAAATGGATTGAGAAACAACTCAATAATACCTTGCCGGTACAATATTTCCATGTAGTTTTCACCTTGCCCAGCGAATTGAACCCATTGGTATTTTCTAACCAGGAAATTCTATATGGCGTTTTATTCAAAGCTGCCAGCGAGACAATCCTTGAAATGTGCGCCAATAAGAAGAACCTGGGAGCGCAACCCGGATTTACATCTGTGTTGCACACTTGGGGCCAAAATCTTCAATTTCATCCCCATCTTCATTGTATTGTAATGGGCGGGGGATTGTCTAGTGATAAACTGCATTTTGTCCAATCATCTAAAAAGTTTTTTCTGCCAGTCAAGGCAGTATCCAAGAAATTCAAGGGTAAGTTCCTTCATTACTTGAAGCAGAAGTTCCAGTCTGAAAGTCTCTATCTACCTAAAAGTGAAGCAGATCTCGCTTTTTTACAACCTCGGCTGAATTTCTTTGATAAGTTGTACTCTTCTGACTGGGTAGTATACACGAAGAAACCTTTTGATTCAGCTGAAAATGTCATTCGATATTTAGGCCGCTATACTCATAGAGTAGCTATCTCAGATTCACGTATAGTGGACTTCGACCCTATTGCCAAAAAGGTCTCTTTTCAATGGAAGGATTACAAGGACAATAACAAAAAGAAGGTCATGACCCTTGATGCAATTGAATTTGCCCGCCGCTTTCTGTTACATGTATTACCACGAGGGTTTATGAAAATCCGACATTACGGAATTCTTGGAAACAGAAATCGAAAAGATAAGCTCATTCTTTGCCGTAAGTTATTAAGGGTAGTTGCTCCCATAATTCAGCCATTTAATATTCAGGAAACTGCAAAAAACATCTGCAAAGTTTGTAGTGGCTTGCTCTATGTGGTGATGCGTACTCATCGGCATAATCCAATTCTATACCCTCTCAGATGTTAGGGTATGGAAGAATGAATTTTTCAGAAAACCCACTACGGGGAGGGGGTCACTATGTCAAAAAACAGGCAAAACACTTACTTAAAGCTTTTCAGGATATCAAATATTTTCTTTTTTCAAGGTTCATTTATGTTACCGCATATGGAGATAGAATAAAGATTACATGGCTATGAAATCAGCGGTTTAGTACAATATGGAGTTCATCACATTTCCATCTCAAAAATTTATACCATTCTCTATTGCTGCATTACTTACTACGATATGCAGCTTCTTTTTTGGGTGGGAAATGTGATAAACCCCTAAATCATTATCCAATATCTTATGGCACTTTCTCCCATACTTTCTTTGATTAAAGGTGATAGTTCCTCTGGGACAAACCAAGAGTTTTTTTCTATAATGCTGTCTGGATTT
>CALLZZ010000327.1 GCA_937858235.1 uncultured Clostridia bacterium
CGATTGCGTATTTTTGCTCAGATTATAAAAGGCGATATATGCGTTTGACTGTGTTAGTTCCAAGCTTCCCTCAATTTCACAAACGCACATATCGCCTTTTATAATCTGAGCAAAAATACGCAATCGGGTTTCTTCCGATAATGCCTTAAATATCTCTATCATTGGAACACCTCCTTATATTCGTATATGCGTTTATACTCATATACTATGCTGTTCAAAAGCCATCTGTGACAATGGCTTTGGGGAAATTTATTTTAATTCAATGCAATGTCCGCAGCAAAGCGAAACGCACGTGCCACATCCGACACATTTACTGTGGTCAATTTCCATCCGAGAGCCAAGCGGCTCATCGTCATCTTCCACCCAAGAAATTGCACTTTGAGGGCATTCCAGAAGTGGTTTGCAAATGCGGTTATCGGACATACATCTCGCTTTATCAATATATGCTTTCATCTCTATTATCCCCTCACTTTTTGAAGTATCCTGACAACTTCATCCTTTTTTAATACTTTACCAAAGGCAACTACTTTTCCGTCTACAACAAGGGCAGGTGTGGTCATCACTCCGTATGCGGCAATCTGTGTGAAATCGGTGATATGGTCAATATTTGCATCCATACCGAGTTCTGTAAGTGCTTCTCTTGTCGCTGCTTCAAGCTCATTGCATTTCGCACAGCCTGTGCCAAGAATTTTTACCGCTGCACCTTTGTTTTTTGCTGTTTGAGCTTGCGCCATCGTTTCTGCATTGCAATCACCGCCACAGCAGCAGCTCTTTTTTTCTTCTTTTTTCTTGCCAAATAATCCCATGATAATTACCTCCGAATTGTTTACATTTTATACTTTAACCGCTGGTCGATTAAAATCCAAGATAGAACATATAAAAACCGATTAACAATATCGCAAGCCCCATCACAACTTTTAATACCGTACTAAGCCTGCCATATCGCTTGCTTTGAGTAAGTTTCTGTACCAATCCTACCGATGTTCCGCAGACAATGGCAAGAATACCGTGTCCTACAGAATAAATAAGTAATAATAAAATTCCCCAAATGATACTGCCTTTTCCTGCTACGATAGCAAGCAAAGCAATCAGTACAGGTGTTGAGCATGACGATGAAAAAATACCGCCGAGGATGCTTGCGATAAAAGCCCCTGCATATCCTTTTTTTGTATTTTTAGAAACAAGATAGCTTGATGGGATTATTTCAAAAATTCCCCAAGTCTGCAACGCCATCAACACCATTAGGATACCAAGCACAATGTACCACCAACCTGCACTTGTGCCGATTAGTTTACCTGCCATTGAAGCGATAACGCCAAGTACCGTAAAGGTGGCGGCAGAGCCAAGCGCAAAGGTCAAGGACAACCTAAAAGCTCTTTTGGTGTCTTTCTCTCCTGTGCCACCCATGTAACCGATAATCAACGGAATGCTTGATAAGGCACATGGGGTAAATGAGGTGAGTATTCCTGCTGCAAGGGCAAGCAGCGGGGCAAGCCACAAACTCTCTTTTATCAAAGCTGACAGTTGTTCAAGCCACTCATTTATCATTACTCAACCCCCATTTCAACAAAGATTTTCCGCATCTGTGCTTCGGTCAAACCTCCTTGATGCACAGTAAAGAGGTGGTCGCCAGTTTCTTTGTGGGAGTACATCGTAAATTCAATTTCCGCTGACAGTTCTTCACTTGGCGTAAATGGCTTGCCGTCTGCCGTATAAAAGACTTGTGTCGGAATAACTTGAATAGGAAAATCCTGTGCAGCTTCGCCATATTTCCATACGTCAACAAATTGAACTACCGCTTTACCCTGCCATTCCTCATTGAGCTTTTTGAGTACGGGAGCCATCTCTTTACACGGAATACAAGAGTCCGCACCAAAGTCAATGACAATCGGCTGTTTATGTTCTTTCAGCTTTTCTAAGTCAACGCTTTGGACAGCAAGCGGAATTGTATCAGTCGAGTTTGGAACTGTAGCATCGTCTTTATTCCAAGATTTAAAAGCAAAGATACCTGCTATTATTAAAACAATTAAGGCGGGAACACCGATTTTCAAAATAAGTTTCTTTCTATCCACAGCAGTCCCCCCCGCAGGAACAACTATTTTTCATGGATTTGCCATGAAAGAAACTTGCTAAATTATCAGGCATTTCATAATTTTCCGCTGCACAACCGCTATTTGGAGCTTCAAAAATCTTTCGTAAAATAGCTTCAGCCAGCATTTCGTGGGGAGGTATTTCATAGCTTTGCCCATTGTATTGAAACACCCGACAATTAACGTCAGTACCGCTTATATCACTGCAACAGCCACAGGCATTTTCTGCAACAGTTGTGCAAATATCCTGTCCGTTTACACGAATAGTGGGGGAAGATAAAAATCTGTACTTCTGGGCAAGCTCTTCGGTTGTCATTTCAATCTTTCTAAATTCAATGGAATAGCCGGACATTTGCAGGGCAGGGGTAATTGTCCGGCTATTCCATTGAATTTAGAAAGATTGAAATGACA
>CALLZZ010000328.1 GCA_937858235.1 uncultured Clostridia bacterium
GCTGCATTGGCCATTACTTTAAATCCGGCGTTTATTTCTGTTTCAGTCCTCGTAGGACTCGGTACACTTTTCTTCACGTTCACCTTTATAACTTTTGTAGCTTATATTTACTGCTTAACCCGCTGAAAAAGGCCAACTGGATTCACCGATTCCTATTTCCTACTCACCCTGCTAAGGGCCGCCCGATATGGGGTGGCCCTCTTTTTGGCATGCGACTGGGGATTGCAGATAGCGTTGCTCAAAACCGGTGACGGGTCATTTTCGGACTCTAACTATATAAGGTAAAAGAAATGCAAGCTCCAAAAGTGTGGATATCCGCCTTGACGAGAATTTGGGAAGACAGGCTGAACGGGTTCTATGAATTGGAACTGTATCCGGTATCTGTGATCTGGTCAAGTGTTGCTCCCGGCAGTTTGATGTCTTGTGTGTTTGGCTCAGGAAAACACAATGGAGGAGTGGCAGGCCCCCTCCCGCCTGTCATGACCGGGGGAATTGGCATAGAACGAAGCACTGGCCGGATTACGGTCTACCGCCTCCCAAACCAGAGGCATCCTTACCGTGCAGCCTTCTAAACTCTACTCTGCCATTGCCACCGATTCCCTGCGGTTCATAAATCATAACCACCACTTCATTCAACTGGTGGTTTGCGCTTGCCCTGAAAGGGTATACGACCGGCAAACTTCTTAAGAGGCGCT
Source organism: uncultured Clostridia bacterium (assembly GCA_937858235.1). Taxonomy (GTDB): domain Bacteria; phylum Bacillota; class Clostridia; order Oscillospirales; family Oscillospiraceae; genus Onthomonas. The sequence continues at coordinate 696 of CALLZZ010000328.1, forward strand.
GAATAAGATCTGCTCTTGCGTCACTGGGCCCCACAACTGCTAAAGCAGTTAAAGCCAGTAGTTTTGATGCATACCCACTACACCGAACTCCAATTCGCTTCGCTCAATGCTGTAAGCTAAAGCAATTGTGTTCCCTCCGGCAGAGCCGGTGGATCTTTGAGCTAAAGTTACAACGGGAAACCGGAGTAGTCGCACTTTATTAGGTGTGACTACTCCGGCTTTTCATCGGACTGTGTTTATTTTGCGAGTAGTATTACGTGAAAATAAAGGGAAGTATATTGCTGGAGCTGACGGGCGTCGTCACATTCACAAATACCGATCCGGCTGCGTGGGCAGGCGAAACGGCGGTAATCGATGTGTCGCTGTTGACGATAAAACTGGCTGCCGGTGTGCCGCCGAAGGAAACGGCTGTCGTCCCGGTCAAGCCGGAACCGGTGATGGTTACGGATGTGCCTCCGGCCGCCGGACCGTTAGTTGGACTGATGGCAGAAATTACGGGTACCGCCATATAGGTGAACGTGCTAGGATTGCTGACGCCGCCGGGACCTACTACGGTAACATTTACCGATCCGGTTCCGGCAGGCGACTCAGCGGTGATCGATGTGTCGCTGTTGATAGTGAATGTGGTGGCCGGCGTGCCGCCAAAGAAGACTGACGTCGCTCCGGTGAAACCGGTCCCGGTGATGTTCACAGATGTGCCGCCGGTAAGCGATCCCAAAGTAGGAGACAAGCTGGTAATCGCCGGGGCGGTGGAGCTGGAACTATAGGTGTACGTGACAGCGTTGCTGGTGCCGCTCGGATTTGTCACGCTGACAGATACCGGGCCCGCTACGCCGGCTGGGGCTGTGGCAGTGATGGATGTGTCACTGTTGACAGTGAAGCTGCTGGCCGGTGTGGAGCCAAAATTGACAGCCGTAACTCCGGTAAAATGCGTGCCGGTGAGGTTTACGGCCGTTCCGCCGGTCACTGGGCCCGAGGTGGGTGTCAAAGTGGTGATCGTCGGGGCGGTATCGCTGAAGGTGAATGGGACCGCGTTGCTGGTGCCGCGGGTAGTAGTTACGGTGACGCCGACAGTACCTGCTGCATGTGGTGGGGTGACTGCCAAAATCTTCGTGTCGCTCTCCACCGTTATCGAGGCGGCAGGCGTGCTGCCAAAGTTAACGGACGTACCAGAGAAGCCGGAACCAGTGATGGTTACCACAGTTCCTCCCGCTGTTGTCCCACTTGTGGGCGTAATGCTGGTGATAACCGGCGGGGTCAGGCCGGCGGTTGCCATGATAGCAATGATTCCGAGTATGAGGATGCCAAGTATGAGTACAATCCAAAAAGCATGCGTTGTATTACATTTCAATCTATTTCACCTGCTTGAGAATAATTACAGAGTGGCCCGGACAAATGAGAATCCGGGAATACCCGGCCGGAAAGCCGGATATGTTGAAGGCTTCCGTTTATGTGTGGGTTTATGAAATGTTGCCAATCCAGTCCGTGGTCACTCCGACTGTGGGAGTTAGTGGCGCTGACCCGGGTTAATGCAATTGCGGGAACACTCGGCCACCGATGCCACTACAATAAGGAACAGAATTTGCTAAACTTGTGAAATATTCTGAATCTCGCTTACTTAGCGTCCGTTTGGGGCTGATGATGTTTGCAGATTTTCAGGCAATCGTGATCTTGGTATACAAAATATCTTATATAAAAGTTTATCTGTAGTAGTGTATGAGTCATCGCATCAATTGGATAATCTGACATGGGGAAAATGGTTGAAAGAGTGGGCGATTTCCAGCGGTCTTAGCCTTTCGCAGGTGCTGCAAGCCATCCTTGAAGATATGTATCGCTCGACAGTCGTCCATTAAACTATGCTCAAAAGGCGCTTGTCCAAGCAACCGATGCCGGTACGATGGATTCCCCTGAATACTCTCTACAGAAACGTAAGGAATAACATACACAATAATATTGACGAAGACACATTATGTGAGCTTGTGTACATCTTCAATGTTAGTTTACATAAAACTGTCTAACTCGGGAATTTTAAGTTTTTTACAGTCCGCATCCCAATATGCAAAAACCCGCATAGATAAGCCATTTTAGCTTACCTATGCGGGTTTCATGTGGTCGGAGTGGTGAGACTCGAACTCACGGCCTCTTGGTCCCGAACCAAGCACTCATACCAAACTGAGCTACACCCCGAAATGCTTTTCTATTATAGCGGAGCCGGTGTGCGATGTCAAGC
>CALLZZ010000329.1 GCA_937858235.1 uncultured Clostridia bacterium
GCTTCAGGAATCTCGCAGATATCAGCAAGCTGCTCATCAGTAAACAATTCCGCTAATTGCGGGACTGCGGCCCAACAAGCAGTATCTTTTGCGCAGTACCCATACCGAGTTGGCAGTATGGATTCTGTTGTGAAGACATTCTTGATCTCGGTAAAGAACGGCATAAAGGAAATATGCCGCTTATCATTGACATCAGTAAAGCTGTCTTCGTCAGTGGGTATTATGGACAGAATAGAGTCATCAATAAGCCTTGCTGACTTTTCTATACCTATGTCGCGAAGATACAGCAAGCTGTCGGATGCCAGCTTTGCCAACAGCGCAACCATATGATTGTTGTGAGCAACGCCTGCCCGTATTCCTTCACGGCTGTCTGTTAGCAGAAACGGTGCGTGTATCAGGAAATTAAGGCCGGTGTTTTCTTTGGTCGGGAAGAAGCAGAATGCGGGTTCTTTCTTGGGCAGCAGTTTTTTGTCTTTGTCAAGGAAGAAACCAACGGAATACTTTCTCCCGGCTTCATCTTTGCGTGTGAACAGCCACAAATACTGATCTACAATATCTTCGCCGCTGTTTTGCGTAAGCGTAATTAACTCCGCTGTGGATTCGCCAATCTGCCTTGTTTCTGGTATGCTTTTACCATATAGACCGATAACATCTTCAAATTCAAAATCGATGTCGCGCAGGCTGCTCAGAAAGAGAAGTGGGTAAGAGAGTGATCTCAGTTTCTCTGCTATATCGCTGTATGCCTCTTTTTGACCGCGTTCGGCATGGTCAAAAGGGAAAACGAACAGTGTTTCATTTGCTCTGCGCCCTTCAAAATCCTCTTCAATAAAAGTGGGAACAATGAAGCGGTCAATGCGAAAATGGACATTGGGATCATAGATATAAGGCGTCGATGTATACTGAAAAACGGCCTTAAATCCAACACCAAATTTGCCAATAGATGCCGCCGTTTTGTTGGAGTTGGCGATTGAAGTAATTGAGTTAATATCCCCAAGCCTACCAGCGTCAGAGTCTTCATCTTCATGTGAAGGGTCTGTTACGGAAAAATGCCGGGTGCCGTTGTGTATAAAGATTAGTCTGTCCGGTTCAAGAATGAAATACGCATTTGTAGCGCCAGCGTCGTCGGCGTTTTGAAGAAGCTCATATATAAAATGAGCTTGGTCCGAGTACTTTTCAACAACGCTATTCTTTATACCTCTCATTGAGGGCTTTTCAAGGGTGTCGGCGCTTTCGGCACGGTCTGCTGTGAGCGCAGCAAAGAATTGCTTCTCTTGCTCAGTCATCTTGTCATTCCCCAACCTTTCGACAGCATATATTTTTACAGCAACCTACATACAGAAACCATCTGTATCAAAGATATGCGTAAGCTCATCGTCATTTATGGCTTGCTTTACCTTATCCCGTACTGCGGTCTTTGACATGTCAAGCCGCTTGAATTTTCCATCTGAAGCCATACGGATAAGTTGAATCCGCCCAACGACCGGGTTATTCCGGGCATATTCGGCAAAACCTTTCGCTTTTCCGAGATTGTCTGTCCGTGTTTGGTCGTGAGGCTCAAGGATATCAATGATATATCCGCCGTGTGCATCCTTACGAATGACAAGGAAATCCGGGTATGCGGGTTTATATACTCCGTCTTTCTCATACGGAATACTCAGCGACCAGGGCTTTCTCGGTGGATTACGAAGCCAGCATACGAAGTCAGACCGCGCTGCTTCTTCATCAAGCACACCTTGCTCCCAGTTGTTGAGAGCAATTCTGGCCACTCCGGAATTGTCCACGAACAGATGGTTGGAATAAACCCTGCCATTCGCACTGTGCTCGCAGTTTATGGTTTCGGGAAGCATAAAAATGTGCGCACTGACGAGATCACCGTCGGAAACGATATCATTGTATTTCTTTTTGTACTTTACTGGCAGGTTGATTGTCTGGCGCCGATACCTGTCGTTCATCACGTGGAAACGGTCTTTAGCAAAAGTATTCAGCGCAGCGATGCAGTTGCTGTCCGCAGCGTAAATAATAATATCGATTTTGAAGCCGTTCGGATTGTCCTCAGTCTGATACTCACGACCGTATTTCACACCTATTCCTTCGTTACCGAGCTTGGTATCGGCGAGTCTAAACTGCCTGTCCAGGTCGGTATCCGTGGCGGAGAGAAAATCGTGAACGGCGTTATTGTCTACGCTTTCGCCGAACACGTCAAAAACCTGCGTATTCAGCTTGAACTGCAGCACCTTTGTTGCAAGCTCAGAATACTTACCGCTAGATTTGAGTGATTCTATATAATCGTGAACCATTCGCACGATGTCATCACAGACTTCATCATAGGCGTTTTGATAAATCAACGATTGACTAAACAAGTGTGAAAGTGCGAACAAAGAGTGCAGATAATTATTGATGCGCACACTTCTCACTTCGTATGTAAGCAAACCTGCGTCGTTGATTGCTTTCATCACTTCTTCTCGGTCAAAGTCTGCGGTAATCTCTTCTGCCGTACTTGATACATCGGAGTCATTTGGCGTTTCCTCAATAGGCGCAGGATACTCTTGCACTGTTTGGACATTCTGACCGCTGGGTGTCTGGGCATAGGCCGATGAGGCAGTTGCACCGATTGCATCACTGGGAGCAGTTTCACCCATATTGTCGGATTCCGGCTGAGCAATATCATCTAAGCTAAGCTGCCCCGGTGTTATGACTTCATGGCGCGGCGCAGCAGCCCTTGGCGTAGTCTGCTTCGGTCGTACAGTGAGAGTATCAAAAGTTTTCTCGCCGAACGCTTCACCATATACATCGGTTGGGATGTTACCGCCTTCGGTGCTTTGCAGGGCTTCGGCTACGTCCTTAACGGTTTCTGCATTGAAGTATGGTAAAAACAGATGAACGTCGTTCAAAACATCATCTACCATAATGTGCATCTGCATCGGAGTACGCACCATGCGTCCGAGGAGCTGCGCGATATAAGTGGCATCATTGGCATGACGGAAGGACATCATCGTCTCGGCGCGTGGGCAGTCCCAACCTGTGGATAGATTCTCCTTGAAGAAAACAACTTTTATCTTACGGTCATCAGCGATGCGGGAGGGCTCACAATAATTGACTTCTATTCCATTGATAACAAGAGTGCCGTTGGTTTGGCCGAAGGTATGGACAACCTCACCGGGTTGAAAACGTTCACCGGTGCGCTCTTCTATTTTTTGCAGGCAATCGTCTAAATCTGTAGCAGAAAGCTGACTTCCGCTGCCGTTTTGAACCTGAATGACGAAAACGGGATTCACATACGCATAATGCTGCTCATAGCAATACTGCGTCCAATGCTCCCATTTCTGTTTCCAATCGTCCGCAGCGGCTTGAAGAACCGCCATATCATTATTAATGGTATCCGGATATGTGATGATGATCCTGTCTTTGAGAAGACCGGAAGCGCGGACTTCATCTGCTGTCGTCACAACAAAATGTGTAGTGGACATGATTCCAGAAGCGAGATTGTTGAAACGCTCCGGAGTAGCTGTCATTCCAATTACAACAGGCATAACTGGCAAACCATCATCTGGGCTGCCTTTAAGAAATTTCTGCATAATGGTGGTGGCTTTGGCTGCGTCTCGGCCCTGCATGCCGCGATGGGCTTCATCTATGATGAAGTAAAGCCTGTCCGATTTTTCACGGCCGGTATTGGCAAGCGTTTCCCAAATGGTGTACGTCCTACCGTCACCATGCTTTGTCAGATTACTGCTTTTGCCGAGCTTCTGTGTATTCAAAAAATAGATGTTTCCATCATCGAGCATTTCCTGATCGAAGGAGTCATCGGTTATAATCTTACATTGGTCGAGTGTGATTTTATCGGCTTTTAGGTCAATTTTATCCTTAGACTGCTGATTCAACTCCGGTGAGTCTGAGAGCCATACAAAGATAGCGTCGAGCTGATCCGGATATGTATCATCACCAAATAAGATGCTCTCAATCAACGAGGACATGACGATGGTCTTGCCAGCACCTGTGGGGGCTGTATAGGAAACGATCTGCGGGGTATGAGTACGGCGATAGCTGCCGAGCGCTTCGGCGGTATTCAGACGCAGGTTTGTAAGCGCCTGCTTTTGAAACGGGAATAATTCAACCTTCATCTTTCTTACCTCCTTGCGTTGATGCGGAAATTATCAAGATAGCTGCGATACAGCTGATATGTATGCTTGGCGCGAAGACCGGATATCATCTCGCGGTACGCCTTTTCCGAGTCCGTCACAATAAACACCGTATCAATTTCCGGATGCGCGTTGAGTTGTTCGTCGAAAGCCATGAAGCTGCTTTCGCTTATCAAAACTGCAAACTTGTTCTCCGGAAGTATCAGCATGTCCGGAACTTCGCTACACAGCTCCGGGCGTTTGCCTATGGCACCTGCTTTCAGCCACAACAGTGGGAGAATCTCTTTGAACTGCCTGCCCAATGCGACATCGTCTTTGTCGAGAAAGCCCAGCTTGAAGTATTCACAGTTTGCCTTAAATCCCTGCGACATCGGAATGGGGTTTCCATCTGCGTCGTTGGCAAGATAATCCCCCTTAAGCGGATTGCCGTTCACATCATGCCCCTCGATGGAGCAGACCGTGCGCGGCCATGTGACATAGCGGGCAATGCCAAGCTTTTCCCATTCCGGATCGCCGGGCTGGAATCCTTGCGTGGTCAACCTTCTCGCCTCATCATACGATACTTCGTTATTAGTCACCATTATAGAACGACGATGACCATTATCCTCTGTATTTAAGAGATTGACCGCATGAAGCGTAGTGCCAGAACCAGCAAAGAAATCTACAATGAGTGCATCCTTCTTGTCTGCAAGAAAGTACAGTAGACAGTCATGAACTGCATATAGCGACTTTGGGAAATCGAATCGCAATTCTCCTATCACATTCTTCAATATTTTAGTACCAAAATCTCTTGCATCGTGAGAGTCGAAGTTCCACTGAGTTCTCGGCATAATCTTCTTTGTTTCAATATTCGATGCAAGTACACTCCCGTCTTCAGCATACCCAGTAACTTGAATTACTCCGCTTTCTATGTCTCTTATGGTTCCACTCATAAGGTATTGAATCACGTAAAGTTGCGGCTTGTTGGGGGTATGTCTGGCAGCTTTGAGGTACCCCTTTTTTACAAGATTCCTACAAGTATTCGGTGTTAAGCCCCAAAGCATCTCGGTTCCATCGTCTCGTACTGGAAACACCGCTTCGCAATGTGGTAATTGCTTTACTGAGAATCTATCAACATCGTGTGCTATTGCATCCCCGACTTCTACTATTTTATTCGTCCTAACATCCACATAAATGGGGTAAAACTGTCGTGGTCGTGATGTCCGAACATTCATGGCACTGCTTCTTCTATATGATTGCCAGTGAATAGACTCTCCCTCCAATGCATACTCGGCATTGTCAGAAGGAATTATTGAGCAATTACCAATCATGACAAAGAAAATAAATTCATTGACACGAGTAAATTCATTTGTTCGCGCAGCGCCTTTACGACTAATAACTGAGCTAATCATTTGAATATTTGCCTCTGGGAACATTTCCTCCAGCAAGCACCCCAGATGCAAGTATTCCTTTTCATCAATAGTGACAATCAATACCGAATTATTCGGATTCAGAATTCGCTTCGCAATTTTCAGCCGCTTCTGCATCATGGAAAGCCATTTGCTATGGCGGTAACTGTCAGAAGCGTCGACATAGTCGTTGTTGTACTTCCAGTCGCGGGCTCCCGTGTTGTAGGGCGGGTCAATATAGATACAATCCACCTGCTTGGGGTATAGGTACTCTAATAGCTGAAGCGCATGATAGTTGTCCGCTTCGATGAGCGTATGCCACAGGTCGCTGTCCGGCGCGT
>CALLZZ010000330.1 GCA_937858235.1 uncultured Clostridia bacterium
AGGCAACAAAAAAGCCCCGCACGCGAATTGCGTGTCGAGGCTCTCGACTGGTGGACTTGAAGAGATTCGGGTGTTGTAACTGCAACCCGCGTTCCGCGAGTCCCTCCGTTTGGCCCGGCATGACGGGAAACTTTTTCTTTCCACCGGGTTGCGCCGGGGTCCGCTCTGGCAGGTTTGCCAAAACAAAAAGCCCGACCACAAGGGCCGGACTTTTGTTTTGGCAAAGGCTGATAATTTTGATACAGGGTGCATTTTCACAAAAGAAAAGTTCTGCGTGGGTTTCAATCGTTCTGCGCGAGTACAATCGTTCTGCGTGGGTTTATCGCGTGGCAATAGCACCGAGAAATTATGTGACTCTATGGTGTTACGATATTAGGATACGCCCTCTGTGCCTGTCTTCTCATCTGTGTTGCTTTTTCCATATTTAGCATTAATACGGTTGATTTCTTCTTTGATGATATCACCAAAAGTTTTGTCGTCCATGTCAATGCTTTGGCTTGCTGCAACGGACTTATCTGCAAATGCGTCAAATATCGCTTGCTTGTTTTCCAATGTTGACATTATTTTTTCATCCACTGTGTTTTCACAGAGAAGGCGATAAACCAATACATTACGTGTTTGTCCCATGCGATATGCTCGCGAGATAGCTTGATTTTCTATTGATGGCTTAAATTGCGGCTCGCAAATTACAATCACACTTGCTGCCTGAATATTCAAGCCGGTACCGCCAGATTGAATTTGAGCAGCGAGAACAGTTCCAGCGGGAGCACTGTCAAATTCATCAATTATTTCCTGCCGGCGTTGAGGGGTAACGGAGCCATTTATGGGGTTCAAGCACTTATTTCCGAGTAGTAATGTAATTTTTCGAATGGTATCCAAGAAGAAAGAAAAGACAATTACTTTCCGCTCCTCCGCCTCAGCTTCTTCAATGATTTCCAGCAAGCGTTTGGCTTTCGAGGAATTATGTAGGTCATCAACATTCCAAGATACCCGTCGTGCATCAGCATAGTGCTTTCCGAGGACTGCTTGTTCATATAGCTGCTCTTCGTTTGGCAAGAGCGTACACCATTCTTTGCTTTCGATGAGTTCCGGCAATTCCGTTAGGACATCTACACGTTTTCGTCTGTAATACACCGGCGCGACCTTTTCTCTGAACTGCGGCGCAGCAGACATAAAAGCCATTCCTTGAATTTGAGCAGCAATTCGAGGTTGGAGCATCTTTATTAGCGCAATCATTTCATCAACTTTATTTTCTAATGCGGTACCGGTCATGAATAGGGTGCGGGAGGCATGGCTGCTTAAATTCCTGACATTTACTGTTCTTCGCGCTTCTGGGTTTTTGATATAGTGGGCTTCATCCACTACCAGAAGTGTGAACTTGAAATTATCATCAACCTTAAAATAGCCTGTTGTTTCATAGGTAGTAACAGCAACACCACCATCGTTTATCCAAGAACGCAGTGCTGCAGTTCGTCCTGCGCCATGTACTTTTGTAACACTTAATTTGCTCATTTTACGAATTTCACGGCACCAGTTTGTAATCACGCTTGCAGGGCAGACGACCACAAAGTGCGTTGCTCCTATGTTTCGCAAGGAAACCATTGCCGCTATCGCCTGAATCGTTTTGCCGAGTCCCATTTCATCACCGAGAAGGACCTGCTCTTGATGCAGTATGTATTTGACGCCCCATTCTTGATAGCGTCGCAACTCGCAGAGCAGCCCATCAGGAAAGAAGCATTCCTCCTGGATTTCGCGTGCTAAGTCCTCCGGCAGGCCATAAACAGCATCATCTGTGCCAAGAATACCGGGGTTAATATCCTCTAAAATATTAAAAAAGTAAATGGAGTTATTGGAAAAATCTTGCCACGCTTCAGTGTTTGTGCTTCTGTTAATAGCATCAATAGCAACCAATGTTTCTGATGCTGACTTGCCATATTCAGATGATAATAGCTGTCCAAGGAAATTAAATGCCTCGGTAGCTTTTTGCTTGTTGATACTTGATGTAAAAAACCATTTTACCCCATTTGTCGATGGCGAAATATCAGCCAGTGCGTTGTTGATTTTACGGATGTTAGTATTTAGAATTTGTCGACAATTCTCCGTGAGCGGCAAAGCGTGGTTATATTTGAAAATTGACGTTACCAGTTTGGTAGCTGCGGCGGTTTTGCTATCTGTACTCAGTTTAATTTTTACACCTTGACGAGCTTTTGAAACAATATCACCGACAATATGCTTTATGGAATAAGCCGTATCTTCGCTTATTCCATGAACAGAGGCTATTGTATATACGGAGGCCGTGGAAATGTCCGCTATGGAGCAGTATCCGTAGTCCCGTAATGCTTTGACGCGGAACCCTTTTTTATCTCTGTTAATTTCCTCAATGGGGATATCTTTCAAAACAGAGAGAACTTCTTGTGCTACAAGTGCCTCAGATGAAGTTAGTATCTCAGACCGATATTGTTCTGCGGATGTCACAGCGGCTGAAAGTTGGCTCTTTATTCTGTTGTGCTCATCAATAAGCCGTTTCGCATCGGCTGAACTAAACGGTCTTGCCATTCACTATCCCTCCCTAAATGCCAGCAGTTTCACTGCCATCTAAAGTATTGCCTAATTTTTAACCCACCAGCCGCCGCCATTTCTATATCCATTTCGCTCCATAAATGGCGTTACCAGCTTAATATACGGCGTCTCGCATTTGCGGTTTATGCGTAATGCAACCTTCTGAATGAGCTCCTGCTCCAGTGCAGACCACTCCTCATATGCTGCTTTCATTTCAGGTGTGCAATCATCGTCATCGAGGTCATGTCCAAGCCATACACTTTTATTCCATGCTCCAGCGAGAGCGGATGCCAATTCCTCATCGGTGTATTCCTCACCGAGGTTGGCTCGCCAAGAGGCAGCCGTTATATCTGCAAGCGGCTCGTTCCCCATAACCACCGTGCCCTCCGGCAGGACAATAGAATCGTCGCTGTCCTCAGTTTTGTCCGCTTTACGAATGATCTTCTTGACCTTTTCAATTGGGAACGGAGCTTCCTCGGCTGGATGATATTCAATGCTTTCGATTTTTGCAACTGATTCATGCTCATGATTAATTCTCTTAGAGTCTCGTATTTTTAAGAGAGCATCCTTCATTCGGCCTTCTTCGATAATACGAAGAGTGCTGGAGACTCTGGTGTTACTACCGGTCTTTTTAGCATCAAAACCTTTTTCATAAATCAGGTCAACAAGGTCTTCTCTTTTACCATACCACGATTTAATAAGCTCAAATTGCGTAAGAAAAAACCATCCGCCTGCTGCCGTGAAGGCGTCATTAAATTGTTTGTCAGTTATCACTCACTGTTCCTCCAATCACCACGTTTTGACTGCGGGCCCACAAATATCGAAATGGTTATTTACTATTTCGTTTAGTTGCGCTGCAATGGTAGAAAACTCGCAGTTCAAGTCAAGCGTTTTGACGCTTATTTTATTGCCGCTCATTTTATAAACGCCATCCGGCTGGATTGTCTCATCTGTCCGTGCATAGAGAAGCATACCTGAAACCTCATGTGGTGTGTCACCAAATTCTACATCCCGATTTTTTACATAGGTAAAAATCTGATACAAGTTGTTGGAGTGCAGGGTGTGCGCATCATATTGCGTTTCCTCGATGCACGCGCCAAGGACGGCGTGCTCTCTGCCGAAGACAACGCAACCTACGATAAAATGCTCGCCGATGTGGACGCCATGGCGCGGCAGATTGCCATTGAGGAGGACCGCGTCGCGCGGGATGCGGAAATGAGCCGCCCCACCAGCGCACCGCTGACCGAAAAGCCCGGCGCACAGGGCGCAAAACCCGTTTCTCCCCGCGCAACCGCCGAATACCGCGCGGATTTTCTCAACATTCTGCGCGGCAGAGCGCCCGTCAACAACGTGCTGAGCACGTCCCCCGACACCGACGGCGGTTACCTCGTGCCGACGGAATTTGAAACCCAGATTGTGACCGGTCTGGAGGAGGCCAACATCATCCGCTCCCTTGCCAAGACCATCAACACCTCGGCGGAGCGTAAAATTCCCATTGCCGCCACCCATTCCACCGCGCAGTGGACGGCGGAAAACGCCGCCTACACCGAAAGCAACCCCACATTCGCGCAGAAAACCATTGACGCGTTCAAGCTGACCGACCTTGTCAAGGTTTCCGTGGAGCTGCTTCAGGACAGCATGTTCGATTTGGAGAGCTACATCGCGCGTGAGTTTGCCAGAGCCTTCGGCATTGCCGAGGAAGAAGCCTTCTGCGTGGGTACCGGAACCGGTCAGCCCACGGGCATTTTCACCGCAAGCGGCGGCACGGTGGGCGTGACGGCAAGCTCCCCGACGGCCATCACGGTGGACAATCTCATCGACCTGATTTACGCGCTCAAAAGCCCCTATCGGAGAAACGCGGTGTTTCTCATGAAGGACATCACCGTATCCGCCCTGCGCAAGCTGAAGGATTCCAACGGCGCGTACCTCTGGCAGCCCTCCGTGCAGGCAGGCCAGCCGGATCGGCTGCTGGGCTATCCGCTCTACACCAGTCCGTATGTGCCGGCGGCGGAGGCGGGTTCGCTTCCGATTGCGTTCGGTGATTTCTCCAACTACTGGATTGCCGACCGCATGGGGCGCACGGTACAGCGTCTGAACGAACTTTATGCCGGCAACGGGCAGGTGGGCTTCATCGCCGCCGAGCGTGTGGATGGAAAAGTGATTCTTGCCGAGGGCATTCAGCTTCTGCAAATGGGCTCGTAAGTGTTAGAACGAAAGGAGGCGACGGGAATGGACACCCTGCTTGAAAAAGTCAAAGCGAATCTGATTCTCTCGCATACACAAGACGACGAGCTTCTGCAGATGTACATCACCGCCGCCGTCCGTTATGCCGAAAGTTATCAGCATATCCCTGAGGGCTATTACACAGAAAATACGATGCCGGCAACCACCGAGCAGGCGGTCATCATGCTGGCAAGTCATTTTTATGAAAGCCGCGACGGTTCCACGGGCGGCTTTTTTGCCGATTCCGTGCAGGCGGGCCAGCAGGTCTGGGATACGGTCAACCTCCTGCTGCGGCTTGACCGGGATTGGAAGGTATAACTATGAGTTTCGGAAAAATGAACAGCTTCATCGACATCATCTCCAACGCGCCGGTCAAGGACGCGGACGGCTTTGTTACCAACGGCGACACGGTTCTCGCTTCCGTCCGCGCCTACAAGGAGGACCGCAACGGCTCGGAGCGCTGGGCGAACAGGGCGGTGTTTTCCGAAGCGTCCGTACTGTTCCGTTTCCGCAAAATTCCCGGCGTTGCAGTCAGTCCGGCTCTCTTTATCGTCTGTGAAGAGAAGCGCTATCGGATTACCAGCGCGGAGGACGTGCGCGGGCGCGGGATGTATGTGGAGTGCCTGTGCGAGCTGGTGGAAGGAAGTGTGAACTGAAATGGCACGAATGGAAATCAAGATGCCGGAGGACTTTCTTCTGAAGGTTTCCCGGCTCAATGAAAAGACGGACGAAATTCTGCCCCGTGTGCTGGAAGCCGGCGGGCAGGTGGTGCTGGAGCGGGTAAAGTCCAACCTCTCCGCCGTCATAGGCAAAGGCACGAAAGTTCCGAGCCGCTCCACCGGCGAACTGGAAAGCGCGCTGGGGCTTTCACCCGCCAAACCTAAGCGGGACGGCTCGGGCTGGGACATCAAGGTCGGCTTTGCCGAGCCGCGCTCGGACGGCGGCAGCAACGCCAAGATTGCCAACATCCTCGAGTATGGCAGGCATGGTCAGCCGCCCAAGCCCTTTCTCAAGCCGGCGAAAACCCAGAGCCGCAAGGCCTGCATCGAAACGATGAAATCAAAGCTGGACGAGGAGGTGCGGAAAATATGAG
>CALLZZ010000331.1 GCA_937858235.1 uncultured Clostridia bacterium
GTGCCTTTCGGCATGTCTATACATCACTCTGAACGGCTGTAATAGCAAGCGAATCTTGGAGATTTCTCTGGTAGAAAAACAGCCGATTTATCGAGCCTGAAACTGTCGATAGTACACAATAAAATCAGACCTCATCAGGAAGCTCAACTTCCTTTACAAGGTCTGAATACATAAGCTTTTTACCGTCACGAACTACATACACATTTTCAGAATCCCCGGTATCCTCGACATAGCGGCGGAGGATAACAGAAGCATATTTCGGATCAAGCTCCATCATGTAGCAGGTTCGGTTCAGCTGTTCGCAAGCCATGAGCGTGGAACCGGAGCCCCCAAAGGTATCAATTACGATGGCGTTTTCCTGTGTGGAGTTCTGTATCGGATAGCCAAGCAGATCGAGTGGTTTGCTCGTAGGATGATCCTTATTCCGTTTCGGCTTATCGTAATTCCAGATCGTTGTCTGCTTGCGGTCGGAGTACCACGGGTGCTTGCCGTTCTGCAGGAATCCATAGAGTACTGGTTCGTGTTGCCACTGGTAATCGGAGCGACCGAGCACGAGTGAATTCTTTACCCAGATACACACGCATGCGAGATGAAATCCCGCGTCAACGAATGCGCGTCTGAATGTGAGTCCTTCGGTATCAGCATGGAAACAGTAAGTTGCACCGCCTTTTTCAAGATGATCAGCCATATTCTTAAATGCCGAGAGCAGGAAGTTGTAAAATTCCTCGCCCTTCAAGCTGTCATTCTGAATGGTCAGGCCGTCCGATGCTTTGAAGGAGACTCCATACGGAGGATCGGTCAGCACCAGATTGCCACGCTTGTCGTCCATAAGTGTATCTACATCTTTGGCAGAAGTAGCATCACCGCACATCAATCTGTGCCTGCCGACCGTCCAGATATCGCCAGTCTCCACAAACGATGCTTTCTCAAGGGCAGCGGTCAGGTCGAAGTCGTCATCCTCGATATCCTTTTCGGATTCATCATTCAGAAGCTTTTCCAGATCGGCGTCGTCGAAGCCGAGGAGTGTCAGGTCAAAAGCATTCTCCTGCAAATCGGAAAGCTCTACAGACAACATTTCCTCATCCCATCCGGCGTTTAACGCCAGCTGATTGTCGGCGAGGATGTAAGCACGTTTCTGAGCGTCGGTTAAGTCCTCTGCAAATACGCAGGGAACTGTCTCATAGCCTTCCTCGCGAGCAGCAGCAATTCTGCCATGACCTACAAGGATATTGTAATCCTGATCGATGACAGCAGGCGATACGAATCCGAACTCGCGAAGAGAGGAGCGGAGCTGCGCAATTTGTTCCTTGCTATGCGTCCGGGCATTCCGGGCGTAAGGCACCAGCTTATCAATAGGTACCTGTTCTAATCTTTGTGTATTCATTTACATTCCCTTTCTTGCGCGAAGCAGCTGTTCCATCGTGTCGTTCGGATTCCCTTCGAAATCCTCAGTGCAGTTTTGCTTCACGACATCAAAAATTTCGTACCAGATGAGGTTTGCGGTTTTCTGATACTGGTGACTCATCTGAACGAAGGGAGAGGTCACCACGCCGCCGGTCGTCGGATGCTTTCCGAGAAGGCCGTAGGCACTGATCGCGTCCTCACACTGGATATACCGGGCAAAAGCCTGCGCGTAGGATTCAATAAGCCGCTTGTTGACGAGATTCTCGCAGTGGCGTTCCTTGAGCCAGAGCCAGGTCTCCTTATAGATGATGTCTGCACCGAGCGGCTGACCGTTTTTCTGCTTTGCCGACAGATATTCATCAGGCTTTGGCATATCGGTACCCTCGAGCACCGCGCCTTCCGGCAGGTCGACTGCTTTAAGATCGGCGTAGTCGAGATCCGGTATGTCGTTATTCATGATTCTTGCTCTGTGTCCGTTATTAATTTTCTCAGCGGCTGGAGTCGGCTTGTCACCGGCCCGGACACGTCTGCCGCCGCGATGGGTTCCATCCTTTGCCACAACTGACACCTCCTTTATGGCCATCTATCAGCCGGGCGGGGGTTAATCCCCTGTTTGAACCGGAATTTTCGTACACGAAGCCCCGCGCCGTTTTCCGCAGCGCCGCCTCGTAGAGATTTTGACCGCCCCTACCGGTCGCCGCGCTCCTTGTGGACCTTCTCGTGACACGAACGGCAGAGGCTCATCAGATTACTCTCATCATGCGTGCCACCTTCAGACAGCGGAACGATGTGGTGGACCTCCTCAACCGCAACGTAGCGGCCTTGCTTCAAGCACATCTCGCAGAGCGGGTGATTGTGGACGTAGCGTGTGCGGATGCGCTGCCATGAGCGTCCGTATCGTTTGCCGGGTGAATAGCCGCGCGTGAATTTCTCGTAGTGTTTCTCCATCAGTGCCTTGTGCTCCGGACAGTACTGTTCGCCGTCCTCGCACAGGTTCGGGCAGCCTTGGTAGCGGCAGGGCCGCTTCGGTTTCATTGGCATCGCTTGCCGCCTCCTTTCAGACAATAGAAAAAGCCCTGCAGGCGTTGGACCCACAAGGCTTGTGTTTAGCCGCCCATGCGGCTGTTTTTTATTCTGTTTCGCTGATTCTATACTAACATAAATGCATGATGGACATGTTAGGACAAAGCAGGACATTTCGGGCGCATTTCATATAATGATAGGATTCTCCGGCACTGTTACATGCTGCAGGGCGTTGCCGTGCCATCTGCGTATCGTCCTTGCGTCGGCATTCAGGTCGCATCCGATCTGCTCCCACGTCATGTTGTGAATGTACCGGTACTTCAACACCATGCGTTCATCCATGTCCTCAACGGTTCCAATTACGTCACGGATTTGTTCTTTCAGTGAAGACAGCATCTCGAGTTCCTTAGATATTTTGTTTTCAAGTTCCCACAGCTTTTCAAGCGACTTCATGAACGGTGCGTCCGTATTTCTGGTTCCCTGTAAACGATCTCTGTCGTAACGGATGGAGGAAACGCTGCCTGCCATCTCGCGCAGGTACTTTGCTTCCTCAATATCGGAGGCGATTCTCTGGTCGAGCCTATAAGACTGCCGTAAATATTCCTTTGCGTTCATTTATTCTTCACCTCCTCACGAAGACGGCGGATAAGGTAATCGCCGTCAACCGACGTCAGGCATCCATACCACTGCGAATGGAAGAATCGCTCCAGCGCAAGCGCATCCTGCATTGCTGACTTGTTGTGCGGATTTTTCTTAAGTTTCCAGAGAGCCGCCAAATAATCTCTCGCGACGGATTTGATAATGGCTATGGCCAAGTTCTCATATGGATCTCCCATCACATCACCGCCTTCACAGCGTCGATTAGTGCGGATTGTGCATCGTTCTTCTCTGACAATGCTCTTAAAATCTGTCCGTCAATCGTGCCTTTAGTAATGATGTGCTGAATCACCACCGTATCCGACTGCTGTCCTTGCCGCCATAATCTGGCGTTCGTCTGCTGGTAAAGCTCTAATGACCATGTCAGCCCAAACCATACAATTGTGCTGCCGCCGTCCTGAAGATTCAGCCCGTGTCCTGCACTCGCCGGATGGATCAGACCGACTGGGATTTCCTTTCGGTTCCACCTGCAGATGCTGTCATCTGAATCAAGCTTTTCAAACGGGATCTTTCGCTCGCACAGTCTTTCGGCAATTCGCTCGAAATCATGCCGAAACCAGTACGCCACAAGAAGTGGTTTCCCGTTTGCCGCTTCGATAATGTCCTCCAGCACATCCAGCTTCCGGTCATGAATGCGGGTAATCTTTCCGTCGTCGGAATAGACCGCGCCGTTTGCCATCTGGCAGAGCTTCCCGGAAAGAGACGCGGCATTTGCAGCAGTAATTTCCTCGCCGTCCAGGTTCAGCACTAGTTCCTTCTTCATCTTCTCGTATCTCGCAGCCTCGGCATCCAACATCACCGCTTCTGCCTGCGTGATGATTTTCTCCGGCATCGTCAGGTGGTCGGTACACTTCATGGAAATGGTGATGTCGGATATTTTCCTGTAAATCTCGTCCTCAGCTCCCGGAAGAAGTCGGTAGGAGTAGACGATGGGACCGTTCATTCTGTCAGGAGTGAAATAAGTGTCACGGTACTGCCCGATAAACCTTCCCAGGCGCTTTCCCATATCGAGAACCTTGAACTCAGCGAATAAATCCATGAGACCATTGCTTGATGGCGTTCCGGTGAGCCCAATGATCCGCTTCACCTTGGGTCTGACCTTCATCAGAGCTTGGGACCGCTTCGACTTGTGGTTCTTGAAGCTGGAGAGCTCGTCCAGTACCACCATGTCGTAGGTGAAGGGGATGCCGGAGTCGTCGATCAGCCATCCGAGGTTTTCCCGGTTGATGATCGTGATGTCTGCATGCTGCATGAGAGCTGCCTTGCGTTCGCGTGCGGTTCCGACTGCAACGGCATAAGTGAGGCCGGAGAGGTGCTCCCATTTGCGGATCTCGGCAGGCCAAGTGTCGCGGGCGACGCGGAGCGGTGCGACCACGAGAATCCGGTGCGCCTCGAAGCTGTCGAACAGGAGGTCGGATATTGCCGTCAGGCTGATCACTGTCTTTCCCAATCCCATATCGAGGAGGACCGCGGCGATGGGGTGTGACTCGATGTAGTCGATGGCGTATTTCTGGTAGTCATGTGGTGAGAATCTCATTTATCACACCTCCGATCTGTTCTGGATTGTCGATCACGTAGACTTGGAATCCGAGCCGCCTAAGCATCCGGTGCCGTGCATATTGCAGCTTCCTCGGCTTCCTGCCGGGTGCCTTGAGTTCTGCGAAGGCGATGTGTCCGCCGGGCAGCAGGATGATCCGGTCCGGCATCCCGTCAAATCCGGGAGGCGTGAACTTCGGTGCAATGCCTCCATACCGCTTCACCTCTCTGGCGAGCTTCTGCTCGATCTGTTTTTCACTTCTCATGGCTTCACCTCCGGCACAGGGTCAGCCAGGTTGAATGCGGCGTAGGCAGCGGAGAGAAAGTTGGTAATCGGCTTTCCTTTGTATGTCCAGACGCATTGTCCGTGGTATTTGACACCGAGGCGTTCTGGGTTGTGGCGGCTGTGCCCGATGAGGATCTGCGCGCCGTGGTAGGTAAGCATCCAGCCGTTTCCGGTCGGCTGCCATTTGCGTTTTGGAAAGCTTCGTTTGCGTTTGGAACGGTTCCGTAATAGGCGTTCGCGTTCCTTGGCGGCGAGGATGTCGCCTTCCATAATTCCGGCGCAGATGCATCCGACGGCTACGTTCTCAAAGTAGTCCGGGTGCGTCATCATGTGTACGTAGCGGACTTTGGTGCATCCACACAGTTCGCAGATGTGGAGTGACGCGTCCCGGTCATCGTCCCGGATGTCGTAGATTTCTTTGCATGTCCATCCGGAGAGCGGTGCGTCCCACTCCTTAAGGGTCCTCTGGCAGCGGGCGAGATAGTTTTTGTCCTTTAGGCCGTCAATGCCTAAGATTTGTCCTGAATTGTTCATGGTGTTAAAACCTCCGTGTTTTCAACGTTTTTTGCAGTTTTGTCCTTTTGTAACTTTTGTCCCTTTATCTGTATTTCCATAGGGTTTTGTAGAAAAATTGATAATAAATAAATAAGTCTTTTTGGCTTTTTATAGGGGTTCGGACAAAAGGGACAAAACCCTAAAACCGGCTTGTCTGCTGATGTTTTCGTGTCCCTCAACCTGTCCTGAAGGGCAGGACAGGCATAGGACAAAATGACAAAACCCATTTAGTGCTCCTTCAGCCACGGATTGACGGCATACTTGGGAAGCGGTGGTCTGCCTGTCCCGGATGCCTTCTGCGGCCTCTGTGCGATGTACCCGTAGTCTTCAAGAAAGTCCAGCACAGGCTGGATGGCGTCGACGGTCTTGAACGTGCGGCACATACGCATGGCATCCCGACGGTCAAAATGGTCGATTTTCCTTTCTGTTAGTTTCTGGAGGATCATGTCGGCATTCTTGTACATGGCATCCTCTGGCAGGACGGAGTAGGCGGCCTGCGCGTGGTTCATGAAATACCTGCCGAGACGTATCGCGTTCCGCATGGTCTGCCCGGACACCGTCAGCTCAGTGTGGATGTCGAGGAAGTCGTGGTTCTGGTAGGTGCCTGCCCGGCAGAGGAGCCCGGCCATGCGCAGCACGTTGCCGACGAGCTTTCCCGCCCAGTCTGCCATCTCCGCATAGTCGGTCGTGAGCCTGGGCTCCAGCCAGTTGGCGAATACTTCGAGCTCATGGTCGGCTTCCGGGCTGAGTGTGATGGTCTGCGGCTTCTCCGGGTATTCGTCGTCCAGCAGGTTCACCACCAGACGCTCGTAGGCGCGGTAGATGCTGTCGGTTACGGCCTCGCTCCGGTAGCGGCGGCTTCCCACACTGGAGACGGGCATGCTGTAGAGGAACCTT
Organism: uncultured Clostridia bacterium; assembly: GCA_937858235.1. Lineage (GTDB taxonomy): Bacteria > Bacillota > Clostridia > Oscillospirales > Oscillospiraceae > Onthomonas. The sequence goes on from CALLZZ010000331.1 coordinate 6,359, forward strand.
GCGGTGAGTCCTCGTCCTCGGAAGGTCGTGTTGCTGAGGACCGCGGAGACGACGTTCGGCTGCGCCATCAGGAGGATGGTGAGCGCCGGGTCCATGATGCTTTCACTGTCACGCCCGATACGGTCGACGCGGATCGTGTCTCCCGAGTAGCCCTTGAGCATGACGTCGATGTTCACGTTCCGCGTGTAGATGCCGGAGAGCGTGTCGAAGATGCCGCCCTCACTGGAGATCAGCGAGGCGTGGCCGTGGTTGCTGGCGATGACGGAGACGAGCTTCTCGGTCGTAATATCATCCACATACAATTGCAGCGGATTCACTTCCTCGAAGTCGGCGACCTCCTGCGCGATGCGCTCAAGCTCCTCCGGATCGGCGTTGCCCTTGGCGACCTTCTCCTCGAGGGCCTTCTGCCTGCGCTCCAGCACGCGCTTCTGCATGCGTCCCGCCTCGACCGCCGCAGCGTTGGTCTTGTTGTATTCGACCTCGTAGTCGTTGACCGGCTGCAGCATGAGATGCAGGACCGATGACTTCCTCTCGGACGGAGGTGCGATGACGATCACATAGGTGTTGAGCGGCTCCACCCAGTCGGACTTGCCCTGAATCCGGTACTTCTTCTGAAGGCAGGTCGAGAGAACGGATATGGCGATCGAGCCTGCCATGTCGACACAGGTCTGCGTGCTTTCCGCGACGGCCTTCACATAATTGGCGATGGGCTCCGGGAGCGCGTCGACCGGGAAGGGTGCCATCGTGTACCGTGAGAACGGCAGCGGCTCGTCCCAGCCGGGATTCGGATTGTTGTACTCCTGCGGGCTCACGTAGCCGGGCTGGCTTGCGATCTTCGCATAGTATTTCTGTGCGCTTTTCCAGATGTGGTTCAGCTCGTCCGTGGAGAGCGGCGGCTGGCATTTCTCCGCCTGCATGAAATACGCGTTCTTGGATTCTTCTGTATCCCCATAGCGTTTCATGGAGCGTACTGCCCACCGGAACATCGTGGTGTTGCGGCTGCCCTCCGGAATGGTCGCTTGCTTTTCGTAGCCTCCCGGCATGTCCTTGTCGAACTCGTCCCCGTAGAGGAAGTCCGTGAGCGTCTTGCCGCCCGGATGGAACTCGACCTGGGGGTCGCGTGTCCCGTAGAGGAATCGCGCCGCGTCGAGCGCGTTCGCATCCAGGTAGGGGAAGATCTCGTGCAGGAGCTGCTTCAACGCGGCATAAGCCTCGTAGCCGGTCATCGGGTCGATCTGGAAGAACAGATGGAAGCGCGGCCTTGCGGACTTCCCGTCCTTGGGACGATTGTTGTGGCGGCTGTAGTGGACGGCGAAGAAGACGCCGGGCAGCGCCTTCCGGATATCCGCAGGCGTCTTCCAGTCCGCCGGATCATCCGAGTGGTCGTTGTCGCAGTCGACGGGAAGGCAGTCCGAGGAGATGAAGTTCTGGTTGCCGCGGTAGTTGTTCTTGTACTTGGCGCACACGTGGTCGTGCGAGACGGCTCTCTTGAAGCTCGCCTCGTCGGTGACCTGGATCGGGTGCGGGTAGACGCAGTTGGATTCCTGCTGGTAGGCGTCGGACGTGTAGATGGTGAACATCAGTCGTACACCTCCTTCGATTCCTCCTCCAGCACCTGCGTGATGAACTTGAGTGCCGTGATCATGGTGGAAAGCTCGCAGTCGCCGCCGAGGGTGACCTCGAAGCCGCCATTCCCGTAGCGGTCCTGGATCGGGTTCACGCGGATGTCCGTGCCGCCGAGATCCGTGATGCGAAAATAGGTGCGGCCTCCGTGTCCGGTGTCGCCGCCCATGTATCCGGTTGTCCCGGCCTCGGCCTCGAGCACGTTCGCGCTTTCAATTGCGCGGCTGTAGGTGGTGATTCTGGTTCCGTCGTAGAGCGTCCGCTGGTTTTCTTCGATTGCATGCATAAGTGTTAGACCTCCTTCAAATCCTCTGTGAAATAGCGCAGCCGGTAGCCCTTCCAGCGGGCTCTTCGTATTTCCGCTGCCATGCCGTTCGAGATCCTGTCTCCGAACACCCAGATCTCGGCGCACTTGCTCATGAGCGCGTTTCCGAAGAACAAGCCGAGCTCGCGCTCCCGTTCGTCGCTGTCGTCAAGGAACTGCGGGAACAGCAGATGCGGCGCGATCGGGATGTATCCCTGTTCGACTGCGAACCTGCAGTAGCGCCTCGCGTTCGCCACGTTCCTCTGGATGTCTCCCGCGTACGGGGAGCAGACGTAGATGATGGGCCGGAAAGCGCGGAGCGCCTTCTTCTCCTCGAGTTCGATGAGGCTCAGCGCCTCGCAGCATGTCGGGTCCGGATAGCCCTCAAAATTCCTGTAATCCAAACCGGTATCCTCCTTTCCGGCAGGCAATAGAAAAAGCGGCCTGCCTCTACTTCCCACTGGAGGAGACAGACCGCTTTTGACGAAACAGATTCAGTTTTTCTTATAGAAATCGCAGACGTACCCGTCTGCACGCAGCACCAGACCATCCGCCCAAGAAGGGGCGCGTCCCATCTGCTCGCACAATGCGTCGAGCGAGACGCGCGGATCGGCTTCGATGACAAGCTCGTCATGGATATGCATGCAGATAGCGCAATGCCGGAGCGTCTTCATCGAATTGCACAGGATGTCGCGGGAGGTGGCCTGCACGATGTTCTCCACAAACTTCGGACCGTACGATTCGAGGCGCTCCCATTTCTTCGTGCCACCCACGCCCTCGTAGGTGATGCACTCGCTGCCGAAACGGTTCATGCCGACCTTTGGCTTCACATACGCGAGGCTCCGTCCGGACGGCAGGGTGATGAACAGCATCCCGGACTGCCAGAAGAAGGTGAGCTTCCCAAGCCGGGTGGTGCGGTGGTTTTTCACGGCCTGCATGACGGCCTTGTCGACGTCCCACCAGAAGCGGACGATCTGCTGGTTTGCATCCCGCCACGAGGACACGATGTCCGGAAGTTCATCCTCGGAAAGTCCCATCTCGAGAGCGCCCATCGCCTTCAATGCGCCAGTCGAGCCGCCGTAGCCGCATGCCAGTTCAGCGATCTTACCCTTGGCGCGGAGCTCACCATTCACGCCGTGTTTGACGACCGGCTTGTGGAACATGCGGCTTGCTGTACTGCAGTAGATGTCCTCGCCGTTTGCGAATGCGTCGGATTTCCATTGCTCGCCTGCGTACCATGCGATGACTCTGGCTTCGATGGCGGAGAAGTCCGCCACATAGAACCGGCAGCCGTCCTGAGGTATGAACGCCGTGCGGATGAGCTGGCTAAGCGTATCCGGCACATCCTCGTAGATCATCTTTAAGGCTTCGTATTCGCCGGACTTCACAAGCGCCCGCGCAGCATCCAGGTCAGGCAGATGGTTCTGCGGCAGATTCTGCAATTGGATGAGTCTCCCGGCCCAGCGCCCGGTGCGGTTTGCGCCGTAGAACATGAACATGCCTCGCGCACGGCTGTCGGAGCATACGGCACGCTGCATTGTCTGGTATTTCTTCACGCTGGATTTCGCAAGCTGCTGCCGAAGTTCCAGCACCTCCGCAAGCTCAGGAGGAGCGGTCTTGAGCAGTGCGGCGACGGCTTTCTTGCCGAGGCTGTTGACCTCCATGCCGTTGTCGGAGAGCCACCGCTTCATCTGTTGGACGCTGTTCGGATTCTCCAAGTCCGTCAATTTCTGCATCTTCTCTGTGAGCTCGCTGCGGGAGCGGGTGTCCATGTCGAGGGCCTTTTCCACGAGATCCATGTCGATGCGCACGCCGCGGTCGTTGATCTTCTGATCGATGTGGTACTCATTCCACACGAAGTCCGGCACAGGAAAATTCCGGAGTCGCTTCTGGATCAACATCTCGACTTCGACATCTCGCTTGTTGTATCTCTTGAACGTTGCCCACTTGGCTGGATCATCGGAGGGCCGATTACGTGTCCTGCCGCCGTTTGCCTTGGTAGGTGCGCAGGGGACGGAGAAGTAACGAATCAGTGCCTTTCCCTCGTCCATCTTCTGGTCTTCGAGATTTAGGACTGCGCCGACTCCCTTTAGGGAGAGTGGGAGCCCCATTGTTGCTGCCCACACCATCGAGCAGCGCCAGCCCTGCGGATTCAGGAACCGGGCAGGCTCGGTCGACAGTGGATGCTTGTCGTGGAACGGATCAAGGCTTCGGCCCAGGTCACGCAGGTAGCGTGACAGGCAGACGCGTTCGAAGTTCGCGTTAAAGGCCCACTTGAGAACCGTGTCGTCGGTCAGGGCGTCCAGAATGTCCTCCGGGATCTGTTCACCGCAGGAAAGGTCGATGACCTGCACCGGTCCGTCGTCAACGCTGTAGCCGAACAGGAGAATTTCAAAGGAAGGCGACTCTGAATACTTGTATACGCCGCATTTGCCAAGACCGATGTCGGAAAACGTCTCGATGTCTATGCTGATTGTCTTCACATTTTTCACCTCAATTCACGAATAAGGCGGCAGAGAGATAGGTCCCTGCCGCCCGCAATACTTGTATGGTTTATGGCTTAGCCGCGATGCGCTTCAAGCTCCTTCATGCGGCGCTCGTGGTACTCCTTGTCACGCTCTTCCTGACGGAGCTTGAGCTCCTTGTCCTCACGGTAGGAGCGGGCGCTCGTGACCGAGATGATGATCAGGAGCGCGATGCCGCTGAGACCGAGCAGGTCGTAGATGATGTAGAGAATCATGTTCATAATGGTTTCCATTG
>CALLZZ010000332.1 GCA_937858235.1 uncultured Clostridia bacterium
ACCACCGGAGCCAAGGCAGAATACAAATTCATGCCGACCTGCAACTACGAGATCGACTACTTCACCGTCACCAAGGATGGCGCACTCGAGTTCGACGACATGGCGGATTCCGAAGAAGTCGAGAAGGTCCTCGATGCCATCGCCGCCGCAGGATTCGAGCCAGAGCCGCAGGAGCCTGCGGAACCGGAGCCGGAGGAAGACGCCGAGGAAGCGCCGGAAACCGATGAAACAGGCCTCACGGTCGAACTTCCGCTCGACAAGGTCGCGGTCGGAACGCTGACCAACATCCTCGAGGCCAAGGGAACGCTCATCAAGAAGGCGCTCGGCATCGACGACCTGCGGTTCGAGATCCGGGACGACAAGATCGCCTTCCCTTGGTTCAAGGAACTGCCCACGCCGGATGAAACCAGAGCCTACACGATGTTTATCGCTCAGCTCTGCAAGCTCTCCAAGAATCTGAAACGCGCGAGCTCGACTGAGACACCGGTCACAAACGAGAAGTACGCATTCCGTTGCTTCCTGCTCCGGCTCGGATTCATCGGCAGCGAGTACAAGCAGGAACGGAAAATCCTGCTCCAGAACCTCGAGGGCAACTCAAGCTGGAAGAACGGCGTTCCTAAGAAGGAAACAACCGAGGAAGCCGCTGAGAACAAGGAGGTGCAGGCATGAGGATGATCAGACCGGAGCAGCTTGAACAGCTGAAGAAAACCTACCCAGATGGCACGCGCGTGGAGCTCGTCCGCATGGATGACATTCAGGCTCCACCTGCCGGAACCCGCGGCACCGTCTACGGCATCGACGACACTGGCAGCCTGCTGGTCCACTGGGACAACGGCAGCGGCCTCAACGTGATCTACGGCGAGGACATCGTGCGGAAGGTGGTGGAATGACATGGACGAGAAAGTACGCGAACAGATTATGGCCATCCGAGATACGGGCAAGGTCAATATGCTATCGATTCTCGAGGTTCAGCGGCTGGCGTTCGATTCCGGATACTACGAATTAGTCCTCTACATTGAGGATCACCGCCGCGAATATGTGCATTTCATTATGACCGGCGAAACGCAGGAATCCTGATTTTCAGACACAGAAATTTATCAATTTATCTGGCCGAATTGACTTGCTATATACCCTCGAAAGAGTGATGTATATACATGCCGAAAGGCACAGAAAACAAGCGAAAATCAGGAGGAACGCACGATGGAAAAGAACACCTACTTCGAACACATGAGAAACACGGCGATCGCCTACAACGAGGCGCAGGCCATCCGCGAAAAGGAACGCGACGCCATGATCGCCGCTGATAACTGGGACGGCGTCAAGGCCTTTGACAGGCGCGAAAAGGAGGAATTCCCGTACCCATTCACCGCCGGTCAGAACAAGGCGCTGGTCCTCTACGACCGGAGTCTCAGGAACGGCGCGGATGCCTTCGAGGCCGACGACCTGCCTTGGGACTACGAGCTGGCCGACTTCGTTGAAACGCTCCGGAACGCCGGAATCAAGGCAATTGTGGTGACCGACCAGAGCACCGGCCTGATGGACGGAATCTACGGACTGACAAACCTCGGCTGCCGGATGAACGGACTCAAGACCGTCACCAGAGCCGACGACCACCGCTTCGGCAGCAAGGAGCCGGAACGCAGGAACGGCATCGAATTCATCATCAGCGAGGAGGCCTGACCATGTGGACAAACGGCAGCTTATTGATTGACGGCACAGTCGTTAAATACTGGGTAAAGCACTATGACGAGCCTTCCGAGGATTACGGAATCGACGGCGGACGCATTTCCAAGATGGAGCTGCGTGTGGGCGGCAAGGTCACACTGAACTACGACCGCGGCTGGGACATCGAGCCCGAAGACGAAGCAAGCCAGCTCGCCTACGCGGTGCTCATGAAGCAGTACAACTAAGCAACACCAGAATTTGAATATTCCGAAAGCAGAGCCTGAGAACGGCTCTCGCTCTCGTACTGATAGAAATTACGCAGATCGCTTCGGCGGTCTTTTATTTTGCCATGAAGGGAGTGATTTTCCATTGGCAGTACGGAAATTGAAGAAATACAAGGTCACGCGGTTCATGGAGAAGACCTCCCATTACGACGAGAACCTCGCCGACTATGCCTGCCTGTTCATCGAGCAGCTCTGCCATACCAAAGGCACGTGGGCCGGAAAGCCGTTCGAGCTGATCGACTGGCAGGAGCAGATCGTCCGTGACCTGTTCGGCGTAATCAAGGAGAACGGCTACCGACAGTTCAACACCGCGTATGTGGAGATTCCCAAGAAGCAAGGCAAATCGGAACTCGCAGCGGCCATTGCGCTGCTGCTCACCTGCGGCGACGGCGAGGAACGCGCCGAGGTCTACGGCTGCGCGGCTGACCGGAATCAGGCCAAGATCGTCTTTGACGTCGCAGTCGACATGGTGCGGTTCTGTCCGGCACTCAGCAAGCGCGTGAAGATTCTCGAATCGCAGAAGCGGCTCGAATACCTGCCGACGCACAGCTTCTACCAGGTGCTCTCCGCCGATGTGGCAAACAAGCACGGCTTCAATACCCACGGCGTGATCTTCGACGAGCTGCACACGCAGCCGAACCGGAAGCTCTTTGACGTCATGACCAAGGGCTCCGGCGACGCGAGAATGCAGCCGCTGTTCTTCCTGATCACGACCGCCGGGAACGACACGCAGTCAATTTGCTACGAGCAGCACCAGAAGGCGCTCGACATCATGAGCGGACGCAAGCATGATCCGACCTTCTACCCGGTGATCTTCGGCGCGGACGAATCCGAGGACTGGACGGACCCGAAGGTCTGGAAGAAGGCCAACCCAAGCCTCGGCATCACGGTCGGCATCGACAAGGTGAAAGCCGCCTGCGAGTCGGCAAAGCAAAATCCCGGCGAGGAGAACGCCTTTCGGCAGCTTCGATTGAATCAATGGGTGAAGCAGTCGGTGCGCTGGATGCCGATGGACAAATGGGACGCCTGCGCCTTCCCGGTAAACGAGGACGACCTTGAAGGCCGCGTCTGCTACGGCGGTTTGGACTTGTCGTCAACGACGGATATTACGGCGTTCGTTTTGGTATTTCCACCGCTGGACGAGGACGACAAGTACGTGGTTCTCCCGTACTTTTGGGTGCCGGAGGATACGCTCGACCTGCGCGTCCGGCGCGACCACGTCCCCTACGATCTCTGGCAGAAGCAGGGATTTCTTGAAACCACCGAGGGCAACGTTATCCATTACGGATACATCGAGAAGTTCATCGAGAACCTCGGCGAACGGTTTAACATCCGGGAGATCGCCTTCGACCGCTGGGGAGCCGTGCAGATGGTGCAGAACCTTGAGGGCATGGGCTTCACGGTCGTTCCGTTCGGACAGGGCTTCAAAGACATGTCGCCGCCAACCAAGGAGCTGATGAAGCTCGTGCTGGAGAAGAAAATCGCGCACGGCGGGCATCCGGTTCTCCGCTGGATGATGGACAACATCTTCATCCGCACCGACCCGGCAGGCAACATCAAGGCCGACAAGGAGAAGTCAACCGAGAAGATCGACGGCGCAATCGCAACCATCATGGCGCTCGACCGGGCGATACGAATGGGCAACGACAATGCCGCTTCTGTCTACGATTCGAGAGGCATCTTGTTTATTTAGTGAGAATGCTGTCCTGGTTTGATGTGCCTGTTGTGATGACAATCGTTCTGTTCCTATATTGCACGAAATCCGACAGTGTTTGTGGCATTTCACTTGCGTAAGGCAATGTATCATGGTTTGAGCGCTTGAAAGACAGGTGCTCTGGGATCTCGGTTTCTTTACTACTGATTCGGGGTGGCCGCATCGGTCAGCCGTCTGGCATGGCGGAGCGCGGCTGTCCGGTTGAAAACGAACCGACTAAATATGGAAGGTCATCATGAATGCTTTGAAAAGGCTTACAACAATCGCCGTTATGGGACTTATGGCACTGTCTCTTTTTGGATGCGGAGGAAACAAGGCTACGCCGACGGCAGCGACGACGACAACAACGACGGAAAACATTTCTCCGGAACAGGACTCGTCCACACTGGAAGTGAAGCCTGACGTCAGCGTCCCCCTCGACGAGGCGCACTTCCCCGACAAGAACTTCCGTAGAGCGGTGCAATCTTTGTTCGACACAGACGACGACAACGAGCTCAGTGCAGAAGAGATCGCGAATTCCACGATCCTGGACGCCTATGGTGACCGCATTGCGGACGCGACGGGCATCCAGTACCTCACCAGCCTCACCGCGCTGGACCTGAGCAGCAACATACTGACCTCGGTGGACGTGTCTGGCCTCACCAACCTCACCGAGCTGGTCCTTGAACACAACAATCTGACTTCGGTGAACCTGTCCGGCCTCACCAACCTCACCGCACTGCACCTGAACGACAACGATCTGACTTCGGTGGATCTGTCGGGTCTCACCAACCTCACCAAGCTGGACCTGAGGGCTAACAGTCTGACCTCGGTGGATGTATCAGACTGCGGAGACACTGTACAAGTGCTTGTAGATGACGGGGTGAAGGTCATCGGGAACAATTAGGAATTTCACATGCACTGATTGATAAGGGATGTGTTGGCGCAGGGATTGTATGCCGTTCCGCGATGCCTGGAATGACAGGGTCAGGATCGCAGGGATGCATAAAAAGACCGCCTCGCATGGGGAGTTGTTTCTCCGCGCGAGGCGGTCTTGTGTTTGCCAGAAAAGCGGCGCGCGTGCCACCCTGGTTCCTATACGTGACGATAGACGAATGATCTTTATAGCAATCATGGGCTTCCTGCTGTTGCGGGAGGCCCTTAATCAAATGGAGGGAATGTTATGAGCATATTCAACAGATGGTTTCGAGGGCGCGACGCTCCCAAGGACAGCACGGCGGGCAGTTCGTACCGCTTCTTCTTCGGAGGAACCACCTCCGGCAAAGCTGTGACCGAGCGCTCCGCTATGCAGATGACGGCGGTCTACTCGTGCGTCCGGATTCTCTCGGAAGCGATAGCCGGACTGCCGCTTCACCTCTATCGTTACGCGGAGAACGGCAGCAAGGAAAAAGCCATCGACCACCCGCTCTACGAGTTGCTGCACGACGAGCCGAATCCCGAGATGACGAGCTTCGTTTTCCGGGAGACGCTCATGACGCACCTGCTCCTGTGGGGCAACGCCTACGCGCAGATCATCCGCAACGGCAAGGGCGACGTCGTGGCGCTCTATCCGCTGATGCCGAACCGCATGACGGTCGACCGTGACGAAAACGGGCAGCTCTACTACGAATACCAGACCTCGACCGACGAGGCGCACACGATGAAAGGTTCCGTTGTGAGGCTTTCGCCTCTCGACGTGCTTCACATTCCCGGTCTGGGTTTCGACGGGCTCGTGGGTTATTCGCCTATCGCGATGGCCAAGAACAGCATCGGCATGGCGATCGCCTGCGAGGAGTACGGCGCGAAGTTCTTCGCAAACGGCGCAACGCCCGGAGGCATACTCGAGCATCCCGGCGTGGTGAAAGATCCGGAACGCGTCCGCGAAAGCTGGAACTCGGCCTTCGGAGGATCCGCCAACTCCAACAAGGTGGCGGTTCTCGAGGAAGGCATGAAATACACGCCGATCTCCATTTCACCGGAGCAGGCGCAGTTCCTTGAGACACGCAAGTTCCAGATCGACGAAATAGCCCGCATCTTCCGGATACCGCCGCACATGATCGGCGATCTGGAGAAAAGCTCGTTCAGCAATATCGAACAGCAGTCATTGGAATTCGTAAAGTACACGCTCGACCCGTGGGTGAGCCGCTGGGAACAGTCCATGCGCAGAGCACTGCTCCGTCCAGAGGAGAAGAAGGAATACTTCTTCAAGTTCAACGTCGACGGGCTGCTTCGCGGCGACTACGAAAGCCGCATGAACGGCTACGCCACAGCCCGCCAGAACGGATGGATGTCGGCGAACGATATCCGCGAGCTTGAGAACCTCGACAGAATCCCGGAAGAAAAAGGCGGCGACCTTTACCTCATCAACGGCAACATGACAAAGCTCGAGGACGCGGGAATCTTCGCAGCCTCAGCATCAACACAGGGAACGGAGGAACAACCTGATGAAGAACAAGAATCGACCGAGAAATCGGAAGAATCACAGGAACAAACGGAGTCCGGTGACCGGCTCCGGGAAAGGAGGAAGTCCCTATGACAAGAAAATTCTGGCGATGGACCAGAAACGAAACGCCGGACAGCTTCGGTTCGGATCGAACGCTCTACCTCGACGGGGAAATATCCGATGAGACTTGGTACGGCGACGAAGTCACGCCGCAGGTCTTCAAGGACGAGCTGAATTCCGGCAAGGGAAACATCACGCTCTGGATCAACTCGCCCGGCGGAGACGTTTTCGCGGCGGCGCAGATTTACAACATGCTGATGGACTACCCGTATGAAGTGACCGTCAAGATCGACGCGCTTGCGGCTTCAGCGGCAAGCGTCATCGCGATGGCGGGAACAAAGGTCTGCATGAGTCCCGTGGCCATGCTGATGGTGCATAATCCGGCAACCATCGCAATCGGCGATTCCGAGGAAATGCAGAAAGCCATCGACATGCTGTCGGAGGTCAAGGAGTCCATTATGAACGCCTACGAGATCAAGTCCGGGCTGTCCCGGAACAAGATCAGCAGGCTCATGGACGCCGAGACCTGGATGAATGCGAAGGAGGCAAAGAAGCTCGGATTTGCGGACGAGATTTTGTTCGCGGACGGTCAGGATGAAACCGAGGAAGAAAATCCGGATGAGCCGGATGATTCCCTCATGCTTTTCTCCCGGAAAGCCGTCACCGACTCCCTGCTCTCGAAGCTGATACCGAAACGCAAACCTGAAATAAAGACACAGACCGTAAAGGTCGCAGATCTTGAGAAGCGGCTCTCGCTTCTCAGCCACTAATGAATGGAGGAATTGAAAATGACCAAGATTATGGAACTTATGGACCGCAGAGCCAAGGCGTGGGACGCCGCTAAGAACTTCCTCGACACCCACTCCGATAACGGCGGCAACGTGTCCGCGGAGGACGCCGCCACCTACGACAAGATGGAAAAGGAAGTCACCGACCTGACGCACGACATCGAGCGCCTGCAGCGGCAGGAGCAGATCGACAAGATGCTCTCTCAGCCGACTTCTTCTCCGCTCACCGGAAAGCCGGGCGCGAAGGATGAGCCCGACGACAAGCCGGGCATCGCGTCCAAAGCGTACAAGACCGGCTTCTGGGACAGCATCCGCAAGCGCAACTGGTACGACGTGCAGAACGTACTCGAAGTCGGCACCGACGCCAACGGCGGATACCTCGTGCCGGATGAGTATGAAAAGACTCTCGTGCAGGCGCTGACCGATGAGAACTTTTTCCGCTCTCTGGCACACGTGATTCAGACCGACAGCGGCACGCACACCATTCCGATTGTCGCGTCCCACGGCACCGCAAGCTGGATGGAGGAGAACGGACTGTACCCGGAATCCGACGACACGTTCGACCAGATCACGCTCTCCGCGTACAAGCTGGGAACCGCGATCAAGGTTTCCGAGGAGCTGATGAACGACAGTGTATTCGATCTGGAATCCTACATCTCCACCGAGTTTGCGAGACGCATCGGCGCTGCCGAGGAGGAGGCGTTCCTCGTGGGCGACGGCCAGAAGAAGCCGGAGGGCGTCTTCACCAAGGTCAAGGCGACCGAGGGTGCGACCACGGAGATTGCCAACACGAATATCACCTTCGACGAGATCATGGACGTGTTCCACTCCCTGAGAAGCGTCTACCGCAACCGCGCGGTCTGGATTCTCAACGACTCCACCGTCAAGGCGCTGCGCAAGATCAAGGACGGAAACGGCAACTATATCTGGCAGCCGTCTGTTGTAGCCGGTCAGCCGGACACCATCCTCAACCGTCCGTACCGCACCTCGATCTACGCGCCGGAACTGGCGGCAGGCAACGTGCCTATCCTGTTCGGAGACTTCAGCTACTACTGGATCGCCGACAGACAGGGACGTTCCTTCAAGCGTCTGTCCGAACTGTATGCGGCGAACGGTCAGATCGGATTCCTCGCGAGTGAGCGCGTGGACGGCAAGCTGATCCTGCCGGAAGCCGTCAGAGGTCTTTCCGTCAAGGCGGCGGGCTGATTGATTCTGCTTTGTTGTGGGCGGGCATCCTTTACGGGTGACCGCTTCACTTTTATTGGAGGTGTCTCATGGAAGTAACGCTTGAGGAAGCAAAAACCTATCTGCGAGTCAGTTCTTCCGATGAGGACGAGCTGATTTCCAACCTGATAACCACAGCAACGGCAACCGTGCAGGACATCGCCCGCTTCTCCGACGAGGAATGGGAATCAGGCGAGGAGAAAATCCTCATAAGAATGCGCATCGCCATCCTCTACACGGTCGCTTATCTCTACGAGCACCGCGAGGACGCGGATCACAATCAGCTGAACCTGACGCTCCGGGCGCTGCTGTTCGGCGTGCGCAAGGAGGGATTCTGATGAAAATTGCGAACATGCGCGTACCGGTCACGTTCCAGAAAAACGAAGTGACCTCAGACAAGTACGGAAACCACACCGCTTCATGGACGGATTACTTCAAGTGCTGGGCGACCGTCGGGACGGATTCCTACGGTTCTGAAACCTCCGGCGAGGTAATCAACCCGGAGGAATCACTGAACTTCACCTGCCGATACTGTTCGGAGCTTGCCACTGTGGAATCCACGAAGTATCGGATTCTCGCCGAGGGCAAGGTTTACAACATCACCTATGTGAACCCGATGGGCTACAAGAAGAACACGCTGAAATTCAACTGCGCTTTGGAGAAATCGAAATGAACGAGAAGGTTTCCATAGACAGCCTGCGCGACGCGGTCATGAAGGGCCTGCAGGAATACGCCGACCTCGCCGCAGACGACATGAAGGACGCAGTGAAGGACACGGCGAAATCCGTCCAAAAGGACATCCAGTCCGGCGCTCCCGTTCGCACCGGCAAGTACAAGAAATCGTGGTCGGTCAAGACGGTCAGCGAGGACGCAGATTCCATCGACCTTGTCGTGCATTCCCGCAACCGCTATCAGATTGCCCACCTTCTGGAGCATGGCCATGCCAAGCGCGGCGGAGGACGTGTCGCGGCTCGTCCGCACATCGCTCCGGCGGAGCAGGCTGGCAACGAAAAGCTGGTGAAGGAAATCCAGCAAAAGCTAAAAGGATGACGCCTATGAGTTACGACGACATAGTAACCATGCTCGAGGAGGCCGATCTCCCCATCGCCTACGACCACTTCGCGGAGGGCGAGTCTCCGGACCCGCCGTTCATCTGCTTCCTCTTTCCGGGGACAGACAACATGTTCGCAGACAACGTGGTCTGGGAACGGATAGACGAGCTGAACATCGAGCTTTACACGGACAAGAAGAACCCGGACATTGAATCGAAAATCGAAAATATCCTGACCGCACACGAGCTTCCCTACGAGAAGTCTGAGGTCTGGATCGAGGACGAGAAGATGTACGAGGTTCTCTACCAAACACAGATTATTGGAGGTTAACGATTATGGCTACTAACAAGAAGAACAAGGTCAAGTTCGGCCTGAAGAACTGCCACTACGCCATCGCGACGCTCGCCGAGGACGGGACCGTCACATTCGGCACGCCAGTGGCAATGCCCGGCGCTGTTTCGCTTTCGCTTGACGCGGAGGGCGACAACGAGCCGTTCTACGCTGACGACACCGTCTATTACATGGTCTCGAACAACAACGGCTATTCCGGAGACTTCGAGCTGGCGCTCATCCCGGAGAGCTTCCTCACGGACGTGATGCACGAAACCGAGGACGCGAACGGCGTCATTGCCGAGAACAAGGATGTCGAGCCGGAGCACTTCGCCCTGCTGTTCGAGTTTTCCGGCGACCAGAGGAAGATCCGCCACTGCATGTACTACTGCTCTGCGACAAGACCGTCCGTCTCTGGACAGACCAAGGAGGACTCGACCGAGGTGCAGACGGACACGCTGTCGATTACGGTTTCTCCGCTGCCTTCCGGTCTCGTGAAGGTCAAGACCGGCACGAACACGACGGACGCTGTTTACAACGCCTGGTACGACAAAGTCTACGAGCCGAGCGATACGGCAAGTACCTCGTCCGGCGCAAAGGCGAATACCTCATATTCAACGGAGGAGGAGTAAACGATGGCGGTGACAAAGACAATAGAAATTGACGGTCAGGAGGTCATGTTCCGCGCCTCCGCCGCCATTCCAAGACTCTACCGGAACAAGTTCCACAGGGACATCTACCGGGATCTGAACGAGCTGCAGAAAGGCATCAGCGAAAACGACGAGGAGAACTCCAGTCTCGACACGTTCAGTCTGGAGCTGTTCGAGAATATCGCGTGGCTGATGGCAAAGCATGCCGACAAGGATGTGCCGGACTCTCCGGAGGAATGGCTCGACGGGTTCAACACGTTCTCGATTTATGAAGTGCTGCCGCAGATCATCGAGCTGTGGGGCGTCAACACGGAACAGCAGGTTCAGTCTAAAAAAAACATCATGCGACAGAGCGGGAAATGACAACCCCGCTCTTTTTACTGCGCTGCGTGCAAATCGGACTGCATATCAGCGAATTGGATTTACTGACCATCGGCACGGTCAACGACATGTACGCGGAGATGAGCAACGACGACTGGGACTATCCGGAAATCGCGACGCAGGAAATGATGGATCGGTTCTGATCCGTTATTTCCTTTTCAGACGGGATATGAGCAGCCAGAAGACTGTGGCAGCCGCCATGCAGATGGCGCACACAATGCCCATATTGGCCTGAATGGAGACAGACGAATAGGAATTGTTGTCTGTACGAGTCAGTTCATAGATGGGAAGACCCGCTAATTCCACTTGATAGAAAGCGGCGTCATGCGCGTACGCGTACGAATATCCGAAGTAAATAGCAACTGCCATGATGAGGATTCCGATGCCGAATCCGACAGCAAGGGCAATGAGAAGTCCTCTCCATTTTTTACGCATCTCTGCCGCCTTCGTCATCCGCGAGAATAATGGCTTTACCGCTGTTTGTGATGGAGAATGAGAGAACCTTGTAACCGTTCTGAGCGAGCTCGTTTGCCTTTTTCTCGATCTCCTCGGCCATCTTATGCGCTTTCGGATTATATCCGATAACAAATGTCTTATACATATGCACTACCTCCTGTTTGGAGGATAACAATTCACGCATTTCTCTGCTACCAGCAGAAGGTAAAAGTTCGACTAATTCTATGTAAAGCCTTGAAGGGAGGTGTATCCGCATGGCGAACAGAATAAAAGGCATCACCGTCGAAATCGGCGGCGACACCACCAAGCTGACCGAATCGCTCAAATCGGTCGACAAGCAGATATCGAATACGCAGAAAAGCCTGCGGGACGTGAACAAGCTCCTGAAGCTCGATCCCGGCAACACGGAACTCCTCTCCCAGAAGCAGAAAGGACTCCAGACCGAAATCGCCGCCACCAAGGAGCGCCTCGAAGCGCTCAAGGAAGCGGCAAAGCAGGCGGACGCGGCACTGGCAAATGGCGACATGAGCCAGTCGCAGTATGACGCGCTTCAGCGTGAAATCGTCGAGACCGAGCAGGACCTCAAGAGCCTGACGAAGGAATACGAGAACTTCGGCTCTGTCTCCGCGCAGAAGATCGCGGCTGCCGGTGAGAAGGTCAAGTCCGTCGGCGAATCGTTATCAAGCGCCGGGACGAAAATGACGATGGGATTCACCGCTCCCGTCGTAGCCGGAGCAACCGCAGCCGTCACTGCATACGGTGATGTGGACAAGCAGTTCAACCTCGTCAAGCAGACAATGGGCGATACGGCGAACTCCGCCGAGGACTTCGAAGGACTCTGGGACCAGATCGGCACCTCTGCGAAGAACTCGGTTTACGGTATGCAGGACGCAGCCGACGCGACGCTGAACTTTGCGCGTCAGGGCTTTACGGCAAAGGAAGCAACCGACATGCTGACGCCCGCCATGAACCTCGCCGCCGGTACCGGCACGGATCTGTCTGAAACCACCTCCGGGCTGGGAAATGCCATGAAGATGTTCGGAGCGGATTCCTCGGAAGCTGCAAACTACGCGGATGTTCTCGCCAAAGCGCAGGCGCAGGCGAATACCACAACCTCGGAGCTTTTCGAGGCGATGTCTGTCGCAGGCCCTATCTGCAAGACAGTCGGATGGGACGTGAAGGACCTCGCGACCATTACAGACGTCTTCGGCAACGCGGGCATTTCCGGCAGTGAAGGCGCGAACGCTCTGAAAACAGGACTCGCGCGTCTCGCTTCTCCCGCCAAGGAAGGCGCGACCGCGATGGATCAGCTCGGCCTTTCCACCGGGCAGACCTACGCCATTTTTAATGAGAACGGAACCTTGAAGGACATGCCGACTGTACTGGCGAATCTGAATTCTGCATTCTCCGGGCTGACAGATCAGGAAAAGCTCGAGGCCGCGGCTAACATCTTCGGCAAAAACCAGATGTCCAAGTGGCTGACACTGATTCAGACCTCGCCGTCAGAAGTATCCTCTCTGCGCGATGCTCTCGACGACTGCGGCGGCTCGGCTGAGAACATGTCAAACGCCCTGATGTCCGGCACAGGCGGCACGATCGAACAGCTCAAATCCACCTTCGATGTTCTGACTGTCACCATCGGTCAGGCGGTCGCTCCAGCCTTCCAGAGTCTGATGGAGAAGATCATCGACGTGATGAACGCCATCATGGACATGGACCCGGCGACGCAGAAAATGATCCTGACCATCACGGCCATCGTCGCGGCCATCGGTCCTGTGCTGATTGTCGTCGGCAAAATGGCGACAGGCGTCGGTGCGCTGATGACACTCGCTCCAAAGATAGTATCCGCAATAGGAGTCGTGAAAACAGGAATTACAGGATTGAATGCTGCAATGGCGGCAAATCCGATCGGTCTCATCATCACAGCAATCGGACTGCTTGTCGCGGCGTTCATTTACCTGTGGAACAACTGCGAGAGCTTCCGAAACTTCTGGATCAATCTCTGGGACAACATCAAGGAAGTCGCGGTGACTGTCTGGACGGCGATCAAGGACTTCTTCGTGACAATCTGGAGCGCGATTTCCAGCGTATTCACCTCCGCTGTGAACGGCATCAGCAGCTTTCTGTCCGGCGCGTGGAACGGAATCCAAAGCGTGGTCACAACGGTGATGAACGCAATCGGTTCTGTGATCCAGACGGTTTGGAATGGCATCAAGACATTCTTCACCACGATTTTCACGGCGATACAGGCCGTGGTCACGACATATTTCAATATCTACAAGACGGTCATTACAACGGTCCTCACGGCAATCCAAACCGTGGTCACCACTGTATGGAACGCGATAAAGATGGCGATCTCGACAGTCTGCACTGCCATCCAAACTGTCGTTACAACCGTATGGAACGCCATCAAAACCGCGATTACGACTGTGATAAACGGCATCAAGACCGCCGTCACGACCGCGTGGAACGGAATAAAGACCGTCACCTCGACCGTATTCAATGGGATAAAGTCTGTCGCGACCTCGGTCTGGAACGGCATAAAGTCCGCCGTAATGAGCGTCGTGAACGCGATGAAGTCCGGGATCACATCCGCATTCAACGCGATCAAGAGCACGATCAGCGGAATCCTGAACGGCATTAAATCAACGTTCAGCTCTGTTTTCAACGGCATCTGGAGCTTTGTTTCCGGCATTGTCAGCAAGCTCAAGAATGTTTTCAACTTCCACTGGGAACTGCCGAAAATCAAGCTCCCGCATTTCTCGGTTTCCGGCTCGTTCAGTCTGAACCCGCCGAGCATTCCGCATTTCAGCGTCTCCTGGTACAAGAAGGCGATGGACGGCGGCATGATTTTGAAGGACGCGACCATCTTTGGGCAGTCCGGAGGCACGCTCCTCGGCGGCGGCGAAGCTGGCGATGAAGCCGTAGTCGGCGTGAATTCATTACGGAACATGATTAAAGAAGCCGTCAGCGAGAACGCCGGATACTCCGGCCCGCTCATCAATATCGAAACCATGAGTGTGAGAAGCGACGACGACATCCGGAAGATTTCTCAGCAGCTCAACACCCTGCTTGTCGGCAGCCGACGCGCGAAAGGATCGGTGATTTAAATGGGATTCAAATTCAACGGGAAAACGAGCCAGAGCTTCGGACTTGCCACCAGAATGACAAAAGAAAACCGCATGCCGGATTTCACCAACAACACGATCACCGTTCCCGGACGCGAGGGCCTGTTCGACTTCGGAGAAACCATCGGCGAACGCAAGATCGAAATATCCTGCTTCATCCCTCCCGGCAAGAGCGACGCGGACTTCCTCGCCCGCAAGGACGAGATCATCGCGTGGCTGAACCCGGACATCGGACTGTGTGAGCTAATCCTCGACAAGGAGCCGAACCGCGTCTACCGGGCAAGGCTCGAGAGCGGATTCTCGTTTGACAAGGTCGTGCGGAACTCCTGCACCTTCGACCTGACGTTCCTCTGTCCCGACCCGTACGCCTACGCGGAGAATGACGAGACGTTTGAAATTACCGAGGCCGGGACATTCTCGCTGAACCGGACGCTCGGCAACGCGGACTCCCTGCCTGTTTATTCGCTTGTTGCGGATCTCGGCAAGGACAAGAACGCGGTTATTACCACCAATGGCAAGAGCCTCAAAATCGACGGCGTTCTTACCGAGGATGAAGTGCTCGTCATCGACTCCTCGCTCATGACGGCAAAGGTAACCGACGCGGACGGCAATACGCTGCGAAACGGACTGCCGCTTCTCGAGAGCCTCGACTTCCCGGCGCTCAAGGTCGGCGCGAACACAGTCACAATCGAAGCCGACAGCACTACCGAGGTCACCGTGCAGTCGCTGAACACGCAGGACAAGTTCACCGGTCAGGTCCCCGCGTCATGGGGAGCGGACGGCCTGTGGAGGTTCAACGAATCCGAACCGGACGCAGACACTTGCCTTGCGGATTCGAGCGGCAAGAATAGGAAAGCATCCATCAACAAGTGGAGTGGAACAACAGCAAGCCTGCAGACAGGACACCTCGGGCGTTCCTTCCGCATAAACATCAACAACCCGTCGACCGAGCAAACATACCTGAAGGTCAGCAACGACGGCACGATGTTCTCAAATATCGGCAAGACTATTGTTGTCGGCGGATGGTTCATGCCAACGACCTACTCGGTCGGGAACACCTTCTGCCCGCTGCTCAACACCCGGCAGGGAACCGGCAACCCGATATTCTACCTGTCGCTTCACTCCGGGAAACCGCGGCTCATGCTGTACAACTCGTCCGGGACGCTGATCCTCGATCAGGATTTCACGCCGAGCTTCACGCTGACCAACGGCCTGTGGTATTTCATCTCGGCGATCATCAAGCCGGACGATCACACAGCGCAGTATGTCCTCGGCAGCAGAAGCTCCGGCGAAGTATGGGTATCGGACGCGGTCAGCTTCACAGGCGAACTCAACCGCTCCTGCACAGCAGACCTCATCTGGGGCATGCACGCGGAATCGTACTGGTACGCGGGCAACTTCGACGACTGGTTCCTGAACTGCGACTCAGGTCTTACAGCAGACGACATTGCGCTCTGGTTTCAGGAATCCCTGACCTGCAACGCCGCGGATTCCACCGCGGATGTGGACGGGCTGGCGACAGCTGATGCTGTCACGCTCAAAGCGACGGATTCCGTCTACGCCACAAGCGGCTACCTCACAACCGCCGCCGTGGAATATGGAATAACCGGAAAATGCTATGTCTCTCTGACCGCTGATACGCCGACGGGAACAAGCGTCTCCATCGAAACCTCCACTTCGGATGATTTATCGACATGGAGCGACTGGGCGACACTTGGCACGGACAACACCGTGCAGTCGGATTCCGCGAAGTACATCAAATTCAGAGTGACGCTGACAACAACAGATTCATCGGTAACGCCAACGGTAAAAAGCATCGCGCTCTCGACGCCCGGCGAATCCGCGTTCAAGAAACTGACCATTCAGGCCCGCAGCAGATGGAGGTGATTCTGTGGCTGCTGAAAAGAAACTACTGGCCGTTCTCGATCTGAACGGCGAACAGGAGGCCGTGCTCGAAAACGCCTACGACGTCATCATCACCGGTGAGATCAACGGCATCGACACTCTCGAATTCAACCTGCCCTTCCGGGACGAGAAGCGCAAATACCTCGAGAACGAGAAGCAGGTCAAAGTCGGCGACGACGCATACAGAATCAGAACAATCACCGATGAAAAGAATGAGCAAGGCACCGCCATCACCTCGGTCTATGCTGAGGCAGCATTTTACGATCTTGGATTCTCAACGAAGAAGGCTGAGATCACCTTCAACGCTGACACCGCTGACGTTCCGATGGCGTACGCCCTGAAGGATACCGGCTGGACGGTCGGAACCGTCAACAAGCGGACAAAGCGCACCTGGACATGTCAGGAGAAAAACGCGCTGGCGATTCTGCGCAAGGTGCAGGACCTGCACGGCGGCGACCTGATCTTCGACAACGCAAACAAGACCGTGAGTCTGCTCACTTTCAGCGGAACGGATTCCGGAGCGCTTTTCTGCTACAAGAAGAACATGAAGTCCATCAAGCGCGTGATTGATACGCAGAGCCTGATCACCCGGCTCTACGCCTACGGCAAGGACGGCATGACGTTCGCATCCATCAACGACGGCAAGGAATATGTGGAGGACACGACCTACACGAACGAAATCCGCGTATCGACGCTCGACTGCTCAAATTTCACCAACCCGTACCAGATGCTCGAATACGCCGAAATGCGGCTTGCGGATTACGCCGCGCCGAGGATTTCCTATGTGCTGAACGCGATGGATCTGTCGGTGCTGACAGGCTACGAGCATGAAAGCTGGAAGCTCGGCGACATCGTGACGGTCAGGGACGACGAGCTGAATATCAGCGTAAAAACCAGAATCGTGCGCCGGGAATATAACCTTCTGGAGCCGTGGAATACGGTTCTGGAGCTTTCCACCACACTCCGCGAACTTGGCGATTCCTCCTCGCAGTGGGACGTCGCCGCCGACATGCTCTCCGGCGCGGATCTGGTGGACAGTCAGGAGATGAAGGATCTCGTGCCGTTCAATCATCTGCGCAATTCCCGCGCCGACAGCGGATTGAACTATTGGGAGAACTCCGGCTTTGAGGTGGATGCCGAGAACGGCGTGTCAGGCACGGCGTCCTTCAAGTGCGAAGGAGCGCTGAATACAACGAAGAGCCTGACGCAGACAGTCACTCCGGCAAACCGCGACAGCTATACCTTCTCCTGTCAGATCGCGTCCGAGGACTTGAAGATGGGTGACAACGGGCAGGTCGGCGTGGAGGTCACATTCGAGTACGAGGACGGAACGACTGAGACGCGGTTCATCGACCTGATTTAAGGAGGCGTCTATGGCGAGCTTTACACATGTCGGACAGGCGGTCAGCCCTCAGAACGGGCGTGTGAAGAAAATCCGCATCCGCGTCTGCGTGACCGACTGCATCGGAACGATATACATAACGGACATGTTCCTGCAGGGCGGCTCCATCGCGACCGGCTGGGTGGGACACGTTTCAGAAATTCAGTGGACGCAGGACGGTGATTAAATGCCAATCTTTACGAGATTCACTGAGACGATCGACAAGAAAGAAAAGAAACGGATCGTGAGCGTATCGATCAAGCCTGTAGTCACCGACTGCACAGGAACCGTCTGGTTCACCGACCTCATGCTGCAGGAAGGCGCGATGCTCTCCGGATACGTCATAAATACTGAGACGGCACAGAAGAAGTACGCGACTGGCGACGAATATGCTGTCACAGGGAAACGATTCTTCAACGGAATCGTCCGCGGAAGCGCAACCTGCATCATTTTCAACCTCGGAAAGACCTCGACCGGGCTCGACTGGAAGATTTACCCGAACCAGAACATGAAGGCCGGGAGCGTTTCCCTCGCTCTCGGTGCCGGAGCGCACAAGGCGATGTTCACGGAATCGGCGAACGCCGGTGATGAGCTGCAGCTTCTCGCATCAACCCGGCAGTGCCTGAAAAACAGCTCGGCAACCTCGAAGGACGGCTTCTTCCAGTACTCCGCAGCCGGAGACAGCAAACACCCTGTTGCGGTCGAGGAGAAAAAATCAGCGAGACTTTATGTGGAGTTTCAGGAGAAGGAGGATGGGGAAAATACTTGACTGATTTTCGTACTTTTGTTCATGATGGGTTCAAGATTGTCTGTTATAATGATTTAAATAAAATCAGAAGTTGATGGAGAATAATCGGACATGAAAATTGAGCATATTGCCATGTATGTAAATGATCTTGAGGCGGCAAGAGATTTCTTTATCAAATATTTTAACGCTTCTTCAAACGCGGGATACCACAACAAAAATACAGATTTTCGGTCTTATTTTCTCACATTCGATGGTGGTTCCAGACTGGAAATTATGAATAAACCTGTAATGGAGAATCCAGAGAAGACTCTTACGAGGACAGGATTCATTCATATTGCTTTCAGCGTGGGGAGCAAAGAAAAGGTCGATGAACTTACTGCTCGGATGAAAGCTGACGGATACGAAGTTGTCAGCGGACCACGCACTACCGGGGATGGTTACTATGAGAGCTGTGTTGTTGCTCTTGAGGGAAATCAGATAGAAATTACAGTGTGACAAATTCCGGTTTAACCGCAAAAAAATAATTTGAAAGCGTCTCCCAACCGAGGCGCTTTTTTCATGCCCTCACGGAGGTGAGCGCCTATGGCATTGGACATATTAAAAGGCCGCGAGTGCATGGTCTGGACGTTCATGGGAAACACCCGCATGTACACCGCACTGAAGAATTACGGAGACCGTCTCTCGCAGATAGGTCTCTTTTCTTTTAAGGTCGACGCGACAGGGACTATTACCGAAACCGGCGTAGCGATCAGCGACATGCTGACGTATATCAACAAGTACCCGCATATTACGTGGCTGCTCACTGTCCGCAATGACGGCGTTTCGAGTGTGTTCACGGCACTCCGGGAAAATACGGACGGAGCGCAGGACAAGTTTCTCACTGAGCTGGTTCGGATCATGGAGAAATACCCGTGGTGCGCGGGCGTCGATATTGATCTTGAGCGCGGCGGCGACTATTCCACGCACGCCAAGTCAACGGCGATGTTCAGGAACATCTGGAACGCAGTCAAGAACTACGACAGCACGAAGAAGGTCAACATCTGCCTGCCCGGCATGAACGCTGTGAACGGTTCTGTCGGAGGCGAAAACTGGTGCATATACGCTGACCTGAACGCGTACTGCGATACGGCGGCCATCATGAGTTATGGAATGGCGTGGGCTGGGAGCGCTCCGGGTCCGGTATCTCCAAAGGACTGGCTCGACGGCATCTACGACTACGCAGTCAAAGCAATGACGCCGGGAAAGGTGTTCATGGGACTTCCGGCATACGGCTGGAACTGGCAGATTTACGATACGCCGGAAAACCTCGGCAACACATATCGAGGAGTATCCAACACCTACTACGCCGCCAAGAACTGGATGACGGGAAAGTACAACTTCACGGACGACGCAGCTCCGCAGCCGTTTATCCCGATTCTCGCGTACTGGGACGACTACAACAAGGTGCCGTACGCCTTCCCGCAGGTCTACGACTTCGCTGAAGGTCAGGACGCAAGCAGCTACAACTACCCGCTGATGGCCGGAACCTACAACCGCAGGCGCTATCTCACCGCCTACAGCAAGATGCAAAAGACCTCGTTCGGAACGGTCTATGTAGATCATGACGGCACGCCGGACAGCTATACCGGCATCGTATCATCGAAGAACGGCGTCGCGGTCATGGGTGACGAAGGAGAAGCGACCTACACCTTCTCCGTTTCAAGCTCCGGAACATACGACATTGCCGTCCGGCTCTGCTATCCATTCTGGGACAAGAACGGAATATATGTCAGCATTGACGGGACGCAGAAGCATTTCACCGAGTCGCGGCTCTGGTGGCCGTACTGGCGCAGCACCTTCTGGGCTTCGCTCGCGGACGGCATCAGCCTGTCAGCCGGAACGCACACCATCACGGTATCGGTTGACGTGAAGGGCGTGCAGTTCTACGGATTCCGCGTCTGCTCGGATTTCAGCGAGGAGCCGTCAGCAGGAAGTGCGTCGTTCACGCTTTCTCCCCGCCACTTCATTGATGTGGATGGCAATGAGTGCCAACCTGATAAAGGCTTCAAGCTCACCTGTGAAATGCTGAGAAGGAAACCAGACTCCGCGCTTATCTGGTACGAGGATTTCGAGGATTACGGCATGCTCGAAACGAACTACTGGCAGACGCTGTCCGGCTCATGGAAAGTCTGGCGATCGGACGAGTATTCCGAATCCCGCGTTTATTCCCAACTCGACGGCAGCGGCAAATTTGCATGGAACTACGACGGATTCAAGGACGTTCACCTCCGGGCGCGGCTTGCGTTTCCAGCGGGAAGCACTGGCAAGGCGGGCGTCTTCTGCGGCAGCCTGTTCTGCTGTCTCAACTACAGCAGTCAGGCCGTGGAGCTGTGGAACGGAAGTACAAAGCTCGGAAGCTACTCGCAGTCGATTCAGCAGACGCCGACCGCAAGTCTCCGTACCGATCCAACCACCTACACCGTCGAGATGCGGATTCGCGGCAGCACCGTGCGCGTCTATTCCGGCGCGTCAAATACGCTGCGGTTCACCGCAACGGTCAGCGGATTCTCAGGAGGAACCGCCGGATACCAGTCTGACCAGAGGACGATCTGCGAACTGCTCCGCATGGGCGACGCGTGGACGTACGAGCCATACGAACGCTTCGACGTGACCTTCCCAGACGGCAGCGTCACCCAGTACGGACGCATCAGCCGGAGCAACTGCACATGGGACGACGAATTCCAGGTGTTCACGCTCACCTCGGATGTTGAGGAATCCACTACAAGAAGCGAATCCATCTCAATGGACTACGAATTCTACCACTCGGCACAGCTCGACCTCGAATGCGGGAAGGACTACACGGTGACGATCACGCCGAAGGACATCGACAT
>CALLZZ010000333.1 GCA_937858235.1 uncultured Clostridia bacterium
CGGCCGCCCGTCTTTTATGTCTGCGGCAGGCTGAGCCTGCACGCACGGCCCGGCGTAAAGCGCGGAACAAATCGAAAGTTTGCTCTGCCGGGACAGGATAAGACAACTCCCGAAGCTGAAAATCATGCTTCGGGAGCTTTTTGTACCTCATAAATAGGCTTTTCTTATATCTAAAGTCTTTTTCCAGACCGCGCTCAGGCCGCGCAAGGCCCCTACTTTCGGTCTTGTCCGAAAGTAGGCAAAGTACGCGCGGGGGGACTGTTACCTCCCGGCGGGAGGGGCCCTAAAACGTCCCCCCGCCCCCCAAGAGCCGTCATCCAGCTAAGCAACATTCGACCCGCAGGGCGGTTCCCATGGACGACGGGGGTTGCGGTCGGTAGCATCTTGGCCTGATAAAAGGGCCTGTCTGAAAGCGTTTGATTCATGCAGAAAAGCTCTTTTCCCCTTCTGCATGGGGAAGCGGCGGCCGGGTGCACAAAAGGCCGGAACGGCTCTGCGAGCCGCACCGGCCTTCCTTGGCGGAGAGGGTGGGATTCGATTCGCGGCGCGAACTGCGCGCCTTGGTCGGGAGCGGCTCTCGCGTGCCGCCGGCACGCGATTCAGTACCGCTCCCCCTTCGAATCCCTGCCGGGGTGCACAAAAGGCCGGAAGCGGGACACAAGGCCCCGTTTCCGGCTTTGGCGGAGAGGGTGGGATTCGATTCGCGGCGCGAACTGCGCGCCTTGGTCGGTCGCTGCTCTGACGTGCCACAGGCACGTCATTCAGTACAGCTCCCCTTCGAATCCCTGCCGGGTGCACAAAAGGCCGGAACGGCTCTGCGAGCCGCACCGGCCTTCCTTGGCGGAGAGGGTGGGATTCGATTCGCGGCGCGAACTGCGCGCCTTGGTCGGTCGCTGCTCTGACGTGCCACAGGCACGTCATTCAGTACAGCTCCCCTTCGAATCCCTGCCGGGTGCACAAAAGGCCGGAACGGCTCTGCGAGCCGCACCGGCCTTCCTTGGCGGAGAGGGTGGGATTCGAACCCACGTGAGATTGCTCTCAAACTGATTTCGAGTTATTTGAAGGCAAGTTCTTATGAGTTTACGAGAGTAACTTTAGGAGAAGATAAAATCCCGCAGACCCGCATAAATAAAGGCTTTTCAGGCACAAACGCTGATATTTCCGCGCATGAACACACCGCCCTGATTTAGCGGTTTTCAGGGCAAAGTGTAGAAAAAGTGTAGAAAAACCGTAGAAAAACAACCGGCGAAATAACCTTAAGATACTTTAGTTTCCCGGCAATTTGAAAAATCAAAACCAAGCGTATCCTACCATTGACATTGATTTTTAACAGAACATCCTGCAGCAGACAGAGCATAATTCTCTGTCCTAAGGATCAATGTGATGGGAGGAACGATGATGGCAACCGACTACTCTTACCTTCTGGCTGAATATCCGGAGAAGATAAGTCAAGACCAGCTTTACAGAATTTGCCGCATAAGCAAACGAAAAGCCACATGGCTTTTGGAGAACGGATATATCCCCTGCGAGGATACCGGCAAAAAGACCCGCAGGTTTAAAATCCAAATAACCGACGTTATTGCATACCTTACTCGCTTGGAAGAATCTCCTGAAACTCTGCTGACACCACCGGGGATATTTTCAAGCGGAATAAAATATAAACCGAAGCGCCAAACGGCGAAGGCAATCAACTCCGAGAAGTTTATGGCAATGCTTAAGAACAAGTGGCACACCTTTCCGGATGCCCTCACGGTAAATGATGTCACAAAGCTAACGGGATACTGCCAAACCACAGTATCTGAATGGATCAAGGCAGAAAAGATAACGGGGGTATGGTATTATACCAAGTATTTAGTGCCAAAGGACAGCTTGATAAACTATATGGCAACAGAAGCTTGCCGCATCCATCAGAAGTCCAAAAAGCATATAGAGCTGCTGGAGCAGTATCGAAATCCCTAAATGCTCGGCGCATCCATTTACATGAAAACAGGGTGACTACTTTGCATAGTGTCACCCTGTTCTTGTATCGATTATAAAAATCTGATCCAGTCGCGTCTGCCGTACAGAATTCTTTCAACGTCAACCACCTTGTTCTTCTCGTCTATGGAAAAAAACACAACGTAATTTTTTACAATTAGTTTCCTGTATCCCATTTGAGATAGACGATCGTCTGAAACAAGCGGACAGCGCTGCGGCATATCGGACAGACTTAGCATTGCCTCTTCAAAAAGCTCCATCATACGAGTTGCCGATATGGGAGCTGACAGCTGAGAAGCAATATACCGAACAATGTCCCTAAGATCGTTTTCGGCTGGTTCAGATACATCTACCCTATATTTCGCCATCGGCGATGCCTCGCTTAATATCCTTCATGACATCTTGAAGCGGACGCTTTTTACCCGCTTTAACGGCCGATCGTCCTTCGTCAAGCAGGTGATACAGTTCAAGCTTGCCGCTGAGTGCCTCATAGGTTTCAATGCTCATAACCGCCAAATCTCCCTGCCCGTTTTTTGTGATAAAAACAGGTTCACGGCTTTCATGACAGAAGGTGGATATCTCATTATAGTTATTCCGCAGGTCAGTGCTGGACTTTATATTTGGCATAGCGTTTACCTCCTTACACAATTCTAAAGATATTATACACGAATTTCTTTAGAATATCAATTGAATTTCGCTGACTGCAACTGGCATCGAAAATAAGACACCGGATGCCGGTTAAAATCTTAATGAGATCGTTTCCTATGAAGGGACGAATATGACTCATATGTAACTCTCGTTTAATCATAAACAAAACACCTCTTTATCTCTTTCCATAACAATACAACATCAAAGATATATCTTATAAAAATTGAACACATTGAACTTGTTGTTTCAAACAAAATCCCATTAAATTCAGTATCAATGTATAGAAGCAGAATAATCAGAGAATAATAAATGCCTAAGCACTGTCATAAAATAAGTTTTAAATTTGATTGACAATATGACAAATGCGGCATATACTATTAATATAGAAGGGAGGCATTATCATGAATAACTCTCTGGAGATCATCGGAGCAAGGATAAAATCTCTGCGCGAAAATAGCGGCCTTACACAAAGCAATGTGGCTAATTATCTTCATGTCGATCAAAGCCTTGTGTCTATGGTCGAGAAAGGCAAACGGGCACTGACGGCGGATATGCTGGATAAGCTTGCAGCCTTGTTTGGTACGCGGGTATCTGCACTCATGGAGCCGGAAATGAAGGTTAAACCGCTGTCCTTTGCGCTTCGTGCAAGCGAAATCGGAGAAGATGACTTGGACGCAATTAGCGCCATAAACAGGATTGCTTTAAATAGCCACTTTATGACTCAATTGCTTGAGGGTGAGCATGCCAATGGATAGAATAGAGTTATGGAAAAAAGCTCTCAGTTTACGGAAAGAGCTTGGAGAAGATGCGACTTCTCCGATCGATATATTGGCATTGGTTCATA
Organism: uncultured Clostridia bacterium; assembly: GCA_937858235.1. Taxonomy (GTDB): domain Bacteria; phylum Bacillota; class Clostridia; order Oscillospirales; family Oscillospiraceae; genus Onthomonas. The sequence continues at coordinate 3,470 of CALLZZ010000333.1, forward strand.
CAATCGATAAATTATCCATCGTATACTATCCGATGGGGAATCACATTAGCGGTATTTGTATTAAGGGAACCGGCAGCAATGTCATCGCCATTAATTCAGCCATGACCCTTGGAAGGCAGCGCTTTTCCATGGCTCATGAACTATATCACCTGTATTTTGATGATGACGAACTCACTGCGGTGTGTGCAAAAACAATCGGCGAGGGAAATGAAAAGGAAAAGCAAGCAGATCAGTTTGCATCGTATTTGCTTATGCCCCCGGATGCCCTTTCGGATAAAATTGACCAGCTGAAAAAGTCGAGCTCCGCCAAGCTTTCCATTCATGATGTTGTGCGTTTGGAGCAATACTTTCGTGTTAGCCGCCAAGCTATCCTTTACCGGCTGCTCAGCGAAAATGAATTAACCCGTGAAGAAGCTGATTCAATGCGCCAAAACGTAATTTTATCTGCTCTTAATCTTGGCTACGATGATACACTCTATAGACCGACACCCGAAGATAAGCGATACAGGACATACGGCTACTATATTCAGCAGGCGGAAAAAGCTTTGGAACAAGGGCTAATATCCAGCGGCAAATATGATGAATTGCTGTTATCTGCTTTCCGTTCCGACCTCGTCTATGGGGAGGAAATCGAAGGGGGCGAATTGCTTGACTGATTCGCTCTTTTTTGATAGCGACTGTATCTCGGCTTTTTTGTGGGTTGGGAATGAAAATTTATTGGTTAAGTTATATCCCGGTAGGATCGTTATTCCTAAAACTGTTTATGACGAACTGTCCTATCCCGGGATTGCGCACCTAAAGGCAAGAGTAGATGCACTCCTTTCGGTGGGACAAGCACAGGTAATGTCCATTGATGTGGCTACGGAAGCCTATGATATATATTATCAGCTTACCGAAAAACCAAAAGCCGGGCATATGGTTATCGGCAAAGGAGAAGCCGCATCCATCGCATTAGCAAAACAGTATGACGGCATTGTAGCAAGTAATAATCTGAAGGATATTTCTTTATATATCGCTCAAATGGATCTTAAGCATCTAACAACTGGCGATATATTACTTGCGGCACTGGAAAGAGGATACATCACCGAAGCACAGGGAAATACTATTTGGACTAAAATGCTATCTAAACGAAGAAAACTGGGGGCGGCAAACTTTACTGCTTACATACAGGCAAAGCAAAAATAAAAACGCCTATCGCTCATTTCATAATTTATAACGCAAAATTAGAACTAAAGACTCCAATATTGCAAATTGGAGCCTTATTTATTGGCCGGGGAATCGAAGTGCAGAAATGCACTTCGATTCCCCGGCTTTTCTTTTTTGGAAGGGAGGAAAAATATGTTGGTACGCTATAAGAAAAACAAGAAACCTGCCTGTTATGATTCTGATGTCCTTGTAACAACAGGTCCGATACCGGCAGCTGAACAGCCTAAGGGACCATTTAAAAGCTGCGGAAACTGCCCCTACCCCTCTCATGGTTTTATCTGCTACAGTTCCGAGGGAGATTGCCTTAGAACCGATATGCAGAAAATAAACAAAAAACCCAATGCAAAACAAAAGCCCATATGAAGGAGGAACAAATATGAGATATGACAGTGAATTTCTGAGATTGCTCAAGGAGAAGTATCCGCCCGGTACACGAATCCGTCTCACAAAAATGAACGATCCCTATGCCCCCGTACCACCCGGTACAGAAGGTACGGTGGATTTTATTGACGATGCGTGCGGAATTCACATGCAATGGGACAACGGGCGCTCCCTTGCCCTCATTCCTGGGGAGGACTCGTTCTCAAAAATATCTCCTCCGCTCCAGACTCTCAAGCTATATATGCCGCTTACCGTTAAGAAATACGAGCGCAACGAATGGGGCGATTGGGAGGATTATCCCTCGGAGCTGGATCAAGATACTATCCTCTCCTATCACGATTCTATCCTTGCAGCTATTGTGAAAGAGCGAAGGCCTGAGGAAACAGAACGCGGACTCATGAAATACTATCCTAAAAATGACACCGTAAATCAGAAAGTTCAGTCCTTCTTTTTTACAGTGGAACAGATTGGCAGCAAGCTGATGGGTGTGGCCGAATGCCGCATACAAGGGAGTTTGAGTGATTCAGAGCTGGAGCAGCTTAAGGATTATGTTTCCGGTCAGGCATCAGACGGCTTTGGTGAAGGTTTTGAGCAGCATCCCATAAAAACAGGCAATGGTGAAATCTATGTCAGCCTATGGAGCAGTGATAAAAACTGGAGCATCATGACGCCAGATGAGTTGGCGCAAAGTCAACAGATGGGAGGAATGCAGCTTGGATAACATCTTGACCGTTCTGACCGGAGATGAATAGCAGAATTTCTTTTGGTATTTGGTATAGCTTTCCTATAAAAAGTGTGGCATTGTGTTGTAATTGAAGGAGGTGGACAGAATGGAGTTATGGAAAGAGACCTTACAAACTGCATTAGAAGAACGTCTTGACGCAGCGTTTGCGGAATTGGCAGAATCCAACCCTGCTGTCCGGGAGGCTGTCAAACAGCAGCGGGATGCATCGGTGCTGGTGAAGGATCATCCGAAATACGATGACGAATTGAAGCAGATAGTGGACTCATATTTTGAAGCTATGCAGCTTTTACTGGGTGAATACAGTCGACATCTGTACATCCAAGGCGCCAAGGACTGTGTGGCGGTTTTGAGAGAGCTTGGCGTAATTAAGTAGCGCAGGCAATGATGCCTGTGCTTTTTTAGATTCATATGCGAGCCGAAACAGACCCTAACTTTCTTTTGGCACTATTTTGCCATCCAGTTCTTGCGCTCTGCCTTGTTGAACGAGCAAGTCACAGGCAGCATTCATCGAAGCACCGATTCCCTTAGTCATTCGTTGCCACCCGTACACACGCGTAGTTTCCACACACAACCCCTCACGGGTGATGCCGACAACCGTATTCAGAATAGTGTTCATGGCCTCAGCAAGTTCTTCTATAGAAATATGGTTGATTTTTCTGCTATTTGGAACGCGAACAGTTATTTTTTCCCATCCTTTTGGGAACAGAAAATCTCCCTTTCTGATGATTTTTCCGTGCAACCGATTTATGCCATAATCAACTTCTCGTCTGACCTTTATAGTTGCTTTTTCGTTTCCGTATAATGGTGCAAGATGTTGACAAAGCAATTCATAATGTATGGGAAATTCATTGTTCACATAAGCCAAGATACAATCTGTAATGTCAAGATATCCAGATGTGTTTCGCGGCAAAGCAGACAAATCCGTTGTTAGTGCTGCCGCAAAACCATATGGATTACCATAATCTGTAATACTCGTTTCTTTTCGATTAATGGAAACAAAGTCTTCTGCGTCAGAATCGTCCTCTCGGGCTTCATTACTTGCCTCATTACTCATTGAGTCATCGTAATTGGCAATAGCATCATTGATCGCTGCGATAAGGTGTGCGCCCTCAGTAACAGGATCTTTTATCCAGTCGGTAGACCATATGCGATAAATTTTCCATCCCATATTTTCAAGTACTTCCTGACGCAGTCGGTCTCTTTCACGAGCAGTTCTTGCCGAATGGTAGGTAGCACCATCGCACTCAATGCCGAGCACATACACACCGCTGAGTGTGGGATGTTTAACAGCCATATCTATTCTATAACCAGAGCATCCAACTTGCGTAGCCACTTTATAGCCTTTTCTGTCCAGAAACTTATAAACAGCTTCTTCAAACGGGGAATCGTATTCAGTCACATCAAGTTCTGTCACTTCACGCCCCAGCGATTCCGCACCGTTAATGGCAAAATCAATATATGCCCGAAGCAACTTGGGACCATCGGACGATATCCTGTCAATATCGATATCTGTCGGCATGATTGAGCCGACGAGTTTAACATTATATTTTGCACGAGTAATAGCAACATTAAGCCTACGTTCTCCCCCAGATTTACTCAAGGGGCCAAAATTCATTCGAAATACTCCGTTGGCATCTTTGGCGTATCCGATACTAAAAATTATTGTGTCACGCTCATCACCTTGCACATTTTCAAGATTTTTTATGAAAAACGGTTCCTCAGAATCTTCTTTAAAGAAAGATTCAAAATTTTGGTTTCTAAGGCGCATTTCGCGAATGGCAGTATCAATAGCCAATTGTTGGACTTCGCCGAAAGCAATAACCCCAAGAGACCGCTGTGGATGTTTTTGAAAATGATCAAAGACCAATTCAGCTACTTTCTGAGCTTCATTTACATTTCCTTTTTTTCCACCACGGTCATAAAATCCATCACGTACAAATATATACTCGACACCATTATCCGGCACCTTTTCTATATTTGCAGGAAAAGTAATGAGGCTATTTTTATAAATTTCTGCATTAGAAAAAGCTATTAAATGCTCATGTCGGCTCCTGTAATGCCAAAGCAAAGTGCGTTCAGGTAAAAGTCCGGCTTCATCAAGAATAGACTCATATGCGCCAGTGTCATCATATTCATCATCGTCTGTATCGAAATCGTTATCAGATGATGTTGAGACCGAGAAAAAGTTTGTCGGCGGCAATTGCTTGCTATCACCAGCAATAATAACCTGTTTCCCTCTTGAAATGGCACCGATTGCGTTTTCTGTGCAAACCTGTGAAGCTTCGTCAAAGATAACCGTATCGAACTGGTAAGTATCTGCTTCGAGAAATAAACTAACTGACAGCGGAGACATCATTAGGCATGGCTTGAGCGTCAAAAGCAAATTTGGTATCTCGTGGAATAGCTTACGGATAGGCATTATACGTCTTTGCTTTCCAAGTTCTCTTTTTAAAATACCAATTTCATCAACGCCGCTTGTAAATCTTTGTAGCGAAGGCAAATCGTTAATCAGTTTGCTTCTGATACGTGCCTTAGCTATCTCAAATTGTATTTTATCCAACCTGGCAAACTCATCTATTGTGTTTTCGTGCATACGCCGCCTGAAGTTCAAAACGGCAGGATAATTTGGAAGAATTGCGTCGAGCCAAAGCCTGAAAAAGCGCTTCTTAAAAACAGGAATAATTTTTGAGGCCTCGATGTGCAATTCTTCAATTTTAGCGATATAGTCCGCAAGACCTTCAGATTTGCATCGTTCTCTGGCTGTACGGAAATCAATCCACTCTTCCAGCAGAGACAGTCCATTTAAACAATTCTCCAAACGATCCTGAAGTGCTGGAAAAGTGAGTAATTTGAAATAGTCCTGATCTTCAAATAAACCTATAAACCAGAGGAATTCAATATTTAAGTTTGCAATTATTTCTTCTAATTGCGAAACAGCGTTTTTCAAAAATTCAGACTGGATTTTACCTGAGCATACAACTTCAATAAAGTCAGTGTTAAACTTAAGCGCCTCAGTTTGCTTTCTAAACTTAGAGGCCCAGGTCAACGAGCTGCGGATAACATCCCATTCCGTGTCCCAACCCTTATAAAGAAACTGATAGTGGGCAATAAGTGTATTCTCGGATTCTTCCAATCGCAAAGCGGTATCTTTCATTACTTGCAATATCTGAGTACTGCTAATTAACGCACCATATACAGTTAAATGCTTTTCAAGTTTCGAAAAGTCCGAATTTTCGTCTACAAGCAAGTTTCCGAAAAATTTATTAAAATTATCTCTGTTATTCGAAAACCACTGCCTTAACTCTTCAACCGCCCGAAGCTGCGTAATAAGTTCAAGAACTTGCTCATCAGAAATTTTCTTTACAATTTTCTTATATTGTGACTGTATCAGCTTTTTATCAGCCCTATAATTCTTCTTAAACACCTTCAAAAAAGATGTATATTCGGTTTTATATCGTGATAAGATTCCGTTGTAGTCGATAGAAAATACAGTTGTTTCATACACGGAAGATAGCTGCGTAATAAGTTCGCTTAATTGACAAGCTTTATCCCTTGCGGAATTAAACAAGGCATGGGCAGCGGGAAAATCAAGATCTATGCCTGAATACGGAAATGAACTTTTAAGAACGGATACTATCGTATTAAGCTCATTATCAATCTTGTCAGCATTTAAAAGCTGATCAAGATTGGACACCTTAATATTAGCATCATTTGCAGTAATAATATCATATTGTTTCGACAACTCACCCTGTTTTTGACAAAACAGGGCCTTCAGTGTTTCACATTCAGACACCTCACCAAAAAGTGGTTCGATTTCGTTACCAAGAATCCATGAAGTAGGAACAACCGATGCCTCAGAAGCGACTTTTATTACAGGGATGATGTCAAGAATACCTTGATATGTAGTGCACCAATCCAATGATAAAAATTTGTACAAATCAGATACTTTTTGTCGAGCATCTGAAACTTTTGGGATCAATAATCCGAGCTTCTGATTTATGTCATAGCGCAGCTCATGTGACACGGATGCTACTGTCGCTCCATACCATGGGTTTTCTTTATAATCGTCGGTCATCTTTCCGATAGTTGTTGTAAACTGTTTCAACAACCAGATAAGGCGATTGAATTGCTTTGAGTCAATATTTCCGACATTATCAATCTGGAAACCAACATACTCATAAGATTCGAGATGTGCCAATATCCCGTTAACCTGATAAATAGACTTACCGAGGGGCATAACCGTTTCAAAAATTTGAGCAGCGTACTCGTTAAGTTGTTTCATATCAGATTGCAATAATTCTAATTTTTGAAACGCTTCATCACTTAAGGTGGCTTTTTTCTGCGCTAATGCAAGAGTTGCCCCTAATTGATCGAGGACATCTCGTTTATTGGCTTTGTAACTGTGCAATATTAGGCAAAAATCGTCCAATCCAGCACCTGTAAGCCTCCTATGTACAACTTCGAGCGCCGCCATCTTTTCGGAAACAAAAAGAACCTTCTTTCCGTCAGCGAGGCATTCGGCAATGATATTTGTAATAGTTTGGCTTTTCCCAGTTCCCGGAGGTCCTTGAAGCACAAAGCTAATACCTTTCTTGGCGCATAATATTGCATCCTGCTGACTGGAATCGGCATCGACAACCTGACACATCTCCAAAGGCGAAATATTTTTGTCATAATCAAAATCAAATAGATCTTCTGGAATTTTGTTAGAAGCAGATGCATCTCCACTAATTGTTCTGACAACCGGATTTGAAGCTATGGAGTCCTTATGTTTGCTTAAATCGTTATACATGTTGATCTTAAGGAACGAGAGCAAACTCAAGCTTGATTCAAACACTACTTCCCACCCATTTGCCTTAATTAATCTCGAAACTTCTGCAAAAATAGAGCGAAGGTCATCACCCTCGTTGTATTTAGGAAGTATAATGCCGAAATCATTTTCAAGCTTATATGACAATGTCGGATTAACCACGATTTCGTCTTCGTGTAGGCTAAGAACATATGGAGAAGTAATTGATTCTATTGTTAACGAAGCCGGAACAAGCAAAATAGGTGAATTGAACCAGTAATCGGAATCTTGAGATTGAGCTATACCCGATTTGCTGGAGAGTCCGGAGTAGTGTAAAATAAAATTACTACGAAGGGGTGTCCGGCATGGAAAAAAGCAAAGGAACACGGTACAGCGAGGAGTTTAAACAAGGCGCTGTCAAATTAGTGTTGGAGGATAAACAAAGCATTGCGGAAGTATGCCGCAATCTGGGCGTATCGCGCAATGCGGTAGAGCGCTGGCTTGCCGCGGAAACGGACAGCCACGACGCCGAAAAGGTGCAAATGCGGCAACTGGAAGAAGAAAATCGCCAGCTGCGCAAGGAAAAAGCGGATTTAGAGGATACGGTAGAAATCTTAAAAAAAGCGGCAGCCATCTTCAGTCAAAGCCAGAGAAAAAGTACGAAATAATCCGCGAACGGAGCGGGGAGCATTCTGTGGAGAAGATGTGCCGGATTTTAGAAGTCTCCCAAAGCGGATATTACCGGTGGCTGTCTTGTCCAAGAAGTAAGACAGACAGGGAAAATCAAAAGATTTATGATGTGCTGAAAGACAGCTATAATCAGAATAAAGGCCGCGTGGGTCTGGACAAGTTACTGGACGATGTGCGCCTGCGTTTTCCTCATTGCAGCCGGAACCGGCTTTACCGGATTCAAAGGGTACATGGGTTGTACTCTATCCGTCATCGCAAGTTCAAAGCCACTACCAATTCTAAACATAATTATCCCGTGGCTCCCAATCTTCTCCATCAGGATTTTCATGTAGACGCCCCCAACAAGGTCTGGGTAACCGATATTACATACATCCGAACAGATGAAGGATGGCTGTATCTGGCCGCCGTCAAGGATTTGTTCGACCGGCAGATTGTCGGCTTTGCCACTGGCAGCCGAATAGATACCGACCTCTGCAAACGAGCACTGAATACCGCAATCCGGCGATACAAACCGGGACCAGGCTTGATACATCATTCCGATCAGGGAGTTCAATACGCCAGTTTGGACTATCAGAAGCTTTTGAAACGAAATCACATGATACCCAGCATGAGCCGCAAAGGAACGCCGTACGACAACGCCTGTGCGGAATCCTTTTTCAGCACGATCAAACTGGAAATGATCTATCACGAGCATTACATAACCCGAGAGCAGGCTCAATCCGCCATTTTTGAATTTATTGAGATTTATTACAATCGGCAGCGCCGCAACGCTGCCATCGGCAATATCCCGCCGGCGGATTTGCGGCGGCGCTTTTATCAGCAACTGGCGGCATAGCCAGCAACCCTGCGATATTCTATGATATCAGCCAATTGCACTACTTCTTTGTCTCCGAAAAATCGGGGAAGGCTCAGATTCAGTCCACTTTAAAAAACCAAACGAAAGATAGAGGATATTAACTCCCTGTTCTTCAAGGGCAGTTTTTGCTTTATCTCGAAGGGATTTTAATGTTCTTTGAGTTTCTTTTGGGCTTTGATTTGTTTTTATTGGATAGTAGTATTCTTCTTCGTTCTCTTCGTCCGACTCACTTATGTCAGTTATGTTAGGGAAAATAAGCGGTTTTTCTTCCTGTACAAAAGAGCGGTATAATTCAAAGCACTCAGGAGAGAGTATCTTAAGACTTGAACGTTTTGTTTCTCGATAATTTAACAGGCGATTACGTTTGCCTAAGTCGAGCAACTTATTCTTCCAAGCCTCAATTTTAGCATTCACGTCAATTACAGCCATATAATAATCCTCCTGTGTTTTATATCTTTGCATTGATCTGAATTTGGTCAAGTTCGTTAATGATTTTAGAAGATACTTTTTGCTTAGCGGCGTAATTCTTAATTTGCAGAATTGCCAACCTGCTTGGTTTGGCTTTGTTATTTTCCCATCGATTCATAGTCGTGAAACTAACATTTAATTCTCGTGCTAAAGACTCTTGTGATATATTTAATTCCTTACGTATCATTCTTAATATCTCATATATAGGCATAATGACACCTCCATGTATTCAATTATAACATGCTTTATAATTGAATATAAGAGAAAATATTACATTTTTCGAGTTATGTAAAAAAGGAGTGTAAGGTATAACCCAATGTCCTAATGTGATAAACTTTGATATCATTCATGCGACAAAACCTCCTTTTGCTTGTTAGTGCTGTTGGCAAACCTGCATTTATTTTAGCAAAAGGGGGTTTTCTTCTATCTGAAGATTTTTATCCGCACTGGCATAGCCAGCGGTTAATTTATACTAAAGCTAATCAAAACAGGGCCGTTTCCCCAAACAGGAGGCGACCCTGTTTTTGCGTTTTTTTGCCTTGCCTTTCTTTCCGGGGAAGCGGCCGGAAAGGAGCCAAACATGCTCAAGGAACAGCTTGCGGAATATCTGCACCGCTATCATCACGGTGCGGAAAATGCCGTCACCAGCAAAGAACTGGAACACACCTTTTGTGTTTCCGGTAAGGAACTGCGCGACATTGTCAACAGCCTGCGTCGCGAAGGCATCCCTATCGCCAGCGATCAAAGCGGATATTTTTACGCAAGAACCGAAGCGGAAATCCGGCTGACCATCCACCATATGAGAAGCCGTATCAGCGGGATCAGCGCCGCCATCGGAGGGCTCAGGCATTCCCTCACGGCATTTGACGATACGCAGATATGCCTGCCGCTGGAGGGAGGTGATGACTCCTGAACAGCTTTATGTCATGGATCGGCGGCAAAAAATCCCTGCGTGAGCTGATCGTCACACTGTTTCCCCTCTACTACGAAAGATACATTGAAGTATTCGGCGGAGGTGGCTGGATACTGTTTCACAAGCCGCCCGGTAACGACTTTGAGGTATATAACGATTTCAACGGACTGCTGGTTAACTTGTACCGCTGTGTACGGGAAAAGCCGGATGAACTGATAGAAGCACTGCGTTATGTCCTCAACGCCCGCGCAGACTTTGACCTTGTTAAAAATACCCTCGCCCGTGACAGTCCTGCTTCCGATGTACAGAAGGCAGCCTGGTTTTACCAGCTTATCCGCTACAGCTACGCATCGGGACTTACCAGCTATGGCAGTCAGCCCCATGATATGTGGTCCAATTTTCCACTGATTGAACAGGCTCACAGACGGCTTGCCAAAGTGGTGATCGAAAACAAGGACTTTGAGAAGTTGATTGGGCAATACGACCGCCCCGTCAGCTTTTTCTACTGTGACCCGCCGTACTTTGAAACCGAGGGCTACTACAAAAACGTGGGTGAGGACGGCTTTACAGAAAAAGATCACATCCGCCTGCGGGATGCTCTGCTGCGAATTGAGGGCAAATTCCTGCTGTCCTACAATGACTGCGATTTTATCCGCAATTTGTATGATGCGCCGGGTATCCAAATTGATTCCTATACCCGCATCAATAACATCAAGCAGCGGTATGACAACGGAGCGCAGTTTCCCGAAATCCTCATTGCCAATTACGATATGGGGGAACGGACGAGGGAGGCCCCGGCGCAACTCAATTTATTTGACAACGGCGGGATTGAGTTCTGACCGAAAAACCAAAAAAGGAACACCGTCCCTATCTGGGCAAATATTTAAAGGAGAGGATAGATTCCATGAAAAACAATCAGAAGGAAAATGAGCAGGCCCTGCAAATCCCCATAGATATTCAGCAGCGTTGCGGCTTTGCCGATGCGGAAACCCTTGCGGTGACAGCCGTCGAAGGCGTATGCGTCATTCACAAGGGTGAAATGACGGCGCTGGAGCTTATTCGAGTTATTGCCACACTCAGCGAGCTGGCGAGCGATATGACGGTTCTCCTTGCCGGAGCCTGCGGTCTTTGCAACAACTGCGAGGATGAAAATCCGGAAACAAACAAGAAAGGCGGCTGCAATCACAACCCCGCTGAATGGGTAGCAGACTGCTCCCTTTGCCGTGATCTGCTGGACGAAAACCAGGACATCCGCATCCCCGACTATCTGCTGGAGGAAGCGGGTATCCCCAAGGGTACCAGATTAAAAGCCTATACCGATGATGACAGCGGCGAAATTACAGTCGTAAAGGCAAATATCCAGCAAGATATTCGCGATGTACCGGCCTGCATTCTTTCGGTGCTGGCGCAAAACGGTATCTGCCTTGCAGCATTGGATGAATTGATCATGCAGGAAAGCATCATCTATGGCAAATAACCTGCCCTCATTCTTTAAGACATTATCCGGGAGGTGGGAAGATGTCGGGGATTACCCTGAAAAACGGCCTCATTTCCTACTATGGAAACCCGGCCGGTTATACTGATAAAGAAAAAGCCATTGTGGACAGCATTTTTCAAAATGATGAGCTGACCATCTGGCTCCAAAGCCGCTCCTTAACGCCGAAGTGGACAGATGGCGTGATGGAGCGGCTTCTTGCTGGCGAACGTGCGGATGGCATGGAAGGCGTACTGCTGAAAAATGTTCGCATCTGGCAGTTAAAGCCGGACGTGGACGTGCACATGAAATTTATACCCTATAAAGAAATGGTGCGGCAATTTGGAGAGCCATCTCTCGAAAATTACAACATCGTCTATGACGGTCAGCTCGACACCAACGACCTCGAAGCCATCTACACAAGGTGCAATGTAAATCACCCGCCCGGCTATAACGGACACTCTCTTTCCATGTCTGATGTGGTGGAGCTGTATGACGCCCAAGGCAGCGAATATCACTACTGCGACCGTTTTGGATTCCAGAAAATCAGCTTCGGGGGCTCAGAGCAAACCCAAGCAATGAAAATGAGTATGTAGGCAGCCTGGGGCTGCCTTTTCTCGACCAAAGAAACAATAGAACGGAGGAAAACTACATGGTTCAGGTTATCAAAAAAATGAAAAGTACAGCTTCACACAAGATTACAGCGGCAAAGGATGCCGCAGCCAATCTCGCTTTCCGTGGCAGGAAGCTTCTCTCAGGTAATGCCGGAGAAGGTTATATTGACACAGCCATCAAAATCTTGCTGGCGGTTGTCATTGGCGCCCTGCTCCTTGCGGGGCTCTATGCCCTGTTCGGGGAAACGGTGCTCCCGACCCTGACCCAGCGCATTAAGGAAATGTTCAACTACGCCGGTTAGAAATACCGGAAATTTTGAGAAGGAGGAATAAACATGCCTAAGAATACAACATCGCCCGTTCCCAAGTACGATGTAAAAATTCATTCCATCCGTCCGGCTGGAAGCTGTAAGGCTACCGCCTCGGTCAATATTTACGGTGTTTTCGCCGTTCGGGGCATCAAGATCATGGAGGGCTCCAAGGGGCTGCTCATTTCCATGCCCAGCTATAAGGCCGGAAACGGCGAGTACAAGGATATCTGCTTTCCTTGCACCAAGGAGTCCAAAGCGGAATTTGACAAGGCGGTTATCGGGGCCTACCAGCACGCGCTTACTCAAGGACAGGCCGCCACACAGAAACAGGAATCTCCCGACCCGCAGCAGGAGCAAAGTCAGCCTGTTATGGGCGGGATGTAGGAGGTAGCCAATGAACGAGAAAATGAAAAGACCTCTCGGCATCCTTCTTGTGGTTTGCTTGGTGGTTTCCCTGCTTGCGGGCAGCGCCTATGCGGTAAACCGATATTTTGAGGATGCCAAAGGTCATTGGGCGGAGGAAGCTATTCAAATCCTTACAGATAAAGGCGTCATCAGCGGTTATCCCGATGGCTTGGTACACCCTGATGCCATCATCACCAGAGGCGAGTTTGCAGCCTTGATTGCACGAACCATGGAACTGCCGGAGCCGAATCAAAGCAAAATCACCATTCACTTCACCGACATTGCCGGCCACTGGTCAGAGAAGCATGTGGAAGCGCTCATTATTGCAGGAATCATCCAAAAGGATGATTTCGGCACAAAGTTTCTGCCAGACGAGCCCATCACCCGCATAGAAATGATCCGTATGCTGGTGAGAGCCATCGGCAAAGGTGACCATGACGCATCCTGCTCCTGCGCAACCGGCTTTTCAGATGACAGCGAACTTGGTGACGCAGACAAAGCCTGCATCTGCACCGGTAAAAAATATGGTATTGTAGACGGCTATCCGGACGGAACGGTTAAACCGAACGGCAATGCCACCCGCGGAGAAGCCTTTGAAATGCTGGTGGATGCCGATAAAGCAAAGGAGCAGATCAAAAAAGAGGAACCCCCGAAGCCGCCGGCAAACACCAAGCCGAAGGATAATCACTCAAACTCCGACAGCGGCAGTGGATCTTCCTATGTTCCTGCCCCGCAGTTCAGCTTTACGCTGCCCAAAACCGCTTATACTGCCGAGGAAATTGAGATCAAGCCGGAAAGCCGCTATGTAAGCGGCGTGACATGGTCGGCTCTTAAAAACGGGCTCCCTGCAGAGCTTTCCGAGCTGGCAGAGGGTACGTTGGACGCAAACGGCGGCAAAGTCAAATTTACGAAAGCAGGCAGCATTACCCTGATTGCCACAGCAAAAAACAGCCGGGGCATTACGGTAACCCATGAGCAGACAATCAGCATCTATCCGGTGGTAAAGGCTGCTTTTTCATTGCCTGAAACCGCCCACACCGACACGGCCGTTTCGGTGGAACTTGCTACTGAAAACCTCGGCGCTAATTCGGTAGTGTGGTCCCTTCAAAAAGATGGAGCTGCCACGGATCTGGAAAAAGCTCTCTCTGGTGAGTTAAACTCTGCTGGCGGTACGGTTTTGTTTAAGGAAAAAGGCAGATATACGCTGACCGCCTCCATCACAGACGAGCTGGGCAAAACCGTTACTGCACAAAGCAACATCGCCATCTACCCTGTGGCGGAGGTAAAGCTTACACTGCCGGCGGTTTCCCATACCGATAAAACCATCACTCTACAGACAGAAACAAAAGAAACGGATGGTCTCGCTTTAACCTATACCCTGACCAGAAACGGTGAACCTGCCGACATCGGCACATTTATCGAAGGCAATCCATCCGATGGCAGCATCCGCTTTAAGGAAAAAGGCGTGTATGTGCTGACCGCTTCTGTCACAGACGCTACAGGCAGAGTGTTTGCCGATACAGCGGATATCACCGTCTATCCGGTGGGATCAGCGGGATTTTATCTGCCTGAAATCTTCCATACCGATAAAATCGTTACGGTGGAAGCGGTGTTCGGCGAAATCGGAAGTCATACCGCCAAGTGGTCGCTGCTGCATGACAGCAAGGAGGTATCCCTCACCGACGCGGCGGAGGGCACGCTGGGCAACAGTGGCGGCAAGCTGAAGTTTCACTCCAAGGGCAGCTATGTCCTGAAAGCGGAATTCACCGATGATGGCGGCAGAACCTACCACTATGAACAGAGATTCAAGGTTTATCCTGTGCCGGCCGTAAGCTACAGCCTGTCAAAGTACGCTCATACCGATACCGATGTCGTAATCAAAACTGAAACCGCCAATCTGGACGGCCTTACCATCGAATGGCTGGTGGACAATACCTTCGGTTTTCAGGACTGGTCGACCTATGTCAGCAGTAAGCTCACAAACAACGGCGGCACAATCCGATTTAAAAGAGCCGGTATCTATGAGCTGGTGGCGAGAGTTACCGATGAAACAGGACGGGTATTTTTGTATGAAAGCAAGGACAGGTGCGAGGTGCTTCCCGTTCTGACCATTGACTTTGAGCTTCCCGCCTTTGCCTACACCGATACCGACCTTGACATCAGAACCCACGGCAACAAAAATGTTCTGCCGGTAGAGTGGTCCGTCAGCAAGGACGGCAAAAATATTCCGCTCTCAGAGGCATTCAGCGGAAGTCTCACCCCGCAGGGAGGAAAAATTACTTTCCGAAGCGATGGCGAATATGTTCTAACCGCCATGATGACCGATTATCTGAAACGCAGTTACTCCCACAGCGAAAGTATACGCATCCTGCCGGTGGTACAGTACACATTCACCATACCGCAGACCGTTCACTACGGTGCGGAGTTTGATGTTGTCGCAAAAGATGTTCAGCATATCGGCAGCTATACCGTAGTTTGGACGCTGCAAAAGGACGGCAATGCGGCACAGTATCAGGGAACGCTGGACAATGATGGCGGCAGGATCGCCATCCGTGACACCGGCGACTTTATCCTGACCGCTTCTGTCATAGACAGCAAAGGGCGTGTAACCACTCATTCGGAGAGCATCGCGGTAACCAATACTGCGCCGAATGCCCCTGTGGTAACGGCAATTCCCTCTCGTACCGCCAAGGACGGCAAGTTCCTTGTAGACATTACCGCCAGTGCCGACGATCCCGATGGCGATTCGGTGACATTGGAGTACGAGGGTACTGCGGCTGACAGCTACTATGCGCCGGGTACCCATACCATCCGTGTCAGAGCCAAAGATATCGCCGGAGCTTATTCCCCGTGGACGGAAAAAACCTTCACCGTGACCAATTCCGCTCCCACTGTTACCCTGACAGTTGAACCAACCCGCACGGTCAAGGACGGCAAATTCCTTGTCAATATCAGCGCTGCAGCCTCTGATGCGGATGGCGACCCAACCACGCTGGAATGGGAAAACAAGGCGGCGGACAATTATTACGCCGCAGGTACTCACACCGTGCGTGTCCGTGCAAAAGACATTGTCGGAGCTTATTCCCCCTGGGCAGAAAAGACATTTACCATCACCAGCTCTGCACCTGTTGTCACACTGACCGCAGCTCCCACCCGAACAGCGAATAACGGCAAGTTCCTTGTCGATATCAGCGCCACAGCGTCCGATGCAGACGGCGATGCAACCACGCTGGAATGGGAAAATAAGGCGGCTGACAACTACTATGCCGTTGGTACTCACACCATCCGTGTCCGTGCCAAGGATGCAACCGGGCTATATTCGCAATGGGTATCCAAAACCTTTACCATCGCAAACTCTGCGCCGACTGCGCCGGTCATTACCAGAACGCCAAGCGGCAATAGCGTACCGCCGGGAACGCCAGTCACCATCAAAGCGACCAGCTCCGACCCCGACGGCGATCCTGTCACTCTCGTTTGGGAGGGCCGAAACGCAGAAACACAAACCTACCCGCTGGGAAGAAATGTGATTCGTGTCAAGGCGGTGGATTCTGCGGGTGCTGAATCTTCCTGGTCTGCCATCGTGTTCTTTGTGGCGGACTCCAACGGCAGCGGCGGTATGACGCTCACCGGACCCGATTCGGTTATTCTCGAAAACGGACTTGAAGGCGCAACCATCACGGAGTATACCTTTACCGTACCTCCGGTCAGCGGTCACAGTGGCTCTGACTTTGGCAGAGTGCGCGGTTACAACAAGCTGACCAGCCAGTGGGATCAGCTTGACTATGGTACCACCTCAAATGGCATTACTTTCAAGAGGACGCTGGGCGCAGGCGTATACAGCAAGCTCGAATTTTATTACTACACCAACCATAATTGTATGTATAACAAGTCCAACATCACCTACTCGGTGACCTACCACTTTGAATAGGAGGAAAATCCATGAAATATCTGTTTTGCAAGCTGAAAAGCAAGACTGCCACAGCCATCTCTAAAACTCATGGCATGCTTTCAAGCAATTGCGGGGAGGGCTATATTGACACGGCCATCAAAATTCTGCTGGCGGTTGTCATTGGCGCCCTGCTGCTGGCAGGGCTTTACGCACTGTTCGGAGAAACGGTGCTCCCGACATTGACCCAGCGCATCAAGGAAATGTTCAACTATGGAGGTTAACAACACCCTTCAAACGGTGCTTTTTTCTTTCCTGCTTATAGCAGCTTCTGTGTGGGATATCCGCAAACGGATCATCCCGGACAGTACCTGTATCTTGATTGCATTGACGGGGCTGATTGATTTCAGTCCCGTCAATTTTTTGGGAATCCTTGCGGCGCTTCCGTTTTTGACCGCTGCTTTATGTAAGCCTGACAGTATTGGAGGCGGGGATATAAAGTTCACTGCCGCCGCTGGCCTTGCCATCGGCTTTTGGGGATGCGTGGTCGGACTGATACTCGGTCTGACCGCCTCCCTCATTTTTTACATCTTAAATCAGGCTATCAGAAAGCTCAAAAAACTGGAGCCGCAGAGAGCGTCACAGTTAACCCTGCCTATGGCACCGTTTTTATCCCTCGGCTTTCTTGCTGCAGCCATTATGAATATTGGAGGAACCATCCTATGAAAAAAATCCTTACGGCTCAGTAAAGTAAACATGAAAGAATAGCGCGCGGGGACGGCGAATTTCATCAA
>CALLZZ010000334.1 GCA_937858235.1 uncultured Clostridia bacterium
GGTGGATGTGGAGAACGGGCAGAAGACGGGATTCTTCTTGGATCAAAAGTACAATCGCCAGGCGGTTGGAAAGACCTCTCAAGGTAAGTATGTCCTGGATTGCTTCACTCATACTGCTCCTTTTGGGTTAAATGCGGCTGTTGGCGGGGCGGCTACCTGGCTACATGTTCCCGCTCTCATTTTATGAGCGAAACGCTATTCTGTTAGATATTAAAAGCCACAGCCCGGGATGCAGCGGTTTCTCTGCGGCAGATTGAGGCACGGCAGCAGGCCCCAGATCATTTGACTCTGTGGAGTGCCCCAGAAACATCTTATCTGAAGTTTTATCTGTTTCAGGTGGTATGACGGAAGACGCAAAATAGAAAATAAAGTGGGGTTAAGAGTAGCAGGGTGTGGGCATTCTTCTGTTCTATTTTTTAGCCGTCTCACATAAGAATGCAGCAGTTTTTTAAATGTGGAGGCGGAAAAAATGGGGAAAGAACGGAAGACAAATTGGGCAGAAATGATGGGGGAAGCAGTCAGGGAGGCAACCTTCTCTCATAGCTATGGCGGCGAAGACTATTTTGTGTTTCCTTTCCGATGCCGGCGTTTGTCCGGTGCGGAAGATATTATAAATGCAATTGCGTCCAGAAATACCATAGAAAACTTTGACATTAAACCGGGCCGAAGAATTGGAGTAAATGGGGAAATACGATCGTATAACAATCGGTCCGGTACGGGAAGCAAGCTTGTGATTACTGTACATGTGAACGAGGCATTTTCAGGGGATCATAGCGAGGACTACAACCGGGTGATGCTCATGGGAAATCTGTGCAGAAAACCAGTTTATCGCCGAACCCCCATGGGGCGGGAAATTACCGATTTGCTCTTGGCAGTGAACCGAAGCTACGGAAAAGCAGATTACCTTCCGTGCATTGTGTGGGGTGGGATGGCACGTCGGGCGGCCACCTGGGAAGTAGGAGATCGGGTGCGGCTGCGGGGACGGCTTCAGAGCAGAACGTACATCAAAATTCAAAATCAAGAAGCGGTGGAGAAGGTCGCGTTTGAGGTGTCGGTTATGGAGATAGAACGGGTGTCGCGGGAAGAAGAAAGGTGGAAAAGCATGGGGTAAAAGTACACAAAAATTTGGGCTCACTTCCGTGCGAAATATGGAGAAAAAGAGCGTAGGGAACAGGGGTGAAAAGTGACGAAAAAGAGAAAGATGAATCTGAGAAAAAATGGATTTGCAGATGTTGTTTGTGAAAAGAATTGAAATTGTGAAAAAATAGACAAATTCGCGTGCAAAAGTTGAAGTTGGACTTGCGTTTGCAAGAAATGAGGTGAAAGATTCCAATCATAAAAAGCAGAGCGAAATGGCACTTGAAAAGTGAAAGTTTTTTGGGAGAAAAAACAGAAAAAAGGCTGATTGATTTTCAGATTGTTACGTTGTATAATGTGGGGCAGACTGAGCGAAATGACTTAAGTTGAATAATGAAAGGGAAGGCGGTGAGACGATGTCTCTGGAAGCAGTCAAACAGGTAACTGAGGCGGAACAGCTTTCGAAGGAACGGAAAGTACAGGCTGCCATGGATGCCAAGAAGCTGGTGACCGATGCAGAAAAGGCTGGCAAACAGGCTGTAGCGGACGCGAAGAAACAAGCGGATGCGAAAGCAAAGAAATTGCTAGTCAAAGCTGAGCAGGACGCAGCAAGCGACGCGGCAAAGATCAAACGCCAGGCTGACGCTGACTGTGCTGCACTACGAACCAAAGCGGAAGGGCGGCTTGAAGAAGCAGCGTCACTGATTGTCAGAAAGGTGGTGGATGCCTGATGGCAATCGTCAAGATGAAGCGGTTACGAGTAATTGCTCTTGCGGAACAGCGGGATGAATTACTGTCGCGATTGCTTCATGTCGGTTGTGTGGAGGTAACTGAGCCGGAGGCCAAGCTGACGGATCCGGAATGGACTGCTCTGTTGAACCGGGATACCGGGGCACAGGGTACGGTGAAGGCTCGGGCAACTGCCGTAAACTCTGCGCTGTCTGCGCTGAGTAAATATGCGCCGGCCAAGTCCGGACTGTTTACGTTGCGAACAGACATTTCGGAGCGTGACTTTTTCGATGACGCACGGACGGAAAAGGCTAGGGCGGTATCCCAGACGATTAACGACTGCGTGGCTGAAATCTCCCAGCTATACACTGAGGAGAATCGGCTGAACTCAGTTCGGGATAGTCTGGTACCATGGCAAACCCTGGAGGAACCTCTGAACATCGACTCCACGGAGCATGTGGAAATTACATTGGGTACTGTGCCCGCAGCAATGGCGCTGGATGAAGTAAAGGGCGCCCTGGCGGAACAGGCGCCGGCAAGCGAACTGATTGCAGTCAGTTCGAATAAAGAACTGCATTACGTAATGCTTCTAACCCTGAAGGTCGAGCATAGCAAGGCTATGGAAACGCTGAAACCCTACAGCTTTTCTGTGGTGAAGTTCAAGGGAATGGAAGGCAGTGGGGCGCAGAACATTGCACGGCTGGAGGAAAAGCTGACAGAAGTGGTTCAGAGGCGGGAAGCTGCTTTGGAAACCATCAAATCCCTTGGAGATCAGCGGGCTGAGTTGAGGCTGGCCTTTGACCGGTTCAATCAGGAAGCTGATGTGGAAGGCATTAAGGACAATGGCTTGACCGATGGAACCATCGTGTTCCTGGAGGGCTGGGCTGCTGCACCGAAGCTGGACAAGCTGGAAAGGGAACTCAAGGCGCTGGATTGCGCGTATGAGCTGTCCGATCCGGAAGAAGGGGATCAGGTTCCCACTTTGTTGGACAACCCAAAGTGGATGCGGGGCATCAACATGGTAACGGAAATGTACTCCTTGCCAGCCTATGATGGAATTGACCCCAATCCGTTGATCTTCCTCTGGTATATCTTTTTTTTCGGTTTCATGTTCGCGGATGTGGCGTATGGTCTGATTATCCTGATTGCATGCACCATCATCTCGAAAAAGTACAAGCCAAAGAATACCCTGGGCTACATGTTCAGTTTGGGTAAGTGGCTGGGTTGCAGTATCATCTTCTGTGGTATTTTTGCAGGTGGTTTCTTCAGCAACGTGATCCCCACGTTTTCTGAAGCCTTCCTGAATATTCCCCAGGAACAGTTCCCGCAGTGGCTCCAAACGTTCTGCAACGGCATCGTGGTTAGCCCAGTAGACGATCCTCTGACTGTGCTGATCCTTGCTGTGGCTGTCGGCTGTGTCCATCTAGTATTCGGTCAATGCATTCACATTTACATGGGCTTCCGAGACGGTACAGCTCTGGATGGGTTGCTGGACGTAGTGCCCTGGTGGATCTTCTTTGCCGGTATCGTTATGCTGGTGCTCAACGGATCTTCCATCGTGATTCTGCTGGGTGTAGCTGCGCTGATTCTCACCCAGGGCCGCCACAAAAAGGGCATCTTTGGAAAACTCTTTGGCGGTGTCGCATCCCTGTACGATGTGACCAGCTGGTTGTCAGACGTGCTCTCCTATGCCCGTCTGATGGCGTTGATGCTGGCAGGCAGCGTCATTGGCATGGTGTTTAATACCCTGGCGGCTATGCCGAAATCTATTATTATTTTTGTAATTGTCTTTTTGATTGGACACACCTTTAATATCGGTGTCAATCTGGTTGGCACCTACGTTCACGATGCCCGTCTGCAGTACCTGGAATTCTTCGGAAAGTTCTATAAAGAAGGCGGCATCCCCTTTAGACCTTTGAAATATAATACAAAATTTGTCGACATTATTGAGGAGGAAACTTAAAATGGTAGGTATTACGATTGCTATTATCGGCGCGTCTCTCGCCGTTGGTCTTGCTTGTATCGGTTCTGGTAAAGGTGTTGGCATGGTAGGCGAAGCGGCTGCTGGTGTTCTGTCTGAAGATCCCAGTAAGTTTTCTGCCTGCCTGATTCTGCAGATTCTGCCTGGTACCCAGGGTCTGTACGGTCTGGTTATCTGGTTCTTTGCCATGCTCCAGCTGGGCATTCTGGGTGGTAACCCCCTGGAACTGACCGTAGCACAGGGTATTGCGATTGCCTTTGCTTGTCTGCCCGTCGGTATCGGCGGCATGCTCACCGCAAAATCACAGGCTCGCTGCGCAGCTGCTGGTATCTCTATCGTTGCAAAGCGTCCGGAAGGTATGGCACAGGGCATCGTTCTGGCCATCATGGTGGAATTCTATGCTATCCTGTGCCTGCTGGCTTCCTTCTTGATGATTCTGTTCCTGACCAACATCATCAAGGCTTAAGGATACCTTTCCACATCGGATACGGAAAGGAGTATCGAAAGCAATGACTGGTATTGAAAAAATCACTGCCCGCATCCAGGAGGATGCCCAGCAGGAAATCGATGCGGTTCTGTCTGAGGCAAAAACCCAGGCAGACGGCGTCACCGCCCGCTACGCCGCTGAGGCAAAGCAGGCCGCTGCTGACATTCTGGAAAAGGGTGAGCGCAGCGCAGAAGAGTGCCGTCAGCGCCTGAACAGCACCGCTCAGATGGACGCCAAGAAGCTGGAACTGTCCACCAAGCAGGATCTGCTGGACAAGGCCTTCACACTGGCACTTGAGAAGCTGAATCAGCTGCCGGAAAAGGAATACATAGATCTGCTGGCACAGCTGGCGGTCAAGGCCTCTGTCTCGGGCAGCGAACAGCTGATTTTCCCTGCCGCAGACCGTGCCCGTTACGGCGTTACGGTGGCAACCAAGGCAAACGAGCTTCTGAAAAAGGTCGGCAAACCCGCAGCACTGACTCTGTCTGAGGAAACACGTGCTTTTAAGGGCGGCCTGTTGGTTTGTGACGGTGATGTAGAGGTCAACTGTACCTTTGAGACGCTGGTGCGTCTGGCTCGCAGCGAGACTGTGGGCGAGGTGACAGCCGTCCTCTTCGCGTAACGCGCTCCTGAGAAGGAGGACTCGAATTGTCTAAAAAAATTAGGGATGCAGATTATCTGTATCTTACTACAAAGATTCGGGCCATGGAATCCCGCCTGTTGGAGGGAGATCGCATGGATCGAATGCTGGAGGCGGCTACGGTAGAGGATGCCGCCAAGGTGCTGGTGGAGTGCGGTTACCCGGAACTGTCTGTGGTGACTGTGGATACGGTAGACGAGATACTGGCTCAGGCCAGAGAAGAGTTCTTTGCCGAATTGAGCAGCCAGGCACCCAACGAAGCCATGCTGGACGTGTTCAAGGTCAAGTATGACTATCACAACGCCAAAGCACTGCTGAAATGCGAGGCACTGGGACTGAACCCCAGCCGCCTGCTGGTAGACACTGGACGAGTACCCCCGGAGGTGTTAGAGGAAGCGGTGAAAAGGTCTGAGTTTCGGGATATCCCCGAAGTCATGGCTGACGCTATCATCAAGGCACGGGAAGTGCTGGGGGCCACCAAGGATCCGCAGCGCTCTGACCTGATTTTGGATCAGGCATACTTCCGGGAAATGGAGGCACTGGCTGAGGAAAGCAACTCCGATTTCCTGAAAAAGTACGTTCAGATGCTGGTGGACGCTGCCAATTTGCGCAGTGTCGTCCGAGTCCTGCGGATGGGCCGCGACGCCGATTATCTGGCTACGGTTCTGTTCCACGGTGGCAGCGTCAACGAAAGCCGGGTTCTGAAGGCTGCGGAAGGTGAGGCACTGGAAACTGTGTACTTTGCCACCCCCTTTGAGGCGGCCGCTGCTGCGGGAGCGTCCGCAGTTCATGGTGGTAGCTTGACCGGTTTTGAGAAGGCGTGTGATGATGCTGTGAACGCTTATATGCAGCAGGCCAAATATGTGGCCTTTGGTGAACAGCCGATGCTGGGATACGTCTCGGCGAAGGATAACGAATTCACCGCAGTCCGCATTATTTTGACGGGCCGTCTGGCAGGTTTGCCTGCCAATGTGATCCGGGAAAGGTTGCGTAACGCATATGTATAAAATCGCAGTGTTGGGCGACCGGGAAAGTGTTCTGGGATTCAAGACCCTGGGACTGGACGTGCATCCGGCTGAGACAGCGGAGGAAGCACGGAAGCTTCTCCACCGGCTGGCCCGGGATGGCGAAACCGCTATCATCTACCTCACCGAGCAGTTTGCTGAGCAGATGCAGGATGAGGTGAAAAAGTATAAGGATTCGGTGGTTCCGGCCATCATCCTTATTCCCGGCAAGTCCGGCTCCCTGGGGATCGGTATGAAAAACATTACCAATTCCGTGGAACGGGCGGTCGGCGCAGACATTCTGTAATCATTCGGCAGTAATGCTGATATTCTTGAACCTGAAATAGGAAAGAAGGTATGAAACCTAATGGGCAAAATCGTTAAGGTATCCGGCCCGCTGGTGGTTGCCACCGGTATGCAGGACGCCAATATGGCAGACGTGGTCCGAGTAGGCGAGCAGCATCTGATTGGTGAGATTCTGACGATGAACGGCGATTCCGCTGCGATTCAGGTCTACGAAGAGACCTCCGGCATTGGCCCCGGTGCGGATGTAATTACCACCGGCGCACCCTTGTCCGTTGAGCTGGGCCCCGGCCTGCTGGAAAATATTTACGACGGTATTCAGCGTCCCCTGGAAGAGATCATGAAAGTCTCCGGCGCAACCATCGCAAGAGGCATTCAGGTACCTGCCCTGAACCGCGAAAAAAAGTGGGAGTTCAAGGCAACCGTCAAGGCTGGCGACAAGGTAGCCACCGGCGACATCATTGGTACCGTTCAGGAAACTACCTCCACCGTGCATAAGATCATGGTGCCCCACGGTGTTTCCGGTACCATCGACCAGATCAAGAGTGGTTCCTATACTGTCACCGACGTGGTGGCAACGCTGACCGCCGACAAGGGTGAGAAGAAGGAACTGACCATGATCCAGAAGTGGCCGGTTCGTATTGGTCGTCCCTACAAGAAAAAGTTCCCCCCGGTGGTTCCCCTGTGCTCTGGCCAGCGGATCATCGACACCATGTTCCCCATCGCCAAGGGCGGTGCTGCGGCAGTTCCCGGCCCCTTTGGTTCCGGTAAAACCGTGGTACAGCACCAGCTGGCAAAGTGGTCTGACGTGGACATCGTGGTCTATATCGGCTGCGGTGAACGCGGCAACGAAATGACTGACGTTCTGCGGGAATTCCCGGAACTGGTTGACCCCCGCACCGGCGAATCTCTGATGAAGAGAACCGTTCTGATCGCGAACACCTCGGACATGCCCGTGGCAGCGCGTGAAGCATCTGTCTACACAGGCATCACCATTGCGGAATACTTCCGTGATATGGGATATGACGTAGCAGTTATCGCTGACTCCACCTCCCGTTGGGCAGAGGCACTGCGTGAAATGTCTGGTCGTCTGGAAGAAATGCCCGGCGAAGAAGGCTACCCCGCTTACTTGGCATCCCGTCTGGCTCAGTTCTACGAACGGGCTGGTATGGTGGAATGCCTCACTGGCAGTGATGAGACCCGCAAAGGCTCTCTGACCGCTGTTGGTGCAGTTTCCCCTCCCGGCGGCGACCTGTCCGAGCCGGTTTCTCAGGGCACCATGCGTATTGTTAAGGTGTTCTGGTCTCTGGACGCATCCTTGGCTTATCGCCGTCACTTCCCAGCCATCAACTGGCTGAACTCTTACTCCCTGTACCTGGATTCCCTGAGACCTTGGTACGATGAAATGCTGGGTAAGCAGTTCTTCCAGAACCGCGACAAGGCAATGGCGCTCCTCCAGGAAGAATCCAGCCTAAACGAAATCGTGCAGTTGGTTGGTAAGGACTCCCTGTCCCCCAACGATCAGCTGACTTTGGAGACGGCAAGAATCATCCGAGAGGACTTCCTGCAGCAGAATGCGTTTGCGGACGTCGACTCTTACTCCGATCACGGCCGTCAGCTCCAAATGCTCACCATCATCTTGGACTATGACAAGTTGTGCCGTGCTGCCCTCCAAAAGGGTGCTAAGTTGGACCAGCTGTTCAACATCGACGCCCGCGTGGACATGGGTCGTGCAAAGAACGTTCCCGCTGACCAGTATGAAGAAGCGTACAAGAAATTGGCCGTCGATATGGAAGCGCAGATCACCGCAATCGCAGAGAAAGGGGAGGATGACTGATGATTAAAGAATATCGTACGATTGAAGAAATCTCGGGTCCTCTGATGGTCGTCCGCCGTGTTTCTGGCGTCACTTACGACGAACTGTGCGAGATCGAGTTGCCCAACGGTGAAGTCCGCCGTGGTAAGGTGCTGGAAGTCAACGGCGACAAAGCGGTTGTCCAGCTCTTCGAGCCCTCCGCAGGCATCAACCTGAGCAACTCTAAGATTCGGTTCCTGGGTCGGCCTCTGGATCTGGCTGTGTCCGGTGATATGCTGGGCCGTGTCTTCTCCGGCATGGGCGAACCCATCGACGATGGCCCCGCTATTCTGGCGGAAGCCCATTGTGACATCAACGGTCAGGCGATGAATCCTGCTGCGCGGGACTACCCTAACGAATTCATCCAGACCGGTATCTCCACCATCGACGGCCTGAATACCCTGGTTCGTGGCCAGAAGCTGCCGATTTTCTCCGGCTCCGGTCTGCCCCATAACCAGCTGGCAGCACAGATCGCGCGTCAGGCAAAGGTGCTGGACGGTGCGTCCAACTTCGCCGTTGTCTTCGCTGCTATCGGCATTACCTTCGAGGAATCTGAATACTTTGTTCAGGAATTCCGCCGCACTGGTGCAATTGACCGTACTGTGCTGTTCATTAACCTGGCAAATGACCCGGCTGTGGAACGTATTTCCACGCCTCGTATGGCGCTGACCGCAGCAGAGTACCTGGCCTTCGAAAAGGGAATGCACGTTCTGGTCATCCTGACCGACATCACCAACTATGCAGAAGCACTCCGTGAGGTCTCTGCGGCAAAGAAGGAAGTACCTGGTCGTCGTGGCTATCCCGGCTACCTGTACACCGACTTGGCTACCATGTACGAACGTGCTGGCCGTCATCTGGGCGAACCTGGTTCTATCACCATGATCCCCATCCTGACTATGCCGGAAGATGACAAAACCCATCCCATCCCCGACCTGACCGGTTACATCACCGAAGGCCAGATTATTCTGTCCCGTGAGCTGTACCGGAAGGGCATCCTGCCTCCCGTAGACGTACTGCCCTCCCTGTCCCGACTGAAGGACAAGGGTACCGGTGAAGGAAAGACCCGTGAGGATCACTCCGGCACCATGAACCAGTTATTTGCGGCTTACGCAACCGGTAAGGAGAATAAGGAACTAATGTCCATTCTGGGCGAAGCAGC
The DNA here is from genome assembly GCA_937858235.1 of uncultured Clostridia bacterium. Classification (GTDB taxonomy): domain Bacteria; phylum Bacillota; class Clostridia; order Oscillospirales; family Oscillospiraceae; genus Onthomonas. The sequence continues at coordinate 9,236 of CALLZZ010000334.1, forward strand.
TCTGTCACCCACCGATCTGCTGTATGCGAAGTTTGCAGATGAGTTCGAAAAACATTATGTGGCACAGGGTGCGGATGAAAACCGTTCCATTTTCGAGACCCTGGATCTGGGCTGGGAACTGCTGAGCATCCTGCCTGAGGCAGAATTGAAGCGGATTAATCCGGAACTGATCGAAAAGTATATGCCGAAAAAAGACAAGCAGTAAGGAGGGGTTAGTAGATGCCTTCCACCACTGTAAACGCAACCAGAATGGAGCTGACCCGGCTGAAGAAGAAGCTGAAAACAGCGACGCGCGGCCATAAGCTCCTGAAGGACAAGCGTGACGAGCTGATGAAGCAGTTCCTGGACATGATCCGTGAGAACCGAGCGCTGAGAACCCGGGTAGAGGAGGCACTGATGCGTGCACATGGCTCCTTTACCGTAGCCTCTGCGCTGATGTCCTCTGAGATGCTGGAACAGTCTCTGATCTACCCTAAGCAGAGCGTGGATCTGAATATGACATTCCAGAACATCATGTCTGTTGACACTCCGGTTTATCATTTCTCCACCCAGAACCCCAGCAGCGGTGATATTTATCCCTACAGCTTTGCCACCACCTCCTGTGAGTTGGATGGTGCTGTAGACGCCCTGTCCTCAGTGTTCCAGGACATGCTGAAGCTGGCTCAGATCGAAAAAACGACCCAGCTACTGGCTGAGGAGATCGAAAAAACCCGCCGTCGTGTGAACGCTCTGGAATACGTGATGATCCCCGAGATGGAGGAAAATGTTAAGTATATCTCCATGAAGCTGGACGAGAATGAGCGGAACAACACCATTCGCCTGATGAAGGTGAAGGATATGATGCTGGAGGAAGAAATCAAGGCAAAGCGTCAGGAAGACGCAAAAATGCTGGAGAAGTACAATGCCCAGTAATTGATTTCTCTGTGAAAGCGGAACTGATTTCCCATTCAATGAAGAACACCCTGAAGGTTTTTTCCTTCGGGGTGTTTTTGTTCCTAGGAACGTAGAAATTCGTCAAAAAAGAGAAGGCCAGATGGAAATGCCAGGATGGAACAGGTGAAGTTTCCGCGTTGACAATAGGGGGAAGGTCGGTTAAACCAAAAATAAGAATAGAGGAGAAGGAGACTGCGTCTGGTTTTCTGTACCCTAGAGAGATCGGGTCACCGGCTGAACGCCTGATTGGTGGGAGACGGACATGCACAACGCTCCGGAGCTGAGCAGGTAAGCTTCCACTAGATGGAGGAGGTGGTTTGCTCCGAGCATCCCACATTACGGGAGTGGAGATGACATTTCAATGGTGAAATGGAACGTGGGTGATACCACGGAATTTGCGCTGTCGTAATTCGGGATCTTTTTTATTTTCAGAAGGATGTGATTTTGAATGAAATTCTTAACTTGCAAAATGGAACGACACAATTTGACCTATCATGAGGTGATGGGTGAAACTGACTTTAGTCAAAAGTGCTGCTGACTGCGCTGCTGTTCAGTCTGTATGGGAATGCCAGGAACCCTGCCGGGGTTGAAGCATAAGGTGGCAGAGTATGCTGCAAAGGCTTGTCTGGTGCTGGATTGCGAAATGACACGCCATTGCAAGTTTGATCGAAAAAACTATTTCTACCCCGGTTTACCCAAAGCCTATCAGATCAGCCAGCTCAATCTGCCCGTTGGGCGGAACGGGAAGGCCTCCATCGAAGTGTGGGAAGAGGAAAAGGTGATCCGAATTCATGAGCTGCATATGGAGGAAGGCGCGGGGAAATTGGTTCACGACAACTGGGTTGATCAGACCCGAGCGGAATAAAATCAGTGCGGGGTACCACTGATCAAGATCGTGACAGAGTCGGGTTTCCGCAGTGAAGAAGAAGCGATTTCCAGAGTCATTGCCCATGAAGCCCGTCGCCAACAGGAGTGGATTGAGATGGATCATAAAAAGGAGATCCAGGAGACACGCCGCTGGGATGATAACAAGGATGCAACCTACTCATGCGATCCAAGGAAAACGCTCAGGAATAATCCCAAGTCCATCGAAGACTACAAAGCAGGAAAAAAGAAAGCACAGGGCTTCCTAGTAGGTCAGTGCATAAAGGCACTGAAGGGAAAGGGAGACCCGAAAATGGTTACACAACTGCTGAACAGCAAGCTACAAGGGCTGTAACAGCACAGAAAACCTCCCCACGTTATTGGGGAGGTTTTCTTATATATATGTAAGAATTACTTTCTGTAGGTCACTTCATGACGCTTGGGGCCAGTAGAAACCATCGTGATGGGAGCGTCAATCTTGGATTCGATGAAGTCCACATACTTCTTGGCGTTTTCCGGCAGTTGATTGTAATCGGTGATGCCGCGAATGTCAGTTTTCCAGCCGGAGAGGGTCTCAAACACGGGTTTTGCCAGTCCCAGCTGATTGGGAACTGGGAAGGTGTCGGTGACCTGACCATTGATCTCGTAGCCAACGCAGACGGGAATTTCATCCAGATAGCTCAGCACATCCAAACAGGTAAGTACCACCTGGGTAGCGCCTTGAACCATGCAGCCGTATTTGGTGGCCACGGTGTCAAACCAACCCACACGTCGTGGTCTGCCGGTGGTGGCACCAAACTCGCCCTTATCACCGCCCCTGCAGCGGAGTTCATCGCCGGCTTCGCCCTCCACTTCGCTGACGAAAGGCTCTGTTTTGGAACCGACGCAGGAAGAATAAGCCTTGGTGACAGCGAACACGTCCTCCATAGCAGTGGGGGGGATACAAGCACCTACCGTGCCAAATCCGGCTAGGGTGTGGGAGGAGGTAGTCATGGGGAAGATGCCCAGATCGGGATCCTTCATGGAGCCGAGCTGCCCCTCCAGGAGGATGGTTTTGCCTTCCTTCAGAGCCTGATGCACGAAGGAAACGGCATCGCCCACATAGGGACGAATCAGATCACGATGTTCCATGAGCTCGTCAAAGAGTGCCTGGGGATCCAGCAGAGGCTTGTGATATAGGTGCTCAAAAAGAACGTTTTTCAGGTCACATACGGCCGTCAGACGCTCCATCAGCCGCGTTTCATCAAAGAGATCGCAGAGCTGAATGCCGATTTTAGCATACTTGTCGGAATAGAAGGGAGCAATACCACTTTTGGTGGAACCGAATGCGTTGCCAGCCAGCCGCTCTTCCTCATAGGAATCCTGCAGCACATGGTAGGGCATCAGCAGCTGTGCGCGTTCGGATACAATCAGATTGGGAGCAGGAATGCCCTGATCCGTAATACTCTTTAGTTCAGCAACCAGTTTTTGGATGTCCAGAGCGACACCGTTGCCGATGATATTGGTAATGTGGGGGTAGAAAGAACCGGAGGGCAGAATGTGTAGTGCGAATCTGCCATAATCGTTGATGATGGTGTGACCGGCATTAGCGCCGCCCTGGAACCGAATGACTACGTCAGAAGTTTCCGCCATCATATCTGTGATTTTACCTTTCCCTTCGTCGCCCCAGTTTGCGCCTACGATTGCTTTTACCATGATGTTAAGACTCCTTTATATGCGGGGAAATCAGATCAAAGTTTCTGAAAACAGAACACACATATTATACGGAAAAACAAAGGAGATTGCAAGGGCAGGGCAACGGAAACATCAACAAATCTGATGATCTTTGGCGGAAAATGGAACGGAAAAGGAGAAAAAATCTTCTTCACATTTGGAATTTAGCACAGTAGGCCAAAAACAAAGTAATTCGTCATCACAAATGGTAAAGGAACAGCGTCTGCCGTTTCTGCCAGGACCGCGGCAATTTTGTGCGGCAGCAGCTTTCTGCGCTTGGTATAGCAGACGCTGCTTTTTCTTCTGTTTCCCAGGTGAAAACTGGCGGAGGGAGCAGGGGAGTCCGGTGCGGAGCGCCCACACGTCGCCTTGCCGTTGGAATAGCAAGGGGGAGTGTCCACAGGTGACACACAAAGTCCAGGTTAGGCTCCAGAAATCATCATCCAAATATGTAGTCTCATAGGTCAGGCTGACTTCCATAGCAGTAAAGGGGACGGCGCTGGAATGGGCAGTGTCAGCGGCTATAGCGGACTGTGCAAGGAGTTTTGTTTGGCAAGCTTTTTGGAACGTTTGCTCCAGATGTTGATAATAGCGATTGATGCGGCGCTGGGGACGGTTGGAAAGACCATGGAGCTGGGGCAGCGTGCTGGTATAGTGCAGAACAAGCTCACCCTCGTGACAAAGAGCTTCCTCTGTGCACTGCTCTTTCAGCTGTACCGTTGGGATATGAATCATAGGCAATTCCTCCTAACAGAAGTTTATGAAGGAGAAACAAAATGGTGCAAATTGCGAAAAAGAGGTTTACTTTTACACAGTAGAATGTTAAAATTGTAACCAGTCAATTTATGACTTGATTCAGGAGGGAATAACATGTCGAAAGTATTTGGCAAAGAGCCGAGTATGAATTTATATAACACCATTTTGGAGCTGAAAGGTTTGGATGAGTGCTACCGCTTTTTCCAGGACCTGTGTACCGTATCTGAGCTGCGCGCCATGGAGCAGCGCTTTGATGTGGCGGTACTGCTCCAGAAAGGGATGATCTACAACGACATTTTGGAGCAGACCGGTGCCAGCAGCGCCACCATCAGCCGGGTGAACCGTGCGCTGAACTACGGGGTCGAGGGATACCACCAGGTGTTTACACGGACGCTGGGAGAGGAATATGTTACGTCTCCGGCGGAAAAACTCAAAAAAGGGAAGCAGAAAAAATGAGTGCCTATGAAGGGCTGGCCCGGTTTTATGACGGGCTGACTCGGGATGTGGACTATGGACAGTGGGTGGACTGGTACGAGGACTGGTTTCAGCAAAGTGCAGTGCCAGTTCGCATTGTACTGGATCTGGCCTGTGGAACAGGAACCTTAACCTGTTTGCTGGCGCAACGAGGCTACTCCATGATCGGTACGGATCAGTCTACCGAAATGCTGGCAGAGGCCGTGGAAAAGTCCATGGAGTTGGATTGTGAAGCACCAGTGTTTTTGAACCAACCGGCAGAGTCACTGGATTTGTTCGGCACCATTGATGCCTGTGTGTCCAGTCTGGATAGCCTCAATTATGTGATAGAGGAAACAGTTCTACGGGAAGCATTTCGAAGAATCCACACGTTTCTTATGCCGGGGGGGCATTTCCTCTTTGATGTGTTGGCGGCGGATCACCTGCGCCAGATGGATGGCCAGATGTATGTAGATGAAAATGACGATGTGTTCTGCCTCTGGCGGACAGAGTACCACCCAGAAAACAATACCGTTTCCTACGGGATGGATTTGTTCGAGCGGGATGGTGACTGCTGGTACCGAGAGCAGGAGGAGCATATGGAACGGGCCTGGAGTCAGGAAGCGTTGGAGCATATGCTGCTGGAGGCAGGGTTTGCCTCCGTTCAATGCTACGGTGGAATGGATTGTCACCAGGTTTCTGCATCAGATCGCCGGATTTACTACGTCTGCGTCAACGGAGAAGGGGGACAAACCCCGGGTCAGTGCATGGAGTCGGAGTAGAAAAACAACGGAAAATGCAAATCCCAAACGGGTCAACAGAGTGCTTGACCCGTTTTTTAAATGGAGGATATAGAAATATGGCAGATCAAATTGTCAGAGTCATTACGTCAGACGGTGCGGTGATGGCCTCTGCGATCACCGGGAAGGCGCTGGTGGAGCAGGCGCGGCAGATTCATAAAACCCTGCCGGTGGCTACTGCGGCACTGGGCAGATCCCTGATGGCGGCATCCATGATGGGCAATCAGCTGAAGGGAGCAGACAACTCCCTCACCTTGCAAATTAAGGGCGGCGGTTCCTTGGGTATGATCACCTGTGTCAGCGATGCAGAGGGAAATGTGCGGGGCTATGTCAGCAACCCCTTTGTGGATCTTCCTCGGAAAGAGAAGGGAAAGCTGGATGTGGGTGCGGCAGTGGGCACCGATGGTAGCCTGACGGTCATCAAAGACCTGGGGATGAAGGAACCCTATGTGGGTAGCGTTCCCCTGGTCAGCGGTGAGATTGCAGAGGATATTACTGCCTACTTTGCTGCCAGTGAGCAGTTTCCCACCGCCTGTGCTCTGGGGGTGCTGGTGGATGTGGATCAGTCGGTAAGTGCAGCCGGCGGATATCTGATTCAGTTGCTGCCTGGAGCAGATGACACTGTGATTGAAAAGGTGGAGCGGGGGATTCAGAAGACCGGATATGTAACCCGCGCCTTTCAGGAGGGAGTCACGCCGCTGGAACTGGTGAAAAAGGTGCTCGGTGAGTTTGAGGTAGAGATTTTGGAAACTACGCCGGTGGAGTACCACTGCTACTGTAGCCGGGAGCGTGTCTGCAAGGCTCTGATTAGCCTGGGAGCCGATGAACTGGAGCAAATGATCCGCGAGGAAAACGGTGCGGAACTAAGCTGTCAGTTTTGTGGACAGGTCTACAGCTTCAACGGTGAAGAGCTGAAGGAGCTTGCAGAACCCCTAAAAAAATAAGTTGCATAGAAATTGCCAAAAGTGGTTGACAAAAAGAGAAACGTCCGCTATAATAAGCTTCGCTGTCTAAGGAGAGCGGGCGACGGGAGCATAGCTCAGCTGGCTAGAGCACATGCCTTACAAGCATGGGGTCACAGGTTCGAGTCCTGTTGCTCCCACCATTTTTCCACCGCAGTTTGCAGACGGAATAAATAATGGCCCGGTAGTTCAGTTGGTTAGAACGCTAGCCTGTCACGCTAGAGGTCGTCGGTTCAAGTCCGATCCGGGTCGCCATCATTCTTTCACCCCACAGCAGTCGTGTTGTGGTATGTTGGACTGAAAGTGGTGTACATCAAAAAAAGTCTTGACATTCAAAAGTTAACATGGTAATATATACCACGGTCGTTGACCGATTTGCCTCTGTAGCTCAGTTGGTAGAGCAGGGGACTGAAAATCCCCGTGTCGATGGTTCGATTCCGAGCGGAGGC
>CALLZZ010000335.1 GCA_937858235.1 uncultured Clostridia bacterium
GCTCTCTGCGGAGTGATCATACCACTCGTTTCCTCGGACGGTGATGCTGCGGTCGGATGCCAGCCGCTTATCCCGGCCGCTGGGGATCAGCTTCTCGCCGCGCCGCTGGAGAAAGTTCACAAGGTCCACGCTGTTGGCACGGTATTTTTGGTCATCTGAAAAATGCACATATACACCCATAGTCCACCTCCTATTTATGGCGAGTGCCGATTCTATGAAAAAAAGCCGCCCTTTTTACAGGACGGCAATGGCTCCCAAGCGATTTCTCCTTGATAGGCGGCAGCTCTATTTCCTTTTTCTGTTTCTTCACGGTTATCCTCCAATCGTTATAACGAAGTTACAAGGTTCTGGGGTACCCACTCAAAATCTTTGATTTTGCCAGCGGGTCAGGTTCTTATAATGACATGGTCTGTTCGTGGTCGTCCCTCGCATGGCCCTGTGCCTGCTTTTTCTCACGGAGCTTGCGGAGGAGCTTACGGTCGGTTCGCTGGCCGGACGGTTTCAGCGGTGGGGCGTTGTCTGCAAAAACACGGCTCATGTGATGCAGGAGCCGTGTGCCCGCCAGCAGAACGGAGGGGTCTTTGAAATCATCCATATGGTCGAGGAAAAATTGAGCGTAAATGTTGCCCTGTGCTGCCGAGGGGGTAAACCAGCGGACGGCAGTTTCTTTGTCTTTGGGGACATCTTTTCCTATCAGATACAACTTGCCGAGGGTGTACTGTGCATACTGATTTCCCTGTTCTGCGGCAGTTGTCAGGAATTGCAGGGCAGTCTGAATATCCTTTGGCACATCCTCGCCCATGAAATAAATCTTGCCCAGCCGGTACTGTGCAAATTGATTGCCCTGACCGGCAGACCGTTTTAGGTAATCCAGGGCTTTGGGGACATCCTTCGGAACATCCTCCCCCTTGAAGTAGAGGACGCCGAGGGCATATTCAGCAAATTGGTTCTTTCTGTCGGCGGCAAAGATCAGCCAGCGAATGGCGGACTCCACATCTTTCAGTACGCCCTCACCGCCAAGGTACAGCTTGCCGAGCCGGTATGCGGCAAAGTCATTATCCTGTCCTGCCGACAGGGTATAGAGCCGCATCGCCTCTGCGATATTCTGCGGAACGTGCTGTCCCTTTTCATAGAGCTTGCCGAGAAAATATGCGGCATAGGGATTCTCAGCCTCAACCGCTTTTCTGAGGTAGCCGAGGGCTTTCTCCACATCCTGCGGCGGTGCTTTTTCATCGGAGAGGATGAGTTTGGCAAGCTGATAGCAGGCAAAGGGGTTTCCCACGGATGCCGCCTTATCAAAGTATTCCTTTGCCCTGGCTTCATCCTTGTCGGTACCCACACCATTCAGAAGCATCCAGCCCAAGCGGTATTGAAGCTTATCGTCATGGCTCTTTTCCTCCAAGGAAACAAAACCGAAAAAGGCTTCCTTGAAACGGCGGTCAGCGTCCTGCTGATTTTTTACACAGCCGATTCCGTCCCGCAGCATTTTACCAAGTTCAAAACTGGCATAGGGGAAGTCCTGGTCTGCGGAGCGGGTATAAAGGGCAAAGGCGGTTTCATGATCCTGATCCACACCCTTGCCATGGTAATACAGACCGCCGAGGGAATACTGTGCGTACTTATAATTCTCATCTGCGGACAGGGTGAGCCAATCGACCGCTTGCAGACAGTCCTGCTCCGTGCCAAGCCCTGTGGCATACATTTTTCCTATGCGGTACTCGGTGTATTTCCACGCATTTTCTTCCTCGGCTCCATGGAAAACAGCAAGAGCCTTTTCGTACCAGCGGTAGGCTTCATCGGCATTCGCTTCGCAGCCAAGACCATCGGCGGCCATTCTGCCAAGGTCACACAGGGCAAGGGGATTATCCGCCTCCGCTTCCGCGAGGAAGAGTTCATGGGCTTTTTCAAAGTCCTGCGGGATTCCGGTATCCTCATCACCATACAAATATTGCTTTGCCTGCTTGTAGCCATCCGTCCACCATGAGTCGGAAGATTCCTTATCGGCAGAGGCTTCATCGCCGGAGGGCTGCATCCCGGAATCATCTATCGGCTCCTGATCTTCTTCATCCGCTATGTCAGAGAGGGTCATCTCCAGATCGTTCTCCGGCTCCGGCAGGGCGGTTTCCACGGATGCCGGTTCCTCAAAGGTCATGCTCCCTATCAGCAGGGCTTCCTGGATGACCATGTTGCGGATGGGCTTAAAATCATCACAGTGGGAAAGAGACGGCGGCTCGGATGGTGTTTCTGTGTAGATGGATTCGATTCGGCCCCTGGTTTCCCACCACAGATGGTAGGCTTCCGAGACACGGCTGTCCTGTGCCAGCTCATCCACAATTTCGTCCACAACATTTTTCAGGTCTGGCCCCAGGTAGCCGTACTGTTTTTTTCCACCGACCGTCTGCAGTCGCTCGGCAAGGAGTGTGAGGAGCTGCTCCATGCGGTCGCTTTGTAAAACGCCGCCTTTCATCTGACGGATCATCTCCCGCATGGACTCGCCCGCCTGTTTCTTGAGGTCATCCCTCCGCTGTGTCTTTTCTCCATAAAGCGGTATAAGCTCTTGACGGAAAATCTCATTTGCCAGAGAGGACTTTATTTTTTTAATGCCCTGTTTGGTGAGATAGCCCTCTCCCTGGTCGGTGCTATAGCAGACCATGTGGATGTGGGGATGGTGGGACTCGTTGTGGAAAGCGGCGTACCATTTGAGGTGGTCCGGATGGATTTTTAGGTTCTCCGCAATCTCCACAGCCTTTTCGGAAAGCAGAGCCTTCCATGCAAGCGCATTGTCATATCCCATCTGTGCGGCATCCTCACGGCGCAGGGAAATAATCGGAGTCCACACATTTCCGGTGTGGCTGGCTACTTCATCAGCGACCTGTGATAAAACCAGCGGCTCGTCACCGGCCGTGAATAAACCATGGCTGTCAAACTTTTCGACACGGGGACGGTTTGCAATGTAGTCCATATATTTTTCCCGGCCGCTGATTTTATCAAGATGCTGTTCCAATGCGATGGTGATGAATTCAGAGGCGTTTCCCCGGTTGGGATTTTCGAGGTAATCCTCATATTCAAACAGTTCCTTGACATCGGGAAACTCCCGGAGTATCTGTGCAATCAAATCCTTTTGTTTTTTGGTGGAGTGCCAGAGCTTATGACCGCTTTCCATTTTTTCTACGCCGTCGCGGGTGGCGATGTATTTGACGAGGTTACTTAAATGGGCGGCAGTCTTTTCCCCGCCTTTGAGGTAGGGGCACTTGAGAATGATGCGGGCCATTATTCTTCTGCCTCAGGGCTGCTCTGGAAATCCACCGCATCGTCCAGACGGATTTTTCCTCTGGTCCGTTTTACCTCGGCAACGCACCGACCGCGGAGCCGATACAGTTCCTCATCGGTAATATCCAGCGTAGTTGCCAGCAGATGCATCATCATACTGATTTCCACAGAAAGCCGAAACAGATTGTTTGCCACCCGATTTTCGGTCTTTTGCAATGTTCCCTGGATGGATGCAAGCAAAGCCTTGGAGAGATAGGAGGAGATGTCCTCCGTCCCAAGGTAGCCCATGTAAAAGCTGAGTGCCTTTTCAATGAACTCGCTGCGGCTCTTGCAGTTATCCTTTGGAAGCCAGCCGTCCAGCCGTTCCATGGTTTCGGGATACAGCCAGACCGCCGTCCGTTCCTTATTATTTTTCATGTGAAATCCGACC
>CALLZZ010000336.1 GCA_937858235.1 uncultured Clostridia bacterium
TGCCTTCGACAACGACATGCAGTACGTGGTATTGTTCAACCCGGAGCTTCTCAAAAAGTCCGGCCCCTACGAGGCGGAGGAGGGCTGTCTCCCCGTCGACGGCGCCGTGCCGCGCTTTGCACCCGGCGCGAAGCGGGCGACCATCGGCGCGCAGGAGCTGACGGTCTATTACGACCTGCAAGGCCCGTATATCCCCCAGTGTGTGGAGATGGTGCGGCAGGCCCGCGCGGAGCGGGGCGTTCCAGTTTGGCTCATCCAGGCGGACACCCTAACACCGGAAAGGTCGTGGATTATCTGGTGTCGCACACCGCTCTCGGTGCGGATGCCGTCAATATCACGGCGGATAAAAACCCAGATATCGGCGGTGAATCTCGGAATTTGTCCAAGGAGAATATCAGAAACTCAGCCTATAAAATTGTCCAAACTACGCCCAGCCCCACCCCAAAACCGCTTGACATCATCGGATGGCATGTATCCATTCCTCATAATTATCCTTTTTGGCAATCCCCCAGTTCAAGGGATGAACGATCTCGCACTTCGGGCAAACCCGTCTGATCGTGTTCAGGGTAGAACTGATATTCGCCAAGCCGCAGGTGGCAAAGGGAATCACGGTTTTTCCCTCCAGATTGCACCGGCCGATAAAATCCGTTACAAAAGCCGGAGCCTCCAGATACCAAATCGGGTAGCCGATAAAGACCGTGTCATAGCCCGAAAGGTCGGGAATCTCTGTTACGGAATGAACCGGCACTTTGTTTTTGAGTTCCTTGCCCACACGCGCAAGCGATGAGAAATAATTCCCGTAGGGGTCTTCCGGCTCAATCTTCAGAATATCGCAATCAAGATCCTGCCGTATCCTCTTGGCAAGCTTTTCTGTTGTGCCGGACTTGGAGTAATAGAGAATCATGCCCTTCATAACCGATCCCTCCTGAATACCTGTATTTGCAAAATTGCCAACCTTACTTTTTCATAGCCGCGATTTCTTGATCATCCAAGGTCTGGTCATTTCTTTTTCCGAAAACGGATAGGGGGCGTTTTTGCCGGCCAATAGTTTATAACCCAATACCGCCAAATTGCCGGGGCATAAACGCCTTTCAGCATTTTGGCAACGCCCAAGCGAACCGGAGTCTGCATCAGCCCCACCAGTACGCCGCCCAAGCCAAAGCAGCTTTGATTCGGGAAAAACACCGGCAGAAGATAGGATCCATATACCGCAAGCATATTTCCGATCATCACGGAGTTTGCGTTTTGGGGATATCTGTCCGGGCGCTCGCTTTTCATTTTTTCGGCGTTCGGCAAAACCGGCATTCCGCCCGGAAAACCAAATTCCTCAAACGGATGCACCGTCATGGCAGCAAAGTTCAGATACAGCAGCCTTTGAACCACCGGCAATCCGGCTCAGATAAACAAAAGAAGCATTGCGCTTAAGGCGCCGGTGCCAACGCCGGTGCCGTACCAGTTTCTTCTGACAAATTTCATGATGCTGCCCTCTTGAAAAGCCTGTATAAAATAAGCGACACGGAATCAACGATATGGGATAAGAATCAGGTGCAAGACCAACTGTCTGTCTCGCCGGATTTTACGAAGGCCGCGCCAATGAGCCGCAGAGGATGCGCTTCATCCACCGGCTCGGGCGCCTCCGCTCTCAGCGTTCCCCTCATCTCGGTCGGCACGCCGTACATCCGTCACGGTGGGCATGGACGCGTCAATATGGTCGGGATTCACGCTGAGGAGGAACTTCTTCTGTCTAAGTGCCGACCCCAGTATCCTGCACATTTTGCGCCTGTTAAGCCCGTTTACGGCCCGATGTAAAGTTCGTCTGGCTCCTCCTGCGAATATTCCCTGCCGTGAACGGTGGCTTTCATGGTTAAAGGAGGCATCGGTCAACTTCCTTTTTCGTTTCTCAATAGCCCCGCATGGTATCGTCGATCAGACGGCTGCCGGAGACCCCCTTGGAACGCAGCAGCTTCACCACCGAATCGATGGCGGCGGGAGCGGCGGACATGTAGTAATACGCCTGATTCCCATACTGACCGGCCAGCGCCGCAAGCCGCGCCTGTGCTTCCTCACGCGCCGATACCTGATACAGCGACATGGCCGGGTTGCTGTCCGCAACGGCTTGGATTTCACCCCCAAAGAGGTAGAAATCCGAAGAGGAATAGACGATATGGATGGGACGGGTCTGGCTATGCGCCAGCTCCTTGACCAGCGCCCGCACCGGCGTGACGCCCACCCCTCCGGCAAACAGCACGATGGGCGAATGCCCGTCCCGGATACGGAACCAGCCGAAGGCCCCCTGCACCGATACCGGGTCGCCCGGCTTTAGGGAAAGCAGCGCCTTTTTGAACGCGCTCGCCTCCCTGCCGGTTCTTGTGCCGAACAGCAATACGCCTTCCTCTTGAATGGATGCAATCGAAAGGATGCGGTACTCCTTTTTGACCTCCTCATGGCCGGGCAGGCGGAGCATCACATGCTCGCCCGCGTTCCAGGAAAATCCTTCGGCGGGCTTCAGCGCAATCGTGTAATAGTCTCCATGGGGATTTTCAATCGAAACGACAGCCGCCGCGGTTTTGCGCGTCATCCCTTTGAGATAGCGCGCGTTTTTGATGAATTTCCAAAGCGTTTTCAAGGTATCCATATCAATTTCCTCCATTCTGACTTGCAGAGCGCGGTACT
>CALLZZ010000337.1 GCA_937858235.1 uncultured Clostridia bacterium
ACGTGGAAGGCGACCATGAAGCGATCATCGCACCGGAGACCTTCGACCTGGTCCAACGCGAGATGAAGAAACGCGGCAACGGCGTTATGTACCACAGCGGCGTCCACGTCTTCTCCAGCAAAATCCGATGCGGGCAGTGCGGCTCGTTCTACGGCTCCAAGGTCTGGCATTCCAACAGCAAATACAGGAAAACCATATGGCGCTGCAACCACAAATACGATGTCGGGAAGAAATGCACCACACCAGCCATAGACGACAGCGAAGTAAAGACCGCATTCCTGTCGGCGGTGAACAAGCTCCTCGAAACAAAAGCCGAGGTCATCGCCAACGGCAAGGAGATGCTGCCGCTCCTCTTCAAAACCGACGAGCTGGAATCCGAACGCGACAGGCTCATGGACGAGGCTCAGGTCGTTGCAGACGCCGTCCAGCAGAATATAGCTGAGAACGCCCGGACAGCTCTCGACCAGAGCGCCTACCAGAAGCGCTACGATGACCTCGCCAACCGGTACGACAAACTCAAGACCCGCATCGACGAGCTCACCACAAAGATCGAAGAAACCCAGTCCCGGAAAGCCGGATACGAGGACTTCCTCAAAGCCTTCCAAAACACGCCCGACAGCCTGACTGAATTCTCCCTCGACGCCTTCAACGGACTGGTCGATCATCTCACCGTCTACTCCAAGGATGACATCCGCTTCACCTTCCGCAATGGGCAGGAAATCAAGGCATAAAGAAAGCTTGACTGCCAGTAATAATCCGGCGGTCAGGCTCTCTTTTTATTCTGGTTTTTCTCCAAACTCGAAACGTGCTTCTCTTGCCTTTTTCGCGGCATCCATAAGCTGCTCATCTGTAACATTCTGAACTTTCCAGATTGCAGGAATAAACCTTGAATAGTATTCTTCTCGAACGATTCCCTGTGCTAAAATTCGTGTGTTTTCAGGATATAGCTTTGAAGTCGTCCATTCCCATGTATATTCCATGACTCCCAATAAATGTTGACCAGTGCCTTCGTCTTGATACATCACAGGTTGTGGTGCTCCGATTAAAATAGAGAACTTTATGTCGTCTTTCCCTTTTCTGTAGCAAAACTCTTCACATTTCTTAATCTCTGGGATTGATAGTGGCTGACCTTTAATTTCAAGCCACCGATCTATACTCGGTATATAAAAGTCTGGTAAATATCGTATGTCATCCATTTGAAATCCTTCCAGCTCATACTCATAATCAAGATTGATAGCCCGGAAGAAAATCGCCCATCTTGCCTCAAGGCGACTTCTGAAACGGTAACCGTTGTACTCTGTCTCAATTGCTCTAATATCTGAACTCATTTTTCACCTACTCAAAGACGACTATATAGCCAGCAGATACATCATCAAATGTTTCATCCGCAGATTTAAAGACTTCATTAAGCTCTTCATCGATAATCCCACGCACATAAGCGTCGCGTGCATTTGGTTTCTCCAAAAGCACCCATTTTAATTGCTGATACGAGTATTTTGCAAAGGCGATCCACTGAGGATAATTGATGGCCATAGGATTCTTGGTGAAGAAAACTTTTCCTGCATTTACAGCGGTAGCGGCTGAATGCCCAATAAACAACATCGTCGCCAGTTTTGGATTCTTGTCTCTATTTGTAGAAAACGGAATAGATTCTTTTACGCTATGTCCCTCCTTGATCCGTTTAATCGAGTACCCAATCCGCGTCACGACCTCGACAATCATCACTGGAATTGAGAGCGTACAGAAATGAATGAAGTCATATCCTTCATAGTACATTCCCTGCACAATCTCTGCGATGGTCTGCTCCTCCTCGCCAATTGATCCGAACTGCATCAAATTGAACAATGCCATCATTGGTGCCGGTAATCCCATTGATGTGGTTATGTCAGACTTGTAATGAATAATCTGCTTTGCAATAGCAGCGAATATGTCGCTTTCCTTGCGATCAGCGTAGTTCTCAATGACCTGCGAGACGATCTTACCCGTCCTATCAATCGTGGTCATTCTCCCGGTAAGAATATCCGACACTCCAAAGATTAATCCCATCAGAGGATCATGCCCCAAGGACATCAGCCTGTGATAGTAAGCCGATAATCCATCGACGTATATCTTCGTATTCCGGTTATCCTGGGCATCATAAGGAACTTTGCTGACCTTGGAATTGGCAAGCTTCTCCATTTCTTCTTCCGGGAACTTCTTATCAAATTGATCGCGGATAAAGTTGGCAAGAGTACCGCCCTTGAGACCTTCCGGTGTTTTCTGCGGTATTCCAACGAGAAGTATGTCTACAGCAGCACCGAGCAGACCAGCTGCCACACATATGGCAATGTCGTATTTATCCAGATGATGCAGCTGATTGTATTCGTAATTCAGCTGCTGAACTGCCCACTCATTACTCAAAAGCTCCTCTGGCGTGAATAGTTCCTCCAGATCATGTCCTGTGCCGACATGCGCCTCGGCTTCTTTACACAGATTCTCCCAAGATGGAACTACCATAACCTTATGCGGCTGTTCGGCGGGCACCTGTAGTCCGGAAGTTTTTAGAGCAGTAAGCTGATCGCCATACCCAAGACTTTTTAATAGCTCCTCGCTCTCAGATATCCTTGAATCCAAGTTAGATGTATCAAGTTTACCGATTTCTTTAAGTTCTTTGGCCTGGTGAGCAAGCACATTGTTAATCTGCCACTCAACCTCTGAATAATCGTATTTACTCATGCAACAATTCCCAGATCTTGCTGTAAGTCTTTGATCGCCTGTTGAAGTAGAATATTCAGGCTTTGAAGGTAATCCATCCTCTCTTTGTCGGCATGTGCTTCTTTTTTCATTTCCCTGATGATTGCTTCATGTTTTGCGAGAGCCTCTTTGTACAGACGCTCCTTTTCCTGTCTCAGCTGCTTATTCTTAAGCGCGGAAGCAACTCCAACACCGACAGCAGCAAGTCCTGCAACCGGAGCAGCGAGGACAA
>CALLZZ010000338.1 GCA_937858235.1 uncultured Clostridia bacterium
AGCTCCAAGACAGGCTGGAGGCCAATTATCAGGCATATATCCGGCAGCTTCAAAGCAGGCCCGTCCCCGATCTGATTGAGCAGGCCGCCGAAATCGCCGCAGCCAAGCTGGTTTATGAGGAACTGCACGACGGCTGCTATCCTGCGGAAAGCCTTGAATACCTGCTCCGGTTTGAAAATCCCTTGGAGGTGGTACGGGATCAGTGGCTGCTGGAGCAAAACACGGCGCACGGCGAGGAAATGAACCATGTCCTCTGGACGATTGCGGACAAGGGCGAAGCGGAGCAGCTCTATGCCTTGGAGGATGGGACGCGGGGCAGCGCCTTCTCCGAGGGGGTGCGGATGTGCTGAAAAAACTGAAGGACAGGCGCGGCGAGGGGTATATCGACATCTGCGTTTTGGTGCTGTGCGCCATGCTGGTCGTCGCTCTGGCGGTCAAGGTGTTTCCTGTGTTTATCGCTAAAAATCAGCTCGACACCTTTGCGTCGGAGTTGTGCCGGGAAGCGGAAATCACCGGCTGCGTCGGCAGCGAAACCAGCCGCAGGGCCGCTGTTCTCCGGGAGCAGACCGGCCTTGATCCGGATATCTCGTGGTCAAAGACCGGCGACATCCAGCTCAATGAGGAAGTCACGGTCACCGTTACGCTCCGGAAAGATCTCGGCCTGTTCGGAGGCTTCGGCTCCTTCCCCGTCACCCTGCGGGCGCAGGCCAGCGGCAAAAGCGAGGTGTATCACAAATGAACGGCGTGACGCTGTATCCAATTCGCGCTCCGGGCTGCTGTGAAAAAGAGCGCGCGTTGCCTGCGACTCAAAAGAGCGGTTTCGCGCGAAAACGGTTGTTAAAGATCATCCAAGACCGGCATGGCACGGCCTTTCCTCTGGTGATTGCCGTTACCTTGGCGTTGGTTATCATCCTGTGCGGCGTCACGGAATACATGCGGCTGAACATCATCGCCTCCGGCGTCCGGGAGGCAATAGAGGATGGGATCGTGACGACGGTCAACGACAATTACGCCAACGTCTATCACGGCGTCCGGGAGGGTTACAGCGGGGGGTATCGGCCGGATGCGGATGATTTTGAGGAAGCTCTCGACTACGGCGACATTTACCGCCACCTTGACGATACACTCGGCACGAAAAGCAGCGGCGGCAGGCACATAAAATATGCCGGGGACGCTGTGGAATACACGCTCAGCGGCCTGTCGGTCAGCATCCGAAACGCCCCTCTCGCCCCATCCGATCCTGAAAACGCGCGGAAATTCACGGCGGACGCCGTAATCCGTTTAGAGGTTCCAGTGCGGTTCGGGGGCAGGCTTTTGCCGCCGATGGTTATCAACCTGAAGGCGCAGGCGGGATATACGGAGGTGTTCTGAGATCGTTTCAAATATCTCTGGACTTGTGAAAAAAGATGGAGTATGGTAAAAATCAGAAAAGAATGAAACCGATCGGACAGGGAGGTTTTGATATGAGCGATAAAAAGAAAAGACTGCTGATGATAGCGGGCGGCGGCATCCTTGTGCTGGTGTTGATCGTCGCTATCGCGGGGCAGTTTCATAAAGCTCTTCCGGCAGAAAATGTTCAGCCTTTCTCCGGCGCAACCGGTTCGGAGGCAACGCCGGAAGTGAATGTGAGCGTACCGGGCAAGACGGAAAAAGGAGCGACCGTCCGGTCCGATGACGCGGAGTCCTCCGCGCCGGTGGACTCGACGCCGCCGCAGACGGACCAGCCGGTGCAGAAGCTGCAGCCGGATGTGTCCAAGCCGGAGGCGCCGGAAAAGCCAAAAGTTGCCGACGGTGCCGACACGAAAAATCCGGCGAAGCCTCCGGAATACAAGCCGGGGGATACGGAAAAGAAGCCCACCGAAAGCGCCCTGCAGGGCGGCGAGAAGAAAGACGGTAAAGTGTATTTGCCCGGATTCGGCTGGGTAACTGAAACCGGCGGTTCCGGTTCAACCGCCGACGATATGTACGAGAACGGCAATAAAATCGGGGAAATGGATTAGATACCGAATATTTTAAGGGATTGCACGGCAGAAATGTCGTGCTTTTTCTTTTGCAAAGGAGGCACTGTATGAAACGGTTATTCGGTGTTTTGCTGGCGCTGGTCCTGCTGTGTTCCTCCCTGTCGGCTGTCCCGGCTTATGCCATCGGGGACGGCAATATGGACGGAGGTGGCGGCGGCATGGGAGATGGTACAAAAACAGACTCATGGACTCCCGGCAATGAAGGTGTGCGCGTCACCGTGGTTCGGGCCGGTGACCGTTCTGTTGTTACGACGCCGATAGATTTGACCAATAAAAAGCCCAATAACATCCAGTCCCATTTTGGGAAAGTCTGCAAGTTATCTTACGGCGGCGGCCGCAGCCTTTCTCCGTCGGGCGCAAAATACAACTATAAAAACCCGGCGCAGGCGCTGCCCAAAATCATCAGCACCAACGGCACAAACAACATCGACGCCATCAAAAGCTATTTTACCGACGAGCAGGTGATCCGCAGCGTAGCGGGTCTCACGGGCATGAATTTCGACGTTCTGGTCAACGGCAAATACAAGCTGCTGATCGAACCTATCGCCTACTACAAGTTCCAAGGCGTGATGATCGCCACCACCGCGACGGAAGCCGCGCTGTACGATAAACAGGTCGGCGGCCTGCTCCGCAGGAAGATGGTGTCCCTGTCCCATAAGAATCTGCCGCTGGCCATATTTTTGGAGGTGGCCGATCTCGGCTATCCGGCATGGTCGGGCAGCACGACGAAGGCGGCCTCCGACGCGGACATCATTTCTTCGCTCGGCCTCGGCGTCGTCCGGTTTAAGGACGCGGCGGCGGAGCCGCCCGACGTGTCCGCCGGTAATTATGAATACCGGGTCGGCACCGAGGTCATCACGGCGGTTACGGTCAGCGGCGGTCAGAGCGATCCGGATCACCCGGTGACGGTTACGTTCCGTGTCGGCGGCAGGAGCATGCGGGTCGACAATGTGTATTATCCGGAGGGCGACAGCCAGATCGCGTGGATACGCTGGACAACGCCTTCCACGCCGCAGACTATGACCATCCCCGTGACCGTGTCCGGAGGCGGCAGCGTCAGCGATACGACCGTTACCGCCAAGATTGTGGATCTGTCCGGGCATGATCCGCCGAACCCCACGGCGAAAGACCGCAACGATGCCTACTCCAAAGCGCCCGTTCCGGGCATGGCGCAGAAAACCTCCGCTTCTTGGAGCGTCTGGCGTCCTTGGTGGCAGGAACATTGGGTATGGCGCAGCGACTGGAACTGGCACGGCGACGGCAAAGGCGGCGGGCATTGGGAGGATGACGGCGACTGGCTCGACAAAGGCTGGTGGGAATTTGACCTCAACCGGTATCAGGCGAGCCTCTCCGCTTCCATGAAAATACAGCCGGACGATAAAGCTCCCACGGCCTCCGGTAAAACCATGAAAAGCGGATACGGCGTCAATCAGACGGTCTCCGCCAGCGTCGGCACCAACCAGTCCTCGGCGGTAACCGATGCGCAGAATGCCGTGACCTACTTCCCGGAATTTCAGTACAAGAGCTTCTGGCGGCTGCTGGAGCGGACGGCCAAGGGCTATCATTCCACGTTTGAATTCCGGAAAAATCCGTACAGCACCTACAACCGCAGGACACACTTCACGCCGATCTGGTTTCCGGATGGAGTCTATACGCCGTACACATGGCTGATCGACTGCTGGACTCCGGACGGCATGCTCTCGATGGACCTTACCGACTCCGTGACAATCCGGGGAAACTTGTGGTCGGACTGGCACATCGCGCCGCAAAAGCCGGATTAACGGCAGAAAAAGAACAAGGGCCGCATGCCTCGTAGAATAAGAAGCATGCGGCCTTTTCCTTTTCAAATATTTAGAAGGAAAGGTGGAAAACGATGAAAATGAAACGAATCCTGCCTGTGCTTTGCGTCGTGGTTTTGCTGGTTTGTATGTTCAGCACTACGGCCTATGCCGCTGGCAGCGGAAATGTGGCGGGAGCGGTGGAAGGAACTTGGAAAACGGCGTCGCAGCAGATCAAAACCGTCGTCAACAATGTCGTCTTCCCCGCAATCGATCTGATTCTCGCCGTGTTCTTCTTTGCCAAACTCGGGACGGCATATTTCGACTATAGAAAACACGGCCAGTTTGAATGGGCGGAACCGGCGATCCTGTTCGCCTGTCTGGTGTTTACGCTGACCGCTCCGCTCTATATCTGGAGCGTTGTAGGAATGTAGCGGAGGAAAAAGCGGAGCTTTACTCTTTCGGCTTATCCGTCAGGCGCAGCGGAGTATCGTCCGCATCCATATATGTTTCTTCGCACTCCCGCTGGACGGTGCGCATCATACAAGCGGCCTGAGAAACGAGCTTCTCGGCATCGGTTACGGCGTTAAACATTTTATAGTAGAGTTTTCTGTAATCAGCCACACAAATACCTCCTTTGAAATGATTCCGGCGGCCTCCGTTGTGTGGTATTAAAGCTCTGAAAAAGCGGATTGTCAAGTCATAAATCAGAGAACAAAAACCGGCCGGTGCTTGGGAGGCGGCGGGGGGTATGAAGGGGGTGAGATTCAAATGTTCATATGGGATTTTGTCGCCGACACTGTCCTCGGCCAGATCGTGGACTGGATCTACGGTCAGATTGTGGGCTTCCTCGGCGATTTCTACATGCAGATGGGAAACATGGGAGCCGAGCTGTTCGATATGCCTTGGGTGCAGTCCATCGTGCTGTTCTTCTCCTATCTCGCGTGGGCTTTATATGGCGTCGGACTTGTGGTGGCCTGCTTTGAATGCGCCATCGAGTATCAGTCCGGGCGGGGCAGCATCCGGGACACGGCCTTAAACGCCATCAAAGGCTTCATGGCCGTAAGCCTGTTTACGACGGTGCCGGTGGAGCTGTACAAGCTGTCGGTCTCTCTGCAGGGCAGCTTCACGGCGGGCATTACCGGCCTTGGCACCGACTTCGGAACCGTGGCGCAAGGCATCATCGCCTCGCTGAAGGACGCCGGGAATCTGGAACAGGCCATGAGCAGCAACGTGTTTGGCGGTCTGAAGATGATCACCAGCCCGATCATGCTGATCTTTATCCTGATCCTCATGGGCTACGCGGTCATCAAAGTGTTCTTCGCCAACCTGAAACGCGGCGGCATTCTGCTGATCCAGATCGCCGTGGGGAGCCTCTACATGTTCTCCGTTCCGCGAGGCTATATCGACGGCTTTGTGGGCTGGTGCAAACAGGTCGTCGGGCTGTGCCTGACGACGTTTTTACAGGCGACGGTGCTGATCGCCGGGCTGATGGTGGTGAAGGATCACGCACTGCTCGGCCTGGGGCTGATGCTGGCGGCGGGCGAAATCCCCCGGATCGCCGGACAGTTCGGGCTGGACACCAGTGCCAAGGCGAATCTGCTGGGGACGGTCTATGCGGCGCAGGCCGCCGTGAACATGACGAGAACCGTAGTGCGGGCGGTGGCAAAATGAATAGAAGCAGGCTGGTCTATATCTGTTCGCCGTACGCCGGTGACGTGGGGAAAAACGTCGCGTTCGCAAAGGCCGCCTGCCGTTTTGCAATGCGGCGGAATTGTACGCCGGTGGCCGTCCATCTTTTGTACCCGCAGCTTCTGGACGACTCCGATCCCATTCAAAGACGGGCGGGCATCCGCATGGGGCTGCGCGTTTTGGAGGCTGCCGACGAGCTGTGGCTGTGCGGCAGCCGGATCTCCGAGGGAATGCGCGGAGAGCTTGCCGCCGCCGAAAGGCTCGGCATCCCGATCAAAAAAGTATCCGAATCAGAAATTCAAGGAGGAATCGACAGGATGAAATATGGCGTATGGGCGGTTCGCAGCGCAGGTTCCGTGTGCGGGGCGGCGGAAAGCTGGTGCAAGAATAACGGCGAGCCGATCAAATTCGATACCAGCGAGCAGGCGGCGGCTTATGCGGAAGCGTTGAATAAAAACGCGTACAGCCCCAACGTTCATTATTACCCGAAGGAAATGGAGCCGGAGCTGCGGCAATTCCCCGGCATGAGTCTGAAGTTCTGAAGGAGGCCGCGATGTATATTTACCCAGATAACCTGAAAGCGAAGGCCACCCTTTGGCTGTGGCAGCTCCGCGATATCGGCGTCGTCGGTGTGGGCGCTCTGCTTTCCGTTCTCGCGCTGACGCAGGCGCGGTTCGCCCCGCCCATCGTTCTGACCGCCGTCTACGCCTTCCTGACCATCCGATTTGAGGACACAAGCATTCTGGATTTTCTCCGGTATGCCTGCGCCTTTTTTATCGGCAGGCAGCAGACCTATGAATGGGCAGGCTGAGTCTGCATGTGAATTGCGCAAAAAACATAGCGAAATTCGCGGCGCGATTCCCGTGTCCCGGATTTCGCGGAAAGGAGAGCTATGAGCAGAAAGAAAAAAGAGGCCAAGCGGAAAGCGTCCACGAGGCAGCTTGTGAACGCCAAGGCGATCACCGACTACAGCCTGCAGACCTACGGCCACGGGGAGCTGGTATATTTCATGATCAAGCCGAGCAACATCTCCGTTTTGTCCGAAGAAAGCATCAGCGCCCGGGTCTACGCCCTGATGACGGTGCTGAAAGGAATCGCCGAGATTGAGATGCTGTGCCTCAACAGCCGGGAAAATTTTGAGGACAACAAGCAGTTTCTCCGCAGCCGCATGGAACAGGAGCAGAACCCCGTGGTGCGGAAACTGCTGGAAAAGGACCTGTCCTTTCTCGACCGGATACAGGCGCAGACGGCGACCGCCCGCGAGTTTCTCATCATCATCCGTCTGCGCGACGAGAAGCAGAACGAGGTGTTCCCCTACCTGTCGCGGATTGAAAAATCCCTCAAGG
The DNA here is from genome assembly GCA_937858235.1 of uncultured Clostridia bacterium. Lineage (GTDB taxonomy): Bacteria > Bacillota > Clostridia > Oscillospirales > Oscillospiraceae > Onthomonas. The sequence goes on from CALLZZ010000338.1 coordinate 6,838, forward strand.
AGCAGGGCTTCATCGCAAGCCGCGCCGGAAGCGAGGACATCAAGAAGCTGCTGGCGGTTTACTTTGAGCAGAACGTGACCACGGAGAAGTTTGAGGATTTCGACGGGGAGCGGTGGATGATTCCCGACGATTAATCCTTCGTCATTTTTTCTATCACTAAAATTTTGCGGAAAGGAGG
>CALLZZ010000339.1 GCA_937858235.1 uncultured Clostridia bacterium
TTGCCGAGTCCTCGCCGCTGCTGGAGATAATGGTCTTGGCGGTAATCTTGGCATACTTCTCAGCCTTGGCTTTTAAAGCGAGGTTCTCCGGATTTTCCATATAGGCATCCATATAGCGGTTGACCAGCTGCAGGATGTTATCGCCATCCGAGCGGGTGGGGTTACGCAGATCCAGCACCGATATTTTGTAGCCGTAGTAATCCTTTGCAATGCCTGCGTAATTGCGGAACAGATCCCCCTTGGTATCGGTGCAGAGGAAGCTCATGCCGGATGCACAGGCGTATTCGATGTTGGGGTAGAGAAAATTAGCGGTTTTACCTACACCGGCAGCACCGATCATCAGGCAATGAATGTCGCCGTCATCAATCAAGGCAGTGGTAGCGCCTGCTTTCTGCTTGCAGCCCACCACAAGCCCCTGCAGGGCGGGCAGATTTTGCCCACGCCGCCATTTCTCCGGTTCATAGGGTACATGGGCGTATGTCCGTTTGATTTCACTTTCTGTGGCAAAACGGGCGGTACCATGCTGACCGTCACCTACGGTCTTGGATTTGATACCGTTTAAGGTATAGTAATGTGCCAGCAGGGAAATGAAGCCGATGACAGCAAACATCCCCAGCCCAATTACAATTAAGGTTACAATTTGTGTTGTCTGCATAGAGAATTCCTTTCCGATAGGCGGCTATGATAAGCACAAGCCGCCTTGCTTTTGTTTCTTTTCTGCCGCCTTCTGAATGGAAAGCTCCGCAAGGACAGCGCCCTTTAAGCATTCGGACGCCAGCTGCTCGAAACTCTCCCCACGGCTTTTCTTTTCGCTCTGTGTTTCTATTTGGGAGCATGAAAAAAGCGGCATCAGAAAGTTTCCAATGTCGCTTAGTTTGTTTTCCAGCCTGCCACGGTTTTGATAGGCTTTGAAGCTGTATTTTAATCCGCTTTCCACTGTAGACAAATCCCGGCAGTAACTGATGCGCTTGTATTCCTTGGCAGCAGCCAGCACAGAGAGACCAGCCAGTTCCACCAGTGCATTTTTCCTCTGCTGTGGATTGCCTCGGCAGTTTTGCAGTGTTTTCCGAAACACATCAACGGAGCAGTCGGTACCTTGATATTCCCATGTGAATTTACTAATTTCTTCACATAGCTCATCACGAAGTAACAGTTGCGGATGTTCCTCAGCAGGAATGGGTGTGAAACCGTGCTGTGCTTTCAAATCCTCATTCCAGTCTTTATATTTGGATTGCGCCTGACCTACTGCAAACTGCCCATGTTCCATTAAAATATCATAGATGCGCTCAGTAGCCTCAATACCTGCCGCATCATGATCGAGACATAGAATCACATGGTCAAGTTGCGGATACAACTTCAGCAGATTCAGGATAGGCTGTTCCGACACACCGTTTAACGCCACATAGCTGGCATTCTTCCAGTTCTGCGGATGTAGGCTGATGTATGACAGCAAATCAATTGGCGCTTCAAAAACAAACAGCGTATGGGGATAGGGATTTTTAGAAATATAATGAAAACTGTAGACCGGATTGCTGCCCTCTACATTGATGCGAAAGCTGCTGCCGGTCGCCGTACTTTTCTTATGGGCATGACGGGCAATGCCTTTTTCATCGAAGCCCACAAACACGGCATTGTGGTATTCGGCATCCTCAAACAGCAGCCTTTCTCTGGCAAACTCAGACAGCACCTCCCGGCTGATGCAGCGCTGCTTGATGAGATAAGCAAATACCCGGCGCATATCGGTATGCGCTAGCGGCAAAACGAACGGCTTTCGCTGTTCTGACTCACTGCTTTTGCTGTGCTGCCGGTATTCCACACCTTGCTCACCACCCAGCAGCAGGCTGACCGCCTCCGGAAAAGATAGGTTGTATAGCCGTTTGACAAGATCGATAGCATAGCTACCCTCCTGAGCGGAGTGATCGTACCAGCGGTTTCCACGGACAGTAATACTACGATCTCTGGCCAGCCGTTTATCTCTGCCGGAGGGCAGGAGTTTTTCACCCTGCCTCTGGAGAAAGTCCACCAGATCCACGGAGTTGGCTCGTTCCTTTTGCTCACCTGTAAAATAGATATAGCCTGACACAAAAAAACCTCCCATCATAAATGAATTTGCTGCGGCTCATGATCGTCACGCTTGTGACCCTGCGCCTGCTTTTTCTCCTGCAGCTTCCGTCTGCGCTTGCGGTCGATATGACCGGCTGTGATTCCTACGGTTCTACGGTAATCCTCCCAGAACAGATTTTCCAGCCGATGCATCAGCCGGGTGGCGGCCAGTAGCACCGATGGATTGCGATAGCTGTTGATGTTGTCAATCAGATACTGCGCATAAACATTGCCCTGCGCCGCAGACAGCCTCAGCCAGTAAAGACTCTTTTCCTTATCACGGAGAACATCCCCATCATAAAAATACAGCTTGCCAAGGGCATACTGTGCAAACTGGTTTCCCTGTTCAGCGGAAGCGATAAGCCAGCGGATGGCGGCTCCCATATCCTTGGGAACATCTTCACCAAGAAGATAGAGCTTGCCGAGCTGGTAAGCCGCAAACTCATTTTTCTTCTCTGCCGATAGGGTGAACAACCGGATTGCCTCACCGACATTCTTGGGAACACCATCGCCGGTAAGATACAGCTTCGCCAGTAAGTACCCTGCATAGGCATTGCCAAGAGTGGAGGAGAGCGTAAGCCACTTGACCGCTTCCGGAACATTTTTCGAGATATCCGTACCGGCAAGATAGAGCCTGCCAAGCTGATAGGCGGCGTACTCATTTTTCTGTTCTGCGGCAGCAGTAAACATCGCCACCGCTTTTGGAATATCTTTCTCCACATGAGTACCATCCCGGTACAGCTTACCAAGCGCATATTGCGCTCCGGAATTCCCAGCCTCTGCTGCCTTGGTCATCCATGTCACCGCCTGTGCCGGATTGCCAATACCGTTTTCCAGACACACCTTGCCCAGCAGATATTGGGCATTCACATTTCCAAGCTGCGCCGATTTTTCCAGATAGGAAACCGCCACCCGCATATTCTTATCCGTACCGGTTCCGGTGTAAAGCATCTGACCGAGGCGGTATTGCAGTTTATCATCGTGGCTATCTTTTTCCAAACGATAAAATCCGGAAAAGGCGGCTTTGAAACGCTGATCGGATATAGCGGTATCCACCGGCGTACCGACACCATCACGATACATCTTGGCAAGCTCGTAATCCGCATAGGGATTTCCCTGATTGGCAGAGAGGGTATAGAGGCGGAGTGCTTCTGTATAATCCTGCACAACACCCTGACCACGGTAATGCAAACAGCCAAGAGAATATTGGGCGTATTTATGATTTTTCTCTACAGCCTCCTGAAACCATGAGGCCGCCTGCCCATAGTCCTGCTCAGTTCCAAGACCGGTGGCGTACATTTTGCCGATGAGGTATTCCAGATAGGTGGGCTTTTCTTTCTCTTCGGATAAAAAGGCGGCCAGCGCTTTTTCATACCATGCGTGTGCGGACTGTAAATCAATCTCACGGCCTAAGCCATCGGCGAACATCCTGCCGAGGTCATGCATGGCCAGAGCATTTCTAAATTCTGCTTCAAGAATGAACAGCCGATACGCCTCATTAAAATCCTGCGGCACATCCTCGCTGCCGTAGAGATACTTTCTTGCCAGCTTATATTGCTCGTTCCATTTGGCATGAAAGACCACATCGGAAGGCTCCATAAAAGTATCATCCGGATAAACATCCGCAGGCTCAGACATCTCCGGTTCCGGTACGGATTCATCCTCAAATGAGAAATGGTGATTACCCAGCTTTAACGCTTCAGCAATCACCATATTTTTAATGCTCTTAAATTGTTTCTGCTGAGAAAGCGGAGGAAGGGGCGGCAGCTTATTCATGTAAGTCTTGAGGATTTCATTCTGCCAATCGTTCCATGCTCGATATAGCTTATCGATCCGTTCCTCCTTGGCAAGCTCATCTACAATGCGATCAATAATAGCTTTCACATCTGCCTTGAGGTAGCCATACACCTTTTTGCCCCCTGTATTTTGAAGCCGCCGAGCCAACAGCAGTAGATCCGCTTCGATGACTTTGTTTTCACAGACACGATCCTGCACCTGCGAAAGTAGCTCGGCCATCACTACAGCGGCACCTTTCTTGAGCTGGGTTCTGGCTTCGTTTTTATGCTCATAAATATGAGCGAAGTCCTGACGGAAAATATCATGCGCCAGCTCTGAGCGCATGGCTTCGATAGCAGGCTCGGTAAGGAAACCGTCATTGTCCTTGGCGGAGTAAACCATGAGATGCACATGGGGATGGTGGCTTTCATTGTGAAAGGCAGCATACCATCGCAGATTCTCACTGTCGATTTTCATATGTTTGCAGAGCATCGCTTTTTTGCTGCGGAGTAAATCCCGCCATTGCTTACCGCTGTCATATCCGAGCCTTGCGGCATCCTCCCGGCGCAGGCTGATGACATGAGTCCAGACAGCGCCTTTGTGATTGCATACATCCTCATGCACCTGAGCCAGCACCACCGGAACGCCTGCATCGGTAAACAGGCCATGTTCACCGATTCGCTCCACACGGGGACGGCCAGCAATGTACTCCACATAATTTTCCCGCTTACCGATGAGGTTGAGATTCTGTTCCAAGGCAAGGGAGATGAATTCGGTAGCATTGCCGATGGTGGGGTTCTCACAGTAATCAGCGTACTCCAGCATATCTTTGGCAGAAGGAATGTCATGGAGTAGCTGGTTGATAAGCTGCTGTTGCTTTACGGTAGCAGGAAGCAGCCGCTTGCTTTCATCAATCTTTTCAACACCCTCACGGGTTCCGATGTACTTCACATAATTTTCAAGCTGGGCTGGCGGGGCATTCCGCATATATTGCGAGGTGAAGATGATTTTCGGCATAGCAACGCCTCCTTTCTGCGTTTTGGGTAAAAGAAAAGAGCGACCACGTGGTAAATGATCGCTCTTAGGATTGAAAACAATTATGTTAGATATTCGACAAATTGGGATTTGTCAGTTACTTGTATTCACTCGGAACAGGAATATTAAATCTCTCGCACAATAGTTTTACATCATGTATATCATTTTCATCATGCTCATAGCCCAGATGAAATAACACTTGATTTTCAGCATCAATACATCTGACCATTTTATCGCCTATTTTCCCAATACCACTAAATACTTTTGGAGGATATGCTTCTCCTTCAAAAACAATGTATCCTTGTTCGTTGAACTTAAATATATGAAGGTCAATTATCCTATCTTTAGTATCCTTCCAAACCGTGTGAGATGTGGTGGTATATGCTTCTGTAACTTCAACAAAAGCTTTTTCTTTTAATATCTCAACAAACTTTTTACTATTACTTTCTTCCACAAATATATCAATGTCGTTGTGTGCTCTTGTTTCTTCTTCTAATAATGCATCTACTCCCCAACCGCCATCAATCCATATGTTAATTCCATTTTCTTCAGCGTATGTTATTATCTCAATGGCATCAGTTTTACTTACCATGTAATCCCTCCGTTCAAATTCCTGTTTATCTTTTTTGTTGAATTTATGTTTTTTTATAAGATATTATATCATTTAATCCTAAAGAAATCATTAAACAGTTTTGTCTATGTAAAACAGCCCCTGCTTACGCAGAGGCCGCCCACCTATGTTCCTTACAGTACACCCAGCTTTTTCAACAGCTCCACGCAGTCTTTTGCACCCTGCACATAGAGGTGCTGGCACTCATGGTCGGCAATCAAATTGGTTTTCTGAAAATAATCGGTGAGAATTTTCTGCTGATCCGCCGGTAGCGTTTTGACAATCTCACGAGCTTGAGAGCTGAGAGCCATCACCTCAGCATAGAGCTGCTGTTCGCTGTCATTGAGGGTTTCCTTGCGTTTGCTGATTGCAGCTTCCGTCAGTTCACGGATAGCTGTTTCAAAGATTTCATTTTTCTCCATTGCACTTTTACCTCCTTTCGCAACACACCATAAACGAATGTATTTCCATAGTCCATACCCAAAAGAAACAAATAATTCCTATCATTTTAGGTTCGCCGCTTTTGGTAGTTATATGCATCCTCGAAATCAACCGCACCGTTGATCCTTTTTACTTCTTCCACACATTTTAAGTGTAGGCTTTGGAGCGCATGCTCGTCAACGGCGTGAGTATATGCCACCACATGAGAGAGCTTGGACAGCTCTGTGGCTATTTTGAAATCCATTCTGGCCAGACGGTTTTCCGTGTCCCGGATTGTGCCGGTGAGGACGGAGGATAGGCTTTGCAGCAGATAGTTTTCAATTTTTTTCGAGGTGAGATACCCACAATAAAACTTCAGCGCCTCGGTGACGAATTCATTTCGGGATTTCACATTGGCCTGCTCCAGTAGCTCATCGCATCGATCCAGCACTTCCTTTTCAATATAAAAGCCGGTGCGGACTTTTTTCGGTTCCTTTGCCATAATGCCTCCTTTTCTCTGTGGTTTTTGCCCCGGTATGCAGAGTAAGCCCCGCAAATGCCCGGTTTCCCTTGCTTTTTTCTGAACACAGCATAACAAATCGGAGGTCTGGGCGGAAAGTTATGTCACTTTGCAATCCCCGAACGGCTTTGCCGGTCGGTGTTTTCCGGGTTTATGCTGCCAAAGCAGCATAAACCCTTTAACCTGCACCACTTTCGACCCAACCGGAACGCCCTTATTCTGAGCATTTCGCCGCCTTATCAGGGGCTTCCTCACATTCTCTCCACACGGGCGCAACGTGGGCGGTATGCGGCTAATTGGTATCAGGATGCCACCATGCTTGCCAAAAGGCCACACAGGGCAACACAGCCGCCCACACGCCCGGATAGCGTTGCCTGCCTACGCCATACTGTTTTCAGCGCTGCTTGCCGTAGCAGGGCGAACCGGTCTTTTGGGCTTGGATTTGGCGGCGGCCTCACGGGAGAGCTTATCGTCAATGTACTCACGGGTGGCCTGCGGAACGTGCTTTTCATAGAGCTTCTGGACGGTATCCTCCAG
>CALLZZ010000340.1 GCA_937858235.1 uncultured Clostridia bacterium
ACGGCGAACTGGAAGCCCTGACGCAGGAACTGAACAACACCCTGAAGGCGGCCTTAGAGCAGGGCGACCCCGGCGGCGAACTGGCGCAGAAAGCCTGCGAACTCCATAAGAAGTGGCTTTGCTTTTACTGGGACCATTACAGCAAAGAAGCGCACAGGGGCGTTGCGCAGATGTATGTGGATGACCCGCGGTTCACCGCGTATTATGACGCCATCGCGCCCGGATGCGCCGTGTTTTTAAGGGATGCGGTACAGATTTTCTGCGCGTAGCATCAACAAAATCATTCAGCCAAAAGGTGACGGACAAAACAGTCCGCCGCCTTTTTTGTGCGCATTTTTACGGAAAGGAGGCGGTACGCCGTGCGAAAGCTGAAGAAATACAAGCCTACCAGATTCATGGAAAAAACCTCGCGCTACGATGAAAAAGCCGCGGATTATGCTGTCCTGTTCATTGAATCCCTCTGCCACACCAAAGGCACATGGGCAGGCAAGCCATTTGAACTCATTGACTGGCAGGAGCAGATTGTAAGGGACATCTTCGGCATTTTGAAAAAGAACGGCTACCGGCAGTTCAACACGGCATACATCGAGATACCGAAGAAACAGGGCAAATCGGAACTGGCGGCCGCGGTTGCGCTGCTCCTCACCTGCGGCGACGGCGAGGAGCGCGCCGAGGTGTACGGCTGTGCCTCCGACCGGAATCAGGCGAAAATCGTATTTGATGTTGCCGTGGACATGGTGCGCTTTTGTCCGGCGCTTGCCAAGCGCGTAAAAATACTGGAATCGCAGAAGAAACTGGTGTATAAGCCGACCAACAGCTTCTATCAGGTGCTTTCGGCGGATGTAGCGAACAAGCACGGCTTCAACACCCACGGCGTGATATTCGATGAACTGCACACCCAGCCCAACAGAAAGCTGTTTGACGTCATGCTGCAGGGCTCCGGCGACGCAAGGATGCAGCCGCTGTACTTTCTGATTACGACGGCGGGCAATGATACAAATTCCATCTGCTATGAGGTGCATCAGAAAGCCCTGGACATCCAGGCGGGGCGCAAGGTCGACCCCACCTTCTATTCCGTGATTTACGGTGCGGCGGAGGATGAGGACTGGACGGATCCGGAGGTCTGGAAGAAAGCCAACCCCTCCCTGGGCATCACGGTCGGCATCGACAAGGTGAAAGCCGCCTGTGATTCCGCAAAGCAGAATCCCGGCGAGGAGAACGCGTTCCGGCAGCTGCGCCTCAATCAATGGGTAAAACAGTCGGTGCGCTGGATGCCGATGGAGAAATGGGACGCCTGCGCGTTCCCCGTCGACGAGGAAAGCCTTGAAGGGCGCGTCTGCTACGGCGGGCTTGACCTCTCCAGCACAACGGACATTACGGCGTTCGTGTTGGTGTTCCCGCCGCAGGATGAAGCGGATAAATACAGCGTTCTCCCATATTTTTGGATACCGGAGGAAACGGTCGCTCTGCGTGTCCGCCGGGACCATGTTCCCTATGACTTATGGGAGCGGCAGAGACTGATCATGACCACGGAGGGCAATGTGGTACATTACGGGTACATCGAGAAATTCATTGAGCGGCTCGGAGAGCACTTCAATATTCGGGAGATTGCCTTTGACCGCTGGGGCGCTGTGCAGATGGTGCAGAATCTTGAGGGCATGGGCTTTACGGTTATTCCGTTCGGGCAGGGCTTTAAGGATATGTCCCCGCCCACCAAGGAACTGATGAAGCTGGTGCTGGAAGAAAAAATCGCCCACGGCGGTAACCCTGTTCTTAGATGGAACATGGATAACATCTACATCCGCACCGACCCCGCCGGCAACATCAAGGCGGACAAGGAAAAATCAACCGAAAAGATTGACGGCGCGGTTGCCACGATTATGGCGCTGGATCGTGCCATCCGCTGCGGCAACGATACGGGCGAAAGCGTTTACGACACCAGAGGGCTTCTGGTGTTTTAGGAAGGAGCGAGATTTTTATGGGAATCTTCAGCGGCTTGTTCCGCTCAAGGGATAAGCCTGAAAACAGAACCCCGGGCAGCAACTATGCCTTTTATCTCGGCGGCTCTTCCTCCGGCAAGCTGGTGACCGAGCGCTCCGCGATGCAGATGACGGCGGTGTATGCCTGCGTGCGCATCCTGTCGGAGGCGATTGCGGGGCTTCCCCTCCACCTCTATCGTTACAAAGAGGACGGCGGCAAGGAAAAAGCCATCGGCCATCCGTTATACCTTCTGCTCCATGACGAGCCGAATCCGGAGATGAGTTCATTCGTGTTCCGTGAAACGCTGATGACTCATCTTTTGTTATGGGGAAACGCCTATGCCCAGATTATCCGCAACGGCAAAGGACAGGTCATTGCCCTGTATCCGCTGATGCCGAATAAAATGACGGTCAACCGGGACACGAACGGACAGCTGTATTACCAGTACCAGCGGTCGTCCGATGAGGCGCACACCATGAAAGGCAGTATGGTGATTCTTCAGCCTTCCGATGTGCTGCATATTCCGGGGCTTGGCTTTGACGGGCTGGTGGGCTATTCGCCCATCGCAATGGCAAAGAACGCCATCGGGCTTGCGATTGCCACAGAGGAATACGGCAGCAAGTTCTTCGCCAACGGCGCGGCGCCGAGCGGTGTCCTGGAGCATCCCGGCACCATCAAGGACCCCAGCAAGGTGCGTGAAAGCTGGCAGCAGACCTTCGGCGGCTCGGCGAACAGCAACAAGATCGCCGTGCTGGAGGAAGGCATGAAATACACGCCCATCTCCATTTCACCGGAGCAGGCGCAGTTTCTGGAAACACGCAAGTTCCAGATCAACGAGATTGCGCGGATCTTCCGTGTGCCGCCGCACATGGTGGGCGACCTGGAAAAGTCCAGCTTCTCCAACATTGAACAGCAGAGTCTGGAGTTTGTGAAGTACACGCTGGACCCGTGGGTCATTCGCTGGGAACAGTCCATTCAGCGGCGGCTCCTGACTCCTGATGAAAAGAAAACCTATTTCGTGAAATTCAATGTGGAGGGCCTGCTCCGCGGCGACTACGCCAGCCGCATGAACGGCTACGCAACGGCAAGGCAGAATGGCTGGATGAGCGCCAACGACATCCGGGAACTGGAGAACCTCGACCGCATCCCGAAAGAGGACGGCGGAGATTTGTATCTCATCAACGGCGCCATGACCAAGCTTGCCGATGCCGGCGCTTTCGCGGGTACAGACAACAACAGAGAGGAGGAACAATCCGATGAATACCAATCTACAGAACCAGAATCAGCACCAGACGCAGGTACAGAGTCTGAAGTCCGCATCAGAAAACAGGCGCGAAATGCCGGCGGCGGCTCGCCGCTTTTGGAAGTGGACAAATCAGACGGGCGAAGAGCCGTCCGCAGAGCGGGTCCTTGAACTGTACGGCACGATTGCCGAGGAAAGCTGGTTCGATGACGATATCACGCCGGCCGCGTTCCGCGAGGAGCTTTTTGCGGGAAGCGGCCCTATCACCATCTGGATCAATTCGCCCGGCGGAGACTGCATCGCCGCCAGCCAGATTT
>CALLZZ010000341.1 GCA_937858235.1 uncultured Clostridia bacterium
TGATGAAATTCGCCGTCCCCGCGCGCTATCCTTTCATGTTTACTTTACAGAGCCGGAAATATGTCCTTCCAAAGGAGAAAAGACTTCAATTCCCAAGCTTTGAAATTCACGCACCCAGGCAAGCGCTTGACGGCGGTCACGATGAATATGGAACAGGCTGGTGACAAGGAGAGCATCAAAACGTTTCACGTCGGCGTCCTGTTTCAGCTTCTCCAATTCCGTATTCTGATCAAGATCAACGCTTACTCCTGCAACTTGATATGTCATTGTTTCGGCCTGCTCGTACGGATAGGCGCGTTTCAGAAGCGAGGCAATCCGTGCCAGCAGAATCGACGTATTATATGGCTTTGTAATGAAACCGTCGCCACCCAGCATGATGCTGTTCAGTTCGTCCATATCGGTGTTCCGACTTGTGACGAAAATGACGGGCACATTTGAAAACGTCCGTATTTTCGAGCACACTTTAAAGCCGTCCTGCACGGGAAGATTGATGTCAAGCAAAATCAAATGCGGGATGTCGTTTTTTACAGCTTCGGCTATCCTTGAAAAGTCAGTGATGACAGTTACTTCATACCCGTTGCTTTGTAACAGGTTTGACAGTTCCTCCTGAATTACGGGGTCGTCTTCGACAATGGTGATCCGATACAATTCCGGCTCACTCCTTTCGCTCCGTTTTCTTTCGTCTTGCGTCCATAGGTTTTCCCGCATCCTTTGGGATCGCCCATGCGTGACCAAAGCGGACAGCGCCCTCAATACGGTTCTCTTCACAAAGCTTCTGTATTCTGCGCTCTGAAATTTCCCATTTTTCAGCAGCCTGCTGGACGGAAATATAATCAAGCATACTTGCCCTCCGTATTGTATTAACTTTTAGTATATACGGAGAAGCGAATGAAAGCAAGCTCCCGTTTCCTAATCATACGGAAATCACAGTGCAATAAGGGTAAAAAGATAGCTCCCTCTCGCCTTTATTCAGCGAGGGAGAGCCGGAAGCTTCATTCATTCATGAGTCTTTTTAGTTTCGCCAGGATTTTTATCTTCTGGTCATGGATGGTTCGTTGGGCGATGCCTGTTTTTCCCGACATCTGACGCTCACTTTTATCATCGAAAAACAGAGCAGTGATCAACTTCTGTTCCTCAGGGTTGAGGTGCTTGAGGCAGGTTAGCATTTTTTCAATCATCAAGGTCTTAATCGCAGCATCGTCCACATCCTCGCCATCGGCGGCAAACTGCCTGTTTTCCTCCAGAAGCCGCTCGTAGGAGTCCTCCCGGCTGGGGAGATATGTAATGGTACCGCTGACAGAATCGACTTGACAACGCTCGACCTTGATGTCGTACTGCAGATACTCCATCTGTCGGTCGCTTTTCTCCAAAACCTCAATGATTTCTTTGCTCACACCGGGATATTTTGCTTGGTAATCCATTTTCTTTTGATACTTTGCCATAAGGCTTGTCCTCCATTTCGTGATTGTTGAAACTCAGAAATGAAGAACAAGCGGCGGAGAGCGGCACCTTGAAATAATGCTGTGCATCAAACAAAGAGCGCACCGATAGGCATAAATGCCCATAAGTACGCTCTTTGAATTTGTTTCATGATTTACATGCTCTGCTGGTTCGTGCTGATAACCGCACCTATTCCATAAGAAGCACAGGCTTTTTTTGACAGGCTACCGGTTAGAAAAGCGATTAGCAGCGGATTGTAGTCCGCTTCATCACGCTCGACCGCTGCTGAGCAGCGGTCGCCTGAAGTTCAGAGCATATCGAATGCGCATAGAAAAGCCCTCCAAACTTGTAAGTCCGGAGGGTTGAAACACTGCTTTATTCAGGCATAAGAATAGACCCGCCAAACTCACGTTTTTTTTTTGTTGGGCGGGTAAGCGCCTCGTTTTTTGACATATTTATGAAAAGACCTGCCGCAAAAAGGGCAGGTCTAATACGCAATCCTTTACGGCAGTCAGGCTGTCATCGTACTCTCGCACCTTAGACCCTCGACTTTGCGTCCTTACCTTTCGGCAAGTTTGCCCTTAACACAGAACCATATGTTTATTTTTCAACTTATAATCTCATATAGACACCACACAAATACAAACAACCGACTTTTGGTTAAATGACATAAACTACCGTTCTCGTTGAGCAGAAGGGACAGGGCCAGCTTTCGGGCGTCGACTGACTG